>NZ_JAOTPL010000001.1:0-347835 GCF_025631005.1 Haoranjiania flava
CTCCCACTCATCTGATGTATTGTTGATGTTGGTTAAAGCCAGCGAACGAACGCCTTTATCCGCCGCTTCCTTGACAAGTTTGCCGGTTGAATATGTGCCGTAGCGCAGGCTGTAATATTTTTTACAGTTCAGATACATGTTTCCTCCTTTTCAGGAAGTAAAGGTATAGATTAAAAACTAAAATATTTAGTATAAATACTAAATATTTTAGCTACCATTTATAGTTCGTTGATAATGCAGCTAAAAAATTAAACGAATGTTGCTAAGATCAACATGTAAGAAATACTAAACCAAAGTATAGATTTTTCAATAAAATATTATCTTAATATTCCTAACATAGGAAATTTGAATACTTTCATAAATGAATAGAAAAAAATTCTGATAAAATAGCAACGTGAAGATTATCAACCAAATCATGATCATTAAAAATTCATTATTATTCCTTTTTTTAGTTTCTACTTTGATTTCTTGTAAAGCTTTACAGTATGGAAGCAATTATCCGGAAGAAAGTAAGTTTATTAACATAACGTCTATGGGACTACCCAAAAAAGACTTTGTTGCCAAATATGGCAATCCAACAAGTTTGATTATACAAACTGACGGAAGTGAAAAACTTTATTACTCAGAAAAATTACAAACTGTTATTGTTACTACAATATTCACGTTCAAAAAGGGTGTTCTTGTTGAAATGGAACTTCTTAATATTTCAGAAAACTTCCAACCTTATATGGATTCAATTAGATGGGAAATAAGGACACATTAATTAAACAAAATATATAATCATGAAAAAAATCACACAGTTCGCTTTAATGGCATTAGCCTTTGCATTTTTGGCGACTTCCTGTACGAAGAAAAATGAACTTATTGTTGATGAAACTCATAAATCATCTAAAATATCAGGTCATAGTAGTGAAAAATTTTTATCTAAAACCTTTTCCAATTTGAACGACACGATTATTCCTTTGAAAAAAGAAGATTACCTAAATCAACAAAAAAAGAACATGTCTGTGGTTAGGTCGGGGGATGTTTGGAGTGACCTTTATCAGCTTGAAGGAATTGAATTTCAATTGAGTACTATTAACAGCTATTTTGGAAAAATACTTTAAAAACTAACGGTGCAGGTCAGCCCCTCACATTTGATTCGTATACAACTAACCCCAGTGAAGCACATCTATTTTATTTAAAATTTTTACCAGCATCATCTGGCATCCCGTATATGATCTACTCTTACAAAGAAAAAAAGCCAGTTGGAATAGGCTCATATCAAAGTGATCCTAATACTTAAATCGTTTATACCAAACAAAATGATGTGGGAAGTACATTTGGTTTTGCTTGGGATTTCTTGACAGGTACAAATAATAAAGGATATATAGTTCAAAATAATGATATCCCTTTTGCGGGAGATGATAGTCCATGGGATATTTATTATAGAGTTATTACAAATAATCAAGGAAATGTCTCATTGCAGCGCAATTCCAATTCTCTTTATCAGCAATTCAATGTTATTCCAAATGATGAGTTTCAAATCCTACAGATGACAATGGATATTGATAATGCTATAATATTATCTTCAACCCCAACTGTAATTTCTCAAAAGACTGTTGAAAATCCAACAAATGAAATTGGATCTAGAACAGTTACCTTTACAGAAATCAAACAAGATAAGTACGATTTCAAAGAGTCTTCCGGCGTCTCCTATCAGTATACTGCAAATATCAGTGCTAGTTTTGAACTCTTTAAAATAATACAAGCTAGCTCTTCTTTCACCTTTACTACTGGAAATACTACTTCATTAGAATACACAACAGGAAATAGCAAGACTATTCAATTAAGTGACAGCTATACAGTACCTGTACCCCCTCAAACTCGTTCTTTGTGTACATTTAATGCTATGAAACATTTAGCTAATGTACCTTATACTGCCACAATTAAGGGCATTAGAACAAGAAAACCTATAACCATCCATGGTTATTTTGAAGCAATTGATTATACTACATCAAACCTAAGAGTTGAAAACTTTCCCATAACTGGAAAAACTATAATACCATCAAATGTTATGTACATAGAACCAAATAAAAAGAAATGACGAAATCAGCATTAATCCTTATTATTCGGAATATGGACAGATAAATCGTATGACAATTGAAATTCTACAAATTTTTCTTTATAAAGACATAATGCCAAACTATTTTTTTACATTCAGGGAGCCGCAACTTACGGCTCTCTTTCATTTACCTTAATAGTTCATTTGTTCTTAATCATACAATAATTTTAAATGCCTTTGTGGCTGTTTGGAATTGCAAATATTATTTGTTGAGACAAGTGCTTCCTGGCTAACATAACTTATTGGAAATCTTAGTTAACATACTGAATTTGATTATAAATGGAACATCCGCTCCATTTGTTATATCAAGCCTATTAATTCCCCTAAATAATAAATGACTTAATGGCTAAAAATAAATCTACATCTTTTTCATTTTCTTCTTCAAAATATGTTTGATTCTTCTTTATAAATGACATCAACGTATCGTCTTGTATACAAATGGGAAAGGTTTCAGAACAAATATATTCAATTGAGCTACCTAACGTCTCTACATTAATACCAAATTTACGAAGTGTATAGATCAGCTTCGCATCACATTCTGCAAATAAAATGCTGTTCCCAATCGATGCTATGGGATAAAAAGCATTGAACAACATTTTCTTCAGAAGTTTTATTCTGTTACCCGGTATTTTATTCGAGATAAAGAACCTGCCAACATGCCATATATTTTGCGTTTCAATAAACGGCAACCGATCTATTTTTATACCAAACAATTTTTCTATGGGTAATGTGCAATTTCTATCCCGTAAAGTAGTTCGTATTGATGCGTGTATATTATTTTTTTTATGATCCCGTAAAACATAATATACCGAGTTGCTGAAGTAATTGGTATCTTCAGCATATAGAACCCCAAGCTCTTCCAAATAATCTTTTTGTGTAAAATTTATAAAATCAAAGTGGTCGTATATATCTAATATAAAAGAGCTTAGCAGTTGTTTTATCTCATTTTTTTGAAGAGTACTTAAATAATAATCTTCAGGTATGTAATGCATTTTTTTTTAGGTTTAATTACTCCGACGGACAAAGTTAGATAGCTATGGTTATATTTCGTGATTTTTCATAAAATACTATACTTTAGTGTAGTTCTTCTTTTATTGAATTAATTTAATTTTGTAAAGAATGAAAAATTATCCCATATGAAAAACAGTATAACACCAAAAAGCTTTGAGGAAGTAAGCCTGGTAGTACTGCCTAAAGGTAGAAATGATTATCTGGGTTTAACTTCTTACGTAGAAACAGCAAAAGCCATTTCCAGAGCCAGCCATCAATGTGTTTACATCTTTGATTATTACAAACAAAACTTTCTGTATTTGCCTGATAATTCCATGTTCTTATGCGGTAAAAAGGCACCCAAAGTAAAAGAGCAGGGTTTTAATTTTTTTATAGATCATGTGCCCGAAAACGAAGTAAAGATGTTAGTAAAAATCAATAAGGTTGGCTTTGAGTTTTTTAATAGTCTTGGGGTTGAAGATAAATTCTTACATACAATTTCATATAACTTTCATCTTAGGCAAAGCAAGGGAGAATACATATTGGTTAACCATAAATTAACGCCCATAAAAGTTGATGAGTTCAATAATATCTGGCTGGCGATGGGTTTGGTTACCATGGCTTCTGATACCAGCATAGGCAATGTGGAAATAATGAAAACCGGCACAAACCAAATTTATCAATATGATTTTGATAATGAAAAATGGGAGCTGAAGAATGGGCTGCAACTATCATCCAGAGAAAGAGAAATTCTATTTCTTACCGCACAAGGCTTAACAAATAAACAAATTTCAGAAAACATTCACTTGTCTGAGACGACCATAAAATTTCACAAAAGCAAGCTTTTTAAAAAAATGGGCGTGAATAATATAGCCGAAGCGTTTGTATATATTACCAACTATTTGAAATTGTGAATGATGGGACAGCATTAACTAATCAAAGAGGTAAAATAAAAGTCAGGGAAGTATTTTATCTTCTTATCCCTAACAAAACTAAAAATAATTTCATTTACCATTGCTGCAAGCAGGTAAACGCCTGCAGATAGTTGAGGGGGTGACAAATTTAAGTTTTCAGCTTTATATTCATTTATAAAATCCTCAATCCAAGTATATTGTTGTCCTGTTTTCTTTAAATTATCAATCAAAAAAGCCGCGACCTTGAATTCAAAATTCATAAAGTTATTTCCAAGCATATCCATTGGATCTCCGGTTGGTGAAATGATTGTTACGAAACCGGCCCATCCGAAATTATACGGATGAATGACCGGAATATTTTTCTTTTGACATATTTCATCGAATAGAAATGGTACGTTAGAGGAAAAATCAAGTGCATTGATAGCAATACCAAAATCATGTATAAAATTGCTCACATTCTCAACTGTAATAAATTCTGAAAATATCTTTATCCTCGCATTCTTATTAATGCTAAGTAATCTTGTTTGCAGAGAGATGGTTTTATAATTACCAATATCACTCTCCGTATAATTTTGTCTGTTCAAATTGCTGAGCTCTATCTTATCTCCGTCTATGATTGTAAGATTTTCAAATCCAAATCTTAGAAGGCATTCAGCTATGACACTGCCAATGCCTGCGCCGGCTAATAAAATCCTGAACTCTTTGATTGTTCTTTGATCTTCTTCGTTTATATAAATTCTATTTCTATGATAACGGTTCTCCATGTCTAAAACTATTACTTCCCAAAAGTAAAATAATCTTAAGAAAATCCTCATAAAGCTTTGCAGTATGCTCATTTCCTATACTTATGTATAGTTTTTTCAGGAATTCGATTGAAGTTTATGTATTCATCCTTTGACCTCCCCCCTAAAAACCGTAGCGTTTAAAAGTAGAAAATTGGGGCAATATTCATAAATTGAAAAATGAAATATTGCGCATGAAAAAGTCAAAATTTACAGAGGCCCAGATCGTGTTTGCGATACGGCAATCTGAGCAAGGTGTAAGGGTTGAGGAGATCTGCCGGAAGATGGGGATTTCGGAAGCTACTTTTTATAATTGGAAGAAAAAGTATGGCGGTTTAGGCGTATCGGAGCTTCGGGAACTCAGGATGCATAAGGACGAGAACGCCCGGTTAAAGCAAATGGTGGCCGACCTGAGTTTAGATAAACAAATGTTGCAGGACGTGATAAAAAAAAAGCTCTGAAACCTGCGCAGAAAAAAGCATTAGCCGAATATCTCATGCAACAGTACAAGGTATCAACCAGGCGTTCTTGTCAGGTCATGATGATTTATCATTCGGTGTTTTATTACAAGCATCGTCGCAGAGAAGATCAACCCCTGCGGCATAGAATTAGAGAAATAGCCGAAACGAGGATCAGGTATGGTCATTGGCGTGTTTAGACTTTGCTCAGGCGTGAGGGTTGGAAGGATAATCACAAACGGGTCTATAGGGTGTACAAGGAAGAAGGGCTTAATCTAAGAGGTAAGAGGCCAAGACGTAGCAAGGCTGGAGCACATCGTGTGGAACGCCCTGATAACAACAGTTTACACGCCTGTTGGTCGATGGATTTTGTCAGTGATGCGCTATTTGACGGCAGAAAGTTCAGGGCTTTAACTATAGTGGATAATTTTAGTCCTGAATGTTTGGGTATTGTAACAGGCCAATCATTGAAAGGAAGTGATGTTGTGAGCGCATTGGAGCAAATCCAGGCGCAAAGAGGTATATCTCCTCAAAGAATCCAGACAGACAATGGCAGTGAATTTACTTCTAAGGAAGTGGATCGCTGGGCATATGAAAACAACGTTACAATGGATTATTCCCGGCCAGGTAAGCCGACGGATAATCCGTTTATAGAGTCATTCAATGGAAGTTTTAGAGATGAATGTTTAAATGCGCATTGGTTCTTATCTTTACAGGACGCAACTGAAAAAATCGAGGCTTGGCGAATAGAATATAACGAGTTCCGGCCTCATAGTTCTTTGGGTGATAAAACACCAGCTGAATTTATTGATTGGTGGAAAAGCCAGCAGATGTAAATACAATTATTTTATGCCTGCCGGCGGCTCCTACGTACGCAATGATGTGTTACGATCTTTAAACAGAAGGATCAAATAAGTGACCACACATCATTGCGTCCGCAGGCTTACAACTAATAGAAAACAGCCCCGATTCTACAATTTAAGCTGCTACGAAATATGGGAGGACGTCAAAATTTAATGGTTTTCCAACTAAACTTGTCCGATTTTCGGGGGGAACTATAAAAGCAACCGTTAACATTGCTCAGAAAATATATTGTAATAAGACTCACTTTGGACAGTATCCGGTTCAGCACCTCTAAAGTATCTAAAAAAATTCATCGAGCAGTCTGTAGAATTTCATTTTACGCTCATCCAACCCGGACATTCCGTATTCATGGCAGAATAGACTGACCAGGTCATCATCAAAGTGATCCTGAATATTTCTTACTGCAATGGCAATATCCCGGTACTTATCGGCCACCCCTCCGCCGCCGATATCAATAAACCCACTGAGGCGATCTTCATGAAAGATGATATTGTCAAGGCTGTAATCTCCGTGGGTAAATACCAGTTCATGATCAGATGGCTTTAATTCCAGCAGCCTGTAAAACAGTTGTGAAGCAGTTGAATACCGGTTTTCCGGTTGCAGGTCGTCCATGTCCATCAAGCTGTTATCCAGATTAAACCTTGCTTTACTGATTATAGTGTCGAGCGGCTGTACCTGTGCCGCGCTGTCTATTGGCAGGGAGTGCAGGAGCTTCAATGCACGTGCATAACGGGTGACTATTTCTTCAGTATTGAGTTCGCCGATATAGGCCTCAAGGGTTTTACCGCTTAATTCTGAGACGCAAAGCAGTTCCTCTGATCCTGTTGTGTAAAAAAAGGCCACGGCAGGAACGGGAACTTTATTCAGCAGCCATTCATAATTTTGTTTTTCGCTGCAAAGGCTGTAAGATGCAGCATTGGCAGGCTGTGTTTTTAAGATGTAAGTCCCTTTAGTTTTTGTGATTATTTTATACAGACAAGCAGCAGTAGCCCCTCCGGGGATTGGCAAAACCTCGTAGTTTCGGAAATACTGGTTTAAAATATGTTTTAAATCAAAAAGTGGTGTCATACTTGCATAGTTACAAAAAGTTATTCATCGCTATTAACCGCATCTTGTCTATCCGGCAATTGACAAAGCATTTGCAACTATTCAAATTTTTTTTCTTTGCTAAGCATATTACAAATGGCTGCCGCTAACACATTGATTACAGATGCCGACTTAATTTATTCTTCACTGTATTATCGGACGCCAGGATTTGTTTAGAGCTAAGATAGCACTTTATCATCACACTTGAGAGTTCTGTTTCGAACTTATGCATTGTAAAAGCAGATTGCCTGAGGGTTATCGATTTGAATAGCAATTAATGGCCGGACAGGTCAAAAATAATTATCTCTGTGGATAGCTTGAGAATTATTTATTCACTGAATAATAAAAAAGGAAAAATCATCAGATGGTTGATAAAGCAATATTAACTAAGAAGCAAAGCCATGTTTAATTATATTTAAACACTGTTAAGTTTTATGGGTCAATTCCATTTACCAATAAATTGTGAGAAGATATCCTTATACTGATGGCCCACGTTGATCAGTATCTTGCCAATATGTACTGAGCTTTTGGTCATCGAAGTGATCTTGTCCAGCGAAATAATAAACGAACGATGTACGCGCATGAAACGTTTCGCGGGTAATTTTTCTTCCAAGGCCTTCAGGCTGGTGAGGGAGAGTAATGGTATTTCTGTATTCTTTAATTGAACTTTCACATAATCCTTCAACCCTTCAATATACAAGATATCGTCCAAGGCTATGCGTACGAGTTGATATTCTACTTTTAAAAAGATATAATGCTCATGGGTGTGTTCAGGCTCATTTGAGATAACGGGTGGTGTAGCACGTCTATTCAGTAACTCTGTGTAATGTAAAGCTTTATTGCCTGCACGCAGGAACTCTTCATAGTTAAAAGGTTTTAGCAGGTAATCCAGCGCATCTACCTGATAGCCTTCAATGGCAAACTGATGATGAGCAGTTGTAAATATAATGTGTGGTTTATTCGTTCGTTTATCCAGGGCTCGCGCCAGTTGAATGCCGTTAAGGTCGGGCATTTGTATGTCCAGGAACACTACGTCTATCTTCTGCGTGTGAATCGCATTCAATGCGTGCAAAGCATTTGAATATTTTCCCACCAGTTTAAAAAATGGAGTCTGTTCAATAAATTTGCTCACCTGCTCTAACGCCAGGGGTTCATCATCTACTGCTATGCAATTTAAAGTCATGATAAATTAAGAATTAAGTGAACAGTATATTCATTATCCGCATTCAGTTCGCATATATCCAATTTATGCTTACCGGGATAAAGCAAATCAAGCCGCCGCCTTGTATTTACCAGGCCAATACCGCTGTTAGTATCTATATCAACACTAAAGTCATTTATAATCGCATTCTTTATGGTAATATCAAGCATGCTGGCGCGTTGCAGGATGCGGATGTCGATGTGGCTTCGCTGAGTTGCGCTCACTCCATGCTTAAATGCGTTTTCCAGGAAAGGCAGTAGCAGCATGGGCGACATAGACATATCCACTAAGTCAGAAGGCGTATCAATACGCACCTTCACCGCATCAGTCAGCCTCAGTTGCATCAGTTTGATATAATCTTTCACAAAGGCAATTTCCTGGCTCAATAGTGTCTCTTCCTGATGCGTTTCATAAAGCAGGTACCGCATCATGCGCGAAAGCCGGTGAATGGCCTGGCGTGCCATCTCCGCATCAACCGTTGTAAGTACATAAATATTATTCAACGTATTAAAGAAAAAGTGAGGGTTGATTTGCGCCTTAAGGTATGATAATTCCGAAGTTATTTTATCTTTCTCCAGTTCGTCTCGTTTTTGCTTGTCTTTCTGCCACTTCCCAATGGTCGCCAGGCTGGTGCTGATACCCAGCACTAGTACAGAAATCACTAAAGTAAAAACTTGCAATATATTTTCTCCGCGATGTGCCAATATTTGCATCATCACGCGTTTATGAAAAGCCTCATTAAACAATATTTGCTGTAGGTTAAGTGCCGGCTCACTCCATCCGTCTAAAAATATGATCGCTATAATAACACTAAGTATGATAGCAAAATAAGCTCCTGTACGATTTTTTAGCAAAAACTTCGGCACCAGAACAAACGCATTAACATAAAATGCAATCACGAGCAGGCCAAGCGTAATTACTTGCCTGACCCAGAATTGATAATGAATATCAATACCTGAAAGGAATGGAACATAAAAGAAAATAGCCAGCCCGAATACACACCATGCCAGAACATGCACCAATAGCGTGATCCGTTTATTTTTTGATAGGTGTATCATGGATTTATAAAGTAGGCAATATAACCTATTTAGAAATTACCTGCAAACGCAACCGCCGGCGCCCCGTTTTTTACCGACGAATAGTAAATTATTATCTGCTAACTTCTAAAACAATCCTTGGTCGCATACACACCTCTCCCCGTCTGTGTTCATAAGCTTGCTATCTATTACGTTTTTTGGTAGTTGAATAAAGTTTTTGTTTTGTCTTATGAAGATCCGCTTAATAACAATATTTATCTTCTTTACCTATTGTGCATTCCTCATCAAAGTTATGGTATTTAAAGACGTGCCATTCATCAGAATCGGATGGATGATGATTTATTTTGGAGCTTGGCAAACAGACCCGGCCAACTTAATACTCTTCAAGACCATTTTAATATACCTGCCTGGCGGCAAGGGTTTCATCATCGGTGGCATCAATCTTATCGGGAACACTGTACTGGTTATTCCTGTCGGGTTACGCAGCCCTATTAAAATTACGGATCGCACTACTATAAGAAACTCAGCCGGTGCCATTTCAGCATCAGGTTTAAAGATAGGTAACAGGGTAACGATAGTCATATTCAATCAGATAAAGACGGGAAGAAAATTTCAGCCACCGTTTTAGTCTGCAACGCACAAAATTAAAAATATGAAAACGCATTTCCTTACAGTCATCGTATTGTTTTTAACCACTCAATTGTATGCGCAAACCGGCCGCCAGGTAAGTGGTGTTGTAAACAATGCGGAAGGCACAGCACTGCCTGGAGCAACGATCAAATTATTAACCGCTAAGGACAGCTTAGTTGTTGCCGCTGATGACCAGGGCAGGTATCACTTTCTTTCAGTGCCGGTTAATCAGTTCAGCCTGCTGGTTACTTCTATTGGTTATCAGCAGGCAAAGTATAGCTATAGGCTTCCGCCCGGCAGATTGGCTGTCGAACTATCGCCGGTCATTTTGAAAAGCGATACAACTACACTTAGAGACGTTACCGTTAGCAGCATTACCGCTGTGAGAATGAAGGAGGACACGATTGAATATAATGTTGCAGCATACAAAGTGCGTAAAGGTGCCGTAATAGAAGATGCACTTAAAAAAATGCCGGGATTGGAAGTTAGCAGAGACGGCAGCATCTCTGTACAGGGCAAACAGGTAAGTAAAGTACAACTGAATGGAAAGGATTACATGGCCGGTGATGTAAAAAGCCTTACCCGAAATTTACCTGCAGAACTGGTGCAGAATGTGCAGGTAATAGATGATCACGGCGATCAGGCCAGGCTTACAGGAATTAAAACCAGCGATGCACAAAAGGTGATGAACATCAATATAAGAAAAGACAAGAATCATGGTTATTTTGCCCTGGCAACAGCAGGTGGTGGCGGTGATATGATTCCTCAAAGCAGGGGCGGAAGGAATAACGGACGCTATGCGGCTTACACTAACATATTTAATTTCGAAGGCCAGCGGCAGATCACCCTTTCAGGAGACCTTAACAATACCAACACAAGCCTGTTCGATTTTAGCGAAAGTGGAAGAAAAGGTCCGCCCGATCTGTTTGGCGATAAACAGAATGGTATAACTACTGTGCGCTCATTGGGATTTAACTATCGTGATGATTGGGGAAAACAGCTCACTGTTTATGGAAGCTACAGCGTTGCGGAGAATGGAGTAAACACTATTTCACTAACAATAAGAGATAACCTATCGGGGCAATCCGCGTCCACACAGACGAGCAATAGCAACAGGAATGACCGTAATTTGAATCACCGCGCTCATTTCAATATAGAGTTCAGGCCAGATACCCTGAACTATTTTAAACTTATGCCCACGTTTTCTTATGGTAATATGCGCACCAATGAATCTGTTGCAAGCAGGTTGCAGGCAAGCAATGACAGCGGTGCTTTAATGTCGGACTATACCAGAAGTTTGCAGGCCCGTTCTTCATCAATCAATTTTGGAATCAGTGCATTATACAATCATCGCTTTCGCAGGCGGGGACGCAATATGAATATATTGCTCAACGGCTGTACGGTAACAAGTGATCGGTACGAAAATCCTGTTTACAATTTTATGGCAGGCACAGCAAATGCTCCGGCAAACCAGATCATCAATACAAGCGGGCGTACAGACAGTGCAGGTGTATCGTTGTCGTATCTGGAACCAGTAGGTAAAAAGTCATACTTCGAATTCAATTACAATTTTCAGAACACCAGTATAACAGCAGACCGGTTGACGGACACTCTTTCCGCTACCGGCGAAGTAAACCGTGCATCCGATCTGAGTAATGATTATAAGTTCGATTTCATGATCAACCGTTTTGGAGTCAACTACCGGCTTATAGAAAAGAAATACAATGTTACATTAGGTTTCGCCGCGCAGCCAGCCTTACTCCAGGGCTCATCATCAGCTATGGCCAGCACGCGTAAGACATCCCTCAACTTTTCTCCCGTACTGCGGTATGTATACAACTTCTCAGATCTTCAGGCCATAGCCGTTAACTTTTCGGGAGAAAGCAGTTCGCCGTCTTATTATCAATTGCAGCCGGTAACCGATTTTTCTAATGCCAATTATCCTGTTCAGGGTAACCCCACACTACTGCCGGAGTATAACAATACCCTGCAGCTCAGGTATAACAAATTCGGTGATGGAACAGGTAAGACCTTTTTTACCACCTTGAGCTTTACACAGACCAATCACAAGATTGTAGTCAATACGGTCACTTATCCCGGCAATTATATACCCGACCCTAAATTGGCCGGCACCATACTCACCAACTATCGTAACACTTCAGGCTTTTACAATGTTTCCGGCAATTACGTGCTCTCCGGTGCCTGGGCCAAACGTAAATATACCTGGCTGTTGAATGGCAACATTTCTTATAACAACAATATAGCTTACCTCACTGATGTCCTCGACTCCAAGGGCATGAATCAAGCGATAAGAAAAAACATCGCCAAAATCCTAATACTCGCGCAGGGTGCTCGTTTCAGGGCAGATATCCTTGATGTGATAGATGCGGACGTCAGCGCCAATTACCTGATCAGCCATTCCGGGAATGCCATACCGGATGCTGATCTGAACAAGAATTTTCAAACCATTACCCTCGGCACTAGCGGCAAACTGTATTTTTTAAAGAACTGGACGCTGGGCTACACCTACAATAAGACGATTTATAAATATTTCCAGGGAGCCGCTAACCCAAATTTGTTCGATACCTATATTGAGTTCCGCTTTCTAAAGCAAAACATGGCTGCCATTCGTTTTTCAGTCTATGATCTGTTTAATGAAAATACAGGTTTTTCCTCAGCGCAAACTGCGCATAATATTATACAAACCAACGTAAAGCGTTTAGGCCGTTACTTTCTTCTCAGCTTTACATTCAGGCTACAAAAGTTTGCCGGGAAGGTTCCGCAGGAAGCGCCAGGCATGGACAATGGTGGTTGATCGTAGGTTTGTTTTTTTGGAAATATTAGCTTAAATATGTATTCCTTAGAAAAATATAATGACGATAAAACCACTCTACAATATTGATCAAGCACACCTCGGCAACTGGGGCCATAATGGCTATAGGTCTGGCTGGAAATATGAAGCAGTAAGGGAAGCAGGCAATGAAGGCTTTCACTTCATAATCAAGCCCCGAAAGCTGGAAGAGACTTTTGTAAAGTACTGGCACATGGATACCAAAGACATCCTGGAACTGAATGAAATTGCTGCGCAAGGGCATTCTTTTGGCGCTTACGATAATGGTAAACTTATCGGCTATATTATCTGTGAGGACAGGGACTGGAATAACACGCTGTTTATAGAGACTTTTCTTATCGCGGAAAGCTACCGCGGAAAAGGTATAGGTTCGCTTCTTATAACCGAGTTAATAAAACATGCCGGTGAAAAGAAGTACCGGCTTATAGAGCTTGAAGTGCAGAACACGAATTTTCCGGCCATAATGTTCTATCAAAAAAATGGCTTTTCGATTACCGGCCTTAATTTGAAGTTGTATAATAAGCTTGATGAGATAGCACTTTATATGACAGTTGAGCTATGAGGCGTTATGCTCCGCAATTATGTACAAAGTATTCATTGCTTACCCAGCTACAACCATTATCCGGAATTTCTAAGCCTGTAACAAGCAAGAAGCAACTACGTCTATTACAGTAAATGCCCAGTTATTATGCACAGCTCTCTGCCTGGTTTCGACGCGCCGCTGACATAGCCGGTTTGAAACCTCTGGTACTATCTTTTGATATGGTTGAAGCAGGAAAATCACCAATATCATCTAAGCGCTTTGCAATTGTGAATTTCACAGCTTTTCTTCCATTCACGGCATCAATACTTCTTTTTGCGTTACCTGGTAGCTCAAGTAATGCTGGAATTTTGCGGCAATTCAAATATAATTTAAAATGATTCTAAATAGACCGGTAATAGTTGCTCCGAAAAAATGTATAATCTTTATTTTAGTATGGCTATTCACGTTGCCTTACTCATTTTCCCAATCGAAAAATGGAAGATTATCCGGAAGCGTATACGCTGAGGAAAGGATCCCTGTCCCTGATGCCATCATTTCCATTTCAACACTATCATTAACTACTCATACAAATATTAAGGGTGACTTTTCTTTTAATAAGATTGCTGCGGGAACCTACGAAATTAGCGTAAATGCGATGGGGTATAAAGAAGTGAAGCAGACTATTTACATCAGCGAAGGCAAACAAAACACGATAGAAATAAAATTGGCGCCGCATGCCGCCACGTTAGAAACTATAACTCTAACTGCCGAAAAAAGGACAACGCTTTTACAAAAAACACCTGTTTCGGTATCGGTGTTGAACGCAAGAAAAGTTGAAGCTTATCGGCTTTGGTCAATGAAAGATCTGAGTGCTGTTGTACCCAATCTGCTCGTTGCCCACGTAGGCAGTGATCTGCCTTCTTACGCCATCAGGGGTATGTATTCCAATGCAGTTGACCAGTCTGTGTCCGTATATGTTGACGGAATTATCCAGTATGATGCTGACAATACATTACGTAATTTATACAATATTGAGCGTATTGAGGTGCTGCGAGGGCCGCAAGGAACTTTGTACGGGAGAAATGCCATGGCAGGCGTAATCAATATCATTTCCAAAAAACCTGGCAATGTAACGTCCGGCTGTGCGGAAATCTCGTTGGGAAACTACGGAACACAACGCTATTCGGCAGGAATTACTACCCCGATTGTAAAAGACAAATTGTTTGCAGGACTTTCAGGAAGTTACAATAAGACAAACGGTTATTACACCAACTCATTCGACAATCAGAAGTTGGACAAAAACGATCAGTTAGAGGGCAGCTTACATCTGCGGTACCTGCCGTTTGTGAACTGGGCCTTCTTCCTGAATGTAAAGGCACAGCAGACTTTCAATCATGGTACATTCCCGTATATAAGGAACGATAGCATTGCACTGGCAGACGGCTATGTAACTGCCCAAAACGCGAAGGGTGTGCACCGCAGGCACATATACAGTGCAGCATTATCTGCACAGCATTACGGCAAATGGTTTGACCTGGCAAGCATTACCGGGTTTCAGTATACTGACAAATTCGTGGCCAAAGGACTTTGGGACGGCGATTGGTCTGCTTACGATTTTTTTGAAATGGGATATGGAGGTCGTCCGAAAGACAACAGTGGCCGAACGTTCACACAGGAAATACGCCTCAACAGTGCCAACGAAACTTCTGATAAATGGAGTTGGACGGCAGGAGCATTCTATATGTATCATCCGGAAAAGGAAACGTCCTTATTGATAGCAGGGGAAGATGCCGCTACCATCCTGGATAATCCTTATGCTCCTTACACGCTTTCAACGCCATCAAAACTTACCAGTAACGGCTATGCTTTGTTCGGACAGGCAACATACAAGCCAACATCCAAACTGAACATTACCGCAGGGCTGCGGTACGACAGGGAAACCAAATATATGTACACCCAAACCACCATGATAAAAGCGGGCTATCCCGATATGGATTTGGCAAAAAGAATAAGACTGGACGGCAAATACAGAGCCCTGTCACCAAAATTTAATATCGCTTACCACCTCGATAATTCTATGATGGTATATGCTAATTACTCAAGAGGTTTCAGGGCAGGCGGATTAAATACAAGAAGCCTTGATCCTGATTTCTATGCTTATGGCCCGGAGTTCAGTGACAATTTTGAACTGGGATACAAGGCGGGCTGGCTGGATCAAAAATTATTTACCAACCTGGCACTCTTCTATACTAATTGGAATGATATGCAGGTTACTGCCTTTGGAAATACACCGGCCGAAACAGGCATACGAAATACAGGGAATGCAGAACTAAAAGAAATAGAACTGGAAATCACGACCGTTCCGGTTAAAGATCTAAGCATAGATTGTCATTTCAGTTATAATCATGGCAGCTATACAAAGTTGACCAAACCCGATGCAAGCAGCGGAACCCAAATAAACTTAAAAAACAACCAGCTTATCATGCAGCCTGAGTATATGTCCATGCTGGCTACGCAGTATTCAAAGATCATCGCGGGCAACCTGAAAGGTACGATCCGTGGCGAATGGAGTCTTCTTGGGAAACACTACCTGAACGTGGATAACACAGTCGTCCAAAAGCCCTATTCGTTGGTTAACGCAAAGGCAGGAGTTTCGTATAATAAAATTGAGCTGCAATTTTGGGCAAGGAATATTTTTAACGAACGCTACCTTTCATTTGTATATCCGTCCGGCGCACCCTATGCTATGCTCGGCTTTCCTGCCACATTCGGGGCAGGCATTATCGCCAAATTTTAATACCCTGTTTTGAAAACAAATAAAAAATACACCCTGCTGATATTGCTGTTTACCACGCAAACAATTCCCATCGCTTTTTTCGGACATGCTGTGCCGGCAATTATGCGCGACAAGGGCCTATCCCTGGAAGCAATAGGGTGGTTCCAAATGGCGCTTGCTCCTTACGGCTTCAGCTTTTTGTGGGCCCCTGTCGTGGACAAATATGGGAGAACGTATTTTAGATGGGTAAACATCTCCACGTTATTATATGCAGTATTTATATTTCCTCTTATATTTTTTGGCTTCGACAACATGGTCCCGCTAACCATATTAGTGGCACTTGCTGTAATTTCTATGACCACGCAGGATCTGGCTGTGGACGCATTTGCCATCAGGTCGTTAAGCGATGGTGAGAAAAGCATTGGCAATGGCATGCAGTCAGGAGGCGCCTATTTTGGTTTCCTCATCGGAGGCGGTGTGCTGTTGATGGTTTACAACGCTATTGGGTGGTCAGCCTGCATCCTTATTCTTTGTGTGCTAATTGTTCTGCCGTTATATTATACTTTAAAATATAGCAAGCATAGCACAAAAGACAATTCGGCATCTTCAATAAGCCTGAAAGATATATTTTCTTATTTCAAGGTGAAAGAGTTCCTGAGATGGATAGTGATGCTGCTGGTTATAAAGACACCGTTGGAAATCGTGTTTCAGTTTCTAAGACCTTTATTGATCGATAAAGGTTACCGGCTTGAGCAGGTAGGATTTATGTTTGGCATCATTACCATGTCGTTTGCAATGGCCGGTGGATTTTTGGCGGGTTTATTCTTAAAAAAGAAGAGTGAAAGGATAAAATTGATAACAGCCATAACCGGCTCTGTCATCGCCATTGGTTTCGCACTGCTCATGGCTGAATATAAAGCTTTGCCCTATTCGGCTTACCTGCTCTTTTGCTCGATTATCGGCTTTGCTTGTGGCTGGAAGGCTATGGTAGTGTTCCATATTGCCATGAACAAAGTGAGAGCGGGAAAGGAAGCTACCGATTATTCTTTTCAGAGCTTTTTAGGTTCTGTGCTTTTTATGCCCATGTTGCCGATAAGCGGCATGCTTGCTGACAGATATGGCTACACCTTGCTGTTTAGCCTGATGGTGTTTTTTTCCCTGATTATCTTTGTAATGGTGATCCTGCTTTCAAAAGCTCGGCTGACTCAACCAGCACACGATTAGCTTTTTAATTCACTGGGCAAAATACCGAATTTGCGCTTGAATGCTGCTGCAAAATGCTGCGGGTGCTTATAGCCGATCTGGTCGGCCACTTCGCCGACGTATAGTTTCTCGCACACCAATAGTTGCCGCGCTTTTTCCATTTGAAGATCCTTGACGTAGCCGAAAACAGTAGTTCCGAATAATTCCTTGAAGCCGCTTTTTAATTTGGTCTGGTTGATACCTACGATTTTAGCCAGGTCGATGATGGTACACGGTGTGTGATAGTTCTTTTCAATATACAACCTTGCTTCGTGCAGGCACGAAATATCACGGTTGTTTAATTTAGTTGTAATAACCGGGTTGTTTATAATCGATTGAACCTGTTGGAGAAAAAGATCAGCAGCTTTAGTTTCCAGGAATAGCTGTTGCAATGAACCGGTAAACAGGCTGCTATCCAGGTCTTTAATACACTGAAGCATGGCAGGCATTATGGGGCATTTGATGGCCGTGCTGTATTCATTTTTATGTAAACTGTTGAAAAGAACCTCTGAATAGGGCGCCTCTTCATCAATCACCTTTTGTAAAAATGACCGCTGCACAGCGAGCTCCAGAAATTCATGTTGTTGTCCGGCAGTGATACTATCTGCTTCTGCCTGCTCTTTGTGCTGGTAATAGGCACTGTAAGTATTTACACACGATGCAGTAAGATTAAGGCCTTCATTAGTGAAAGTACTGTTCAGGACAAAATGAGCCACATAAAACGAATCATCAAAATTTAAAGAATAGGTGCTGTCCGTTTCAGAAGATTGTTTTCCACGCATCAGATGAAAATTCCTTAAAGATACATCGTTCAGCTCCATTGAAATATTGTCATCTTTATATACCGTAGTACTTTCCAATAATTGCGGGCTGAAAAAATCATTTTCAGCAAATAAAGTCGCTTCTCCTAATTGCATTTTATACCCCATAGCAAACTTCCTTTTACGGCTTTAATACTTCCAAAAGCGTTGATGCTCATCGGTAACTCATCAAGAACTTTGCAGACGTAAACCTTACCGTAAAGGTACATTATTTAGAATGAAATTAAATTAGACATGGCATTAGAAAACCTTACCCGTCAAGAAAAATTAAATGATACCGCTCAACCCACGAAACTTATGAGCAGTGATGCTCTAAGCCGTTTGCTATCTCCTGTAAAGGGCTATATCATTGCAGGATGCCTGTTAGCTATGCTGGCGTCGGCTTTCGGATTAGCGCCTTACATCGCCATCGCAGAAATAGCGGTGCTCATCTTTAAGGATCCTAATACCGCTTCTCAAGCAGTTTGGCAGTGGGTAGCCATTGGGATAGCAGGAACGTTTCTTCGGATGGTTTTATTGGTCTTTTCAACACGGCTGGGACACATTGCCGATGCGGAAATCCTGCATAAAATCCGTATCCGTATTGTCAGGCGTTTGGGAACTATACCCCTGGGTTGGCTCAGGGCAAAAGGTTCGGGCGTGATTAAGAAAGTAATGACTACCGACCTGGAGGAAATGCACCAGCTCATCGCTCATTCACTTCGTGAGATGATAGGCGCGGTAACGGCAATTGCGGTCAGTATCGCCTATTTATGGGTGGTCAACCGGCAGATGACGCTTATCAGTATAGCTGTTTTGCTGACGATGTATGTCAGCTTCAGGGTAGCAATGCGTTCGGCAACCACACATATGAACAGGCTTATAAATGCCGAGACCAGAATAAGCACATCATCTGTGGAATATGCAGATGGCATTACGGTTGTAAAAACCTTTGGTGTCGGCGGAAGGTTGTTGTCGCGTTTTGATAACGCTGTAAAAGAATATAGCAATGCTTTTAAAGTTTGGGTTTCGGAAACCAGGTACAGTTCTGCAATTTCACGCATGTTCGCTTCCGAAGTAACCCTTTTAGGCGTTTTGATTATTACAGGAATGCTGTTTATCAGCAAGGGTATGCTTGCTGTTGCAGACTTTCTTCCATTTCTTATTGTAGGCATTGGTTTGCCTACGGCCATCGTTCCCGCCGTACATGGCTCGCAGGGATTGCGTAAAGGCAGGCTTTCCGCATCCAATATTGAGGAAGTGCTGTTACAGGATGTGATTCCGGAAAGTGATAACCCGCAACAACCGCAGGAATATTCCGTTGCTTTTCATAACGTATCGTTTGCCTATTGCGGAAACAATGATGTAATCAGGGATATCAGCTTTGAATGTCCGCAGGGAACGGTAACAGCGTTGGTAGGCAGGTCCGGTTCGGGGAAATCAACCATTGCCCATTTGTTACCCCGCTTCTATGATGTCCGGAAGGGCAGCATCACCATCGGCAGCATCAACATCAGGCAAATAAGTTCCCAAAAGCTTTTGAGCAGCATGTCTTTGGTATTTCAGGACATCGTTTTGTTAAGAGATACCTTAAGGGAAAATATCCGCATTGCCCGTCCTGACGCTACGGACGAGACAATCATAAAAGCAGCGAAAGCCGCATACATACATGAAGTTATCGAACAGCTTCCCCAAGGTTATGACACCGTGTTGGGAAAAGGTAACTTCGGGTTATCGGGAGGCGAACAACAACGGCTGACCATTGCAAGAGCTATGCTTTCAGATGCACCTATTGTAATACTGGACGAAGCAACAGCTTCGCTTGATCCCGACAATGAGGTCTTAGTACAAAGCGCCTTGAGCGCGCTTGTAAAAAATAAAACGGTCATCATGATTGCCCACCGCTTATATACGATAAGCAATGCACATCAGATTATAGTGCTCCAGGAGGGAAGAATAGCTGAAAAAGGAACACATCAGCAATTACTAAACAATAAATCGCTTTACGCGAAAATGTGGGAGGCACAAGCTATTCACTAAATCTTCAGAAATAAAATGATAAAACGACTTTATACTTTATTCCCGAACAAATCGGTTATTCTCAGGCTAACGGTACTTAACGTTATTCTTGCTTTATTACAGGGCATCCTATTGGCGATGCTTGTACCGATACTCCACTGTCTGCTTGAACCGCAACCCGATTATAGTTCGATCACCATTTGGTTGACAACAGGCGGTATAGCTTTTTTATGTTACCTGATCTTAACCGCCATTTCTTCGCCGGTTGGATTTAGTGCAAGTATGAAACTGGCTGAACAATTAAGAAACGATATAATGAGCCGTGTTACACAGTTTCCCTTAGGCTGGTTTACAGCAGATAAAAAAGCGCGTTTAGCCCGAAACATCACCGCTGATGTGGGGTTGATCTCACAGTTGGCTGTAACCATCGGAGCACCTGCTATTGTTGCCATAATCGTTCCTGTAGCAATTATCATTGTCGCCTTTTTTATCAGCTGGAAAATAGGGGTATTATTGCTGGTGTGTATGCCCATTGCACTTTTGGTATTGCGATGGATCGCAAGGATAGCAGCGGAAGAAGACGTAAAACTGGATAAGGAAGCTACCAAAATTGCAGGACAAGCGATCGAATTGGGGCAGGCTCAGACGGTACTTCGGGCGGCTGGAAAAAGCGTTGAAGGTACGGCAGCATTACAGGGGGCGCTTGAAAGGCACCGTATCGTTTACCGCAAAGGATTGCGGCGGGCAACATTGCCCTATTTAGGTTTTACCGGTACGCTTACGGTTGGGTTTGTTGCCGTTCTTTTTTTGACAACCTATCTGTTTCTTGAGCAATCGTTTTCCGTTCCGGAAGCTATTGTTTTATTCATTTTGGCAGTACGGTTTATTGAGCCGTTAGGCCATTTCACAGAATTGATCGGAGCTTTGGAGGCAATGGACAATGCAATGAAACGTGTACAGCAATTATTACAAACCCCTACGCTCCCAATGCCGGAACGCCCGGTTAACGACATTAAAAGCGCATCTGTACAAGCAGAAAACATCGCGTTTGCTTATGGCGAAAATCCTGTAATAGAAAATGTTTCTTTCCATTGTCCGCCGGGAAGCGCCACCGCTTTAATCGGCGCATCAGGTTCGGGGAAAACAACCCTTGTCCGGCTGATTGCCCGGTTTTATGACGTGCATAAAGGAGCTATAAAAATTGGGGGAACAGACATCCGGAAATTAGACTACAACACAATGATGAACGACATTGCCATTATTTTTCAGGACGTTTATTTGTTTGATATCACCATAAAAGAAAACCTGCTGATTGCCAAGCCCGATGCCACAGAATCTGAACTAAAAGAAGCAGCCGCAGCGGCACAGCTTACTGAAATGTTGGAACGCCTGCCCGATGGTTGGGACACAAAAACAGGAGAAAGCGGTTTGCAGCTTTCAGGGGGTGAACGTCAGAGGGTATCCATTGCAAGGGCGTTTTTGAAAAAGGCGCGCATGATACTTATAGATGAAGCAGCATCAGCCCTGGACCCTGAAAATGAAAGGGCAATCAGTAAAGCTATTGCCAACATTAGCCATGATAAAAACCGGACGGTCATCATCATTGCACATCGTCCAGTTACCATACAATCCGCTAACCAGGTTATTGTTTTAGATAAAGGCAAAGTAATAGAAATGGGCAGCCCGCAGGATTTGTTGAAACAAAACGGGCACTACGCTAAATTTATTCAACAGTATCAGCAGCGTAAGGAATGGAAGGTGGAAGGTTAAGTTCAGCTTTTAAAGATACTCATTGTTCGCTATTACTTACCCTTTGGGAAGAAATTATCTGCCATCAGTTTTAACCTGAGATTCATTTCCGAAAAGGCTTTCAATCATCCGGCACATAGTACATCCGCGGGATATTGCCTGCGTTAACGCTTTACGTACCTAAGGTAACTTCTTATATTTTCTTCCAAGTCGAATGGATAATTATATCCCAACCTAACAGCTACGGCGGTGCCCAGCAGGTGAGCTACATCCGCGTAGGCAAACAATGCCTTCCAGTTTTCTTCAAGGTTACTTCCTGAAAAGGTTTGCTCAATTTTTCCCCATAAGCCTGCCGGCAAATATTTTTTAAACAGCCTCCCATGTTTATTGGTGGTGATATTCCAGCCATGCTCACTGCCAATATACCATTCTATGAGCGGAACCAGATAATCTGTTCTCATCATATCTTCAGACATGAATTTGGCATAGAAGAGTTCATCGCGCTTCAGGCATTTGGCAACATAAGTCATGTCCCACCAAAAATCATTCAGCAACTGGTTAAATCTTTTTTCTTCCGGTTTGTTAATGAGCACAGATTGATAAGTTGGGGGTTTTAATGCTGTAGTAATACCATCTTTATCGACCAGCACCTTGTAACCTACATCCCAGTCTTCCGGTAATTCCTCTTTTTGAGCATCCTGCATGAACTCATGCTTTTTGTACAACTTAAAATCAACTTTCACATGATCGTCATAAAGCACCATTTTCATCGCGTTCTTTCCTTCAAAGAATGTCTCATCTTCCTCCACCATTGCAATCGGTTTTCCAAAATCCCACACCCATTTGCTTGAGAATTGGTAGGGATCAATATCATCAAAAACCAGTTCAATATCCAGGTCACTAAACTCGTCAACCGGGGCGATGGCGCTTGCTAAAGAACTGGTCAGCAATACGGCGCGGACATCGTTATTTTCTTTTGCCCACTGGGTAATTCTTTTCAATTTATCTTCTCTTGCCTGCATAGTTGTGGTGTATTGTGAACAGATCTTTTTAAATTTTATATGCTTTTCGAAGTGTTGCTAAATTTGTGGTGCATGCTTTCCCTGCAGGGCAAAACATACAACTTCTTTGATTATTTTTCGCTATTTCATAAATAACGTATATGCCCTAAAGCTGCTACTAAAATTATCTCAACATATTCCGGGTTTAAGCGGCATTTAAAAACTCAGTAATTCTGCTGCCAGCGAGTTCAAACAGGCTCTCCGAATGTAATCAGGTTATTATCAGGATCAACAAGGCAGAACTCTTGCTGCCCCCAGGGTTTGGTCTCCAATGGAGCATTTGGGTGAATGCGCACGTTTCTATCCAGTAGCGCCCGGCACAAGCCTGTAATATCTTTTGTTCTAATATAAACCTGCCCGTAATTACTGTATATATCCAGGCCTTTGAATTCAAAAAAATGGATCTCGATACTGTCTTTAGCCAAAATCAGATAATCACCGTAGTCGGCTAACTCTGTAAATCCCAGTTTCCCTATATAAAAATCTTTTGTTGTGTTTATGTTCCGCATTGGAAGCTTCGGATGTACACTCACTAAATTAAAATTTGACATTTGCAGAATTTGTATCAGGTTGATCAATTAAATGACTTTATAGGATTTCTAAGTGTAAATTAAATAAAAATGCTACTGCAAAATCATAAGAAGAAAAAAAATTTCTGTAAATGCTAAATCATAAGGTGAATGCACATGAAATAACCATAAGCAAGGTTGCATACCAACCGCGGATGAATAAAGGCTATTCCATGTGACCATAAAGAAAAAATAAAAATATACACATGAAATAGCCATAAGCAAAGGTGCATACCAACCGCGAATGAATAAAGGCTATTCCATGTGACCATAAAGAAAAAATAAAATATACACATATGAAATAACCATAAAGATTAGGAATCTATACGGGAATGAGTATTGAATCTAAAAAAATGGTTATTCCATGTGGCAACTGAAAAAACAAATAAATATACACACATGAAATAACCATAAGCAAGGTTGCATACCAACCGCGAATGAATAAAGGCTATTCCATGTGACCATTAAGAAAAATGAAAAATATACACATGAACTCCCTTACACATTGTAAACAATTCTACCAGCCTGTACCTGAATCATTTTCAAAGTGGAATAGTATTTGATTCACTAAATATACTCACCACATAATCTGAACTATGAGCCTCGAAAAATATAAACAAAAACGGGACTTTAAAAAAAGCCCCGAGCCTACAGGCGGCAAATCTGATGACAACAAGCTGCGCTTTGTAATTCAAAAGCATGATGCCTCTCACCTCCATTACGATTTCCGGCTGGAAATGGAAGGCGTGCTCAAAAGCTGGGCAATACCCAAAGGCCCTTCTACAGACCCTTCCGTAAAAAGGCTGGCAATGATGGTAGAAGACCATCCGTATGACTACCGTACATTCGAGGGGATTATTCCAAGCGGCTATGGCGCAGGTACCGTTATCGTTTGGGATGAAGGGTTTTATGAACCGGCAGAATCAACAGCAAAGGATAAAGATACACAAGATAAAGAATTGCGGCATCAGCTCCACGCGGGTAAATTAAAGATCACCCTGAAAGGTAAAAAACTGAAAGGCGATTATGCACTGATCAAAGCCCATGGCCGTGGAGAGAATGCCTGGCTGCTTTTTAAGATCAATGATAAATATGCATCCACGGAAGATATTTTACTGAAAGATAAATCTGTCATCTCAAAAAAAACATTGGAGCAGGTGGAAAAAACCTCCTCAAATTTTTATGGCCAGCCGCCGGAACAGGAAAAGAAAGAAGCTTCAAATACTGTAAAAAAAGTTGCTGCTAAAAAATCCGCTCCGTCAACGACTGCCGCGAAAAAATCTGCAACAAAAACCGGAACAATAAAAAAAAAGCCTGAACAGTTAGCTGTGTCAGCATTGATTGCCGATGCACCGGATCAACCTTTTTACACCAGCCTAAAACCTATGCTGGCTACACTGGTAGACAAACCTTTTGAGGACGAAGGATGGTTGTATGAAGTAAAATGGGATGGATACCGGGCCGTAGCATTCATGAATGAAGGCGAAGTGATACTGAAATCAAGGAATGATAAGGGTTTCGAGGCAAAGTTTTATCCTGTCTATGAGGCGCTGAAAAGCTGGGGCATCCATGCGGTTGTGGATGGCGAGATCGTGGTGATTGATGATAACGGCAAGTCCAATTTCGGCGCATTGCAAAACTGGCGTAGCGAAGCTGACGGAGCCTTGTATTATTATGTGTTCGATATGATATGGCTGGACGGCAAAAACCTCAGCCAGCTGCCATTATCTAAAAGAAAAGAAATACTGCGTTCGCAATTGCCAGGCGAAGGCATTATCCGGCTTAGCACTGACTTTAGTGAATCAGGAATAGATTTCTTTGAAGCTGCAAAGAACATGGGACTGGAAGGTATCATCGCCAAAAAAGCCGACAGCGTATATACTACTAATGCCCGTTCCAGAGAATGGCTGAAAATCAAAGCCAATAAACGACAGGAAATGGTGATTGGTGGCTTCACAAAAAATGATGATACCAATAAACTGTTCAGCGCATTGCTGGTAGGTGTTTATGACAATGGCAGGCTGCATTACACCGGCAAGGTAGGTACCGGGTTTAACCGCAAGATGCAAAAAGAAATGATGGATCAGTTTGAAAAAATCATTATTGACACGCCGCCTTTCAAAGAAATACCAGATATCAATAAACCTTCTCGTTTTCGCCCGAACCCGCCGCACGCTATGGCTACCTGGCTAAAACCTGAACTGGTATGTGAAGTAAGTTTTGCAGAAATGACCTCGGACGGTATCATGCGGCACCCCTCTTTTGAAGGTATGCGCGCAGATAAAAGCGCTAAAGAAGTAGTTATGGAAAATGAATTACCAACCGGGCAAATCGTACAGCAGGCCAATGACAGGGAGGAGTCAACCATTGTAAAACCGGCAGATAAAAAAGAAAGGCGAACACTATTAAATCCTACAGAAAAAACACAGGTAAAAAAGGTCAACGGCCACGAGCTGAAATTCACCAACCTGAGCAAAGAGTTCTGGCCAAAAGAAAAAATCACCAAAAGAGATCTCATCAATTATTATTACCAGGTAGCGCCTTATATTTTGCCTTACCTGAAAAACAGGCCCCAATCCATGCTGCGCCACCCTAACGGCATTGAAGGCGAAAGCTTTTTCTATAAAGATGTTACAGGACGCGCGCCCGAATGGATAGAAACCTATCTCTATCACAGCGATGCCGATAACCGTGACAGGCAATACCTTGTAGCAAAAGACGAGGCAAGCCTGCTATACATGGCCAACCTGGGCGCCATAGAAATGAACCCCTGGCACAGCACGGTGAAAAAAGAAGATTACCCCGATTGGTGCATTATGGATCTTGACCCGGCCGAAAATACTTTTGAACAGGTCATCGAAGCTGCACAGGTAACCCGTGAAGTGCTGGAAAGCCTGGGCATTACCGGCTACCCTAAGACCAGCGGCTCTACAGGCATACACATTTATATTCCTTTAAGGGCCAAATATACCTATGAACAATCCAAGGAGTTTGCGCGAGCCATTGCCAAGATGGTGCACAGCCGCATTCCTGAATTTACAAGCATTGAGCGCGCAGTAAAAGACAGGCAGGGAAAAATGTATATCGATTTTTTGCAAAACCGGCCACAGGCAACGGTTTCAGCGCCTTATTCCGTAAGGCCAAAGCCGGGCGCTACTGTTTCCATGCCATTGGAGTGGAGCGAAGTAAAAAAAGGTTTAAAGATGTCTGACTTCAACATCCACAATGCAATGGACCGCATCAAATCATTAGGAGATATCTTTAAACCCGTGATCGGCAAAGGCATTGATATGCGCAAAGCCATCAAAAATTTTGAAAACCTGGCGGAAAAATGATCAGGAGCACAACTAAAATTACTTTCCAGTGCACATGCAAGAATCTTTGGATTTGCATTACAGCACCGAACCTATAAAAACTTACCGGCTAAATTAAATGCACTCTGGTAAATATCATAGAGACGGAGAGCTGCCGGTACAATAAATATCTTTCTCCCCGCTAAAGCGGGGCAAAATTATTAGCCTCCTGCGAACGCAAAAAGTATACGAATGAAACTAATACAATCACTGGCGATCTGTTTATTGATCACCCAAACAGCCCTGGCGCAAAAACAAAAACAGATTGAAGCCGACAGGCCTGGCAATGGCGTGTCCGGATCTATTACAGGCATCAACCAGCTGGTTACAGAAATCGGTTTTGAAAGAGAGGCGCAGGAGAACGAATGGCAACCCGGCTGCCTAATACTTTCCTAAGATATGGCATCGGCAAAAATATGGAGCTGCGCCTGAAAACGGAGTTAAGCTCCACCAAAGACCTGCTCACAAACGAGACGCAGACTGGGCTGCAGCCACTGCAGCTGGGAACTAAAATTGCTTTGGCAGCGGAACGCAACGGCTTCCCTTCCGTTGCAGTTTTATTAGCTTCTGACCTACCTTTCACAGGGTCTAAAGATTTGCGAAATAAGCATTGGGCGCCGGAATTAAGGTTGATCTTTGAAAACAAATTATCAGGTAAGCTCAACCTGAACTATAATTTGGCAACAAAATGGAATGGCGCAACTATTGACCCCGACTGGATGTATGCAACTATGCTCGGCTACAGCGTTTCAGCTTCTTCAAAAATTGGTGTTGAAGTTTATGGAAATGTTAGGCGCGCCACATCGCCCAATCATTTTGCAGGATTGAATTACAGCTACTTTTTGGGCAACAACAGTAAGTTAGATGCAAGCACGAGCAAAAGCCTGGTAGAGAAAGACGGCTGGTTCGCCGCAGCTGGGTTTTCCTTTTTAATTAAATAACGTGGCGCTAACGCTACACACAAGCATTACACAAACAACATAATGATTAGCTTTGTGAACGGTGCATATCCATTGTGCACTTCTGGTTCCATTTTAGTTTTTAAAACACAAGGCTCAGAGTAGGCATAAACTTTTTTACAAAGAAATTCTGACTGGTGTCTTTAGTGGATTTGATCGCGCCCTTATGGTAAAGAAAATTTTTAAACGCTACATGCCAACAAAAAATATAAACCGCCAATGATCATAGCAACGTACAATATCAACAGTATAAACCGACGCCTGCCACTGTTGCTGCAATGGCTGGAGCAGCGCAAGCCCGACATTGTTTGTTTACAGGAACTGAAAGTGAACCAGTCATCATTTCCTGAAGAACCATTGAAAGCCGCCGGCTACAACGCCATCTGGAAAGGACAACAAACATGGAACGGCGTAGCTATCCTGGCACGAAACAGAGAAATACAGGAACTCCGCACAACACTGCCCGGAGAGGAAGATGATTCACAAAGCAGGTACATAGAAGCAATTATTGACCAGATGATCATTGGATGTATCTACCTGCCCAACGGAAACCCTTACCCAGGGCCAAAGTTTGATTATAAACTCCGATGGTTTGAAAGGCTGCGAAAACATGCATGCTTTCTCTACGAATATGATGTACCCGTGATATTGGCAGGAGACTTCAATGTAATGCCTACAGAGCTGGATGTGTACAAACCACAGAAATACATCAACAACGCTTTGTACAGGCCCGAAAGCAGGGAGGCTTTTGAAGAGATCCTGAAACAAGGCTGGACAGATGCCGTAAGAAAATTGCACCCTTCCACACCGGAATATTCTTTCTGGGACTATATGCGCAACGCATTCGCAAGAGATGCCGGACTCAGGCTCGACTTTTTCCTGCTGAGCCCACACATTGCCCAACGATTGAAGAAATCAGGTGTAGACCGCGAAATCCGCGCGGCTGAAGGCAGCAGCGACCATGCACCCGTATGGATAGAGATCAAATAATTCATTGATTCAATCCTCGCGTGCCCATATTCCTCATATGATCATACAATACACAAAAGTTGCCATGCAGCAGGCAATGTATTATCAAATGAAGTTGATGCTTTTATCATCCGGCAATAGTTAGGCTGGTTTACAGATATAGCACAAAGGATGGTTTTCAGCGAGTATCACTGAGCTTTTCAGCTATAGCAACGGCAACATTTTGTCCGTCCATGGCCGCGCTGATGATACCGCCGGCATAGCCTGCGCCTTCTGCACAGGGATAGAGATTGGCTACCTGTATATGCTGCAACGTTTCTTTATCGCGGGGAATGCGCACAGGACTTGATGTACGGCTCTCGGTTGCAAGCACAATAGCCTCATTGGTGAAATAGCCTTTCATTTTTTTACCAAATCCCCTGAAAGCATTTTGCAACCGCTGAAATACAAATCCGGGCAACACCTCCTGCATATTTACACTGTTTACACCCGGGATGTAGCTGCATTTTGGAAGTGTGGAAGATACTTTATTATAGCTGAAATCAGCCATACGCTGGGCAGGAGCTACAAACCTGCCACCACCCGATGCGTAACATTTTCTTTCAACAGCTTGCTGGAAATTCATCAGCAACAAAGGGTCTTTAATGTCAATCTCTTTATTTTTAAAATAATGGTAAGCATCCTGTTGATCCACCTGCACTACCATTCCACTGTTGGCAAACGGGTTGTTTCTTTTGCTGGGGCTCCAGCCGTTCACCACCAGCTCCGCATGATCAGTGGACGCAGCTGCAATAACGCCCCCCGGGCACATGCAAAAACTAAATACACCCCGCTCATTTACCTGCTGCACCAGCCCGTAAGAGGCCGGCGGCAATAATTGTCTTTCTGCTTCTTCGGCAGTGCAATGGTATTGTATGCGGTTAATTAACTCCTGCGGATGCTCAATGCGCACGCCTAACGCAAAAGGCTTGGATTCTATCAATATATTTTTTGCGTGCAACAAACGGAAGATATCGCGCGCAGAATGTCCCGTGGCAAGAATGTAGGCATCGGCGCTGAAACTGTTGCCATCAGCCGTTTTTACAGATGTTACCCGGTTATGCTCTAATATTATATCTGTAACTTTTTGCTCAAAATGTACCTCCCCGCCGCAGTTGATGATATGCTGGCGCATGGCAGTAATAATGTTGGGGAGTTTATTGGTACCAATATGAGGGTGCGCCTCGTAGAGTATATTTTCTCCGGCGCCGAACTGTACAAAAATATTGAGTGCATCATCTATGCTGCCGCGCTTATTGCTGCGGGTGTAGAGCTTACCGTCGCTGTACGTGCCTGCGCCGCCTTCACCGAAACAATAATTGCTCTCTGGGTTTATTTCACCTGCTTTGTTTAGGATGGCTAAGTCGCGCCTGCGGGCTTTTACATCTTTGCCCCGCTCCAGGATCACAGGCTTTATGCCTTTCTCTATCAGCTTCAGCGAGGCAAATAAGCCTGCCGGCCCTGCGCCGATAACAACTACACTACCAGATGCGTGCGTTACATCTTTAAATGCTGTGGGTTTCACAGCTCTTTGCTGAAAAGGTTCGTCTATAAATACATTCAGCGTCAGATTGATCCATATCTGCCTGCTGCGTGCATCCAGTGATTTCTTTAAAATATGGTAGCCGGTAATGCTTCCGGCTTTTAAGCCTGCCTGTTCTTCTACAGCTTTTTTCAACATTTCATCTGCTGAGAAGTCAGTAGGCAGAATGCGCAGCGATATTTTCTTTTGCATAAGGTCAGGTATTTATCCTAAAACAAGAGGTCAAAAATAAAAAAAGCTGTCCGCAGACAGCTCATTATGTATACTAATTTTATTTTTTTTAGAATCTCACCCCGGCAGTAAGCTGTATACCATTATTTCTTCGTGAACCATAGCTGGATTCTGAAGGCCCGTTAACATCCGTAAAGCCTATTTGTGCGCGGAGGCCTAAACCGAATTGAGGAGCGCGGTCATCTGCATTAGGGAAATAGTATTCTACTCCCACCAGGCCGCCAATATCATACTTCTTGTACAGATTGGTAAAATCTTTTTTATTACCAACACCCGGCGCTTCAGAATTCATGTGCGTAAGCAACCCTACTTGCGGACCACCGAATATGCCAAAGCCTGAATACAATGGGCGATATTTAAGCATTAACGGCAACTGTACATAGTTGAAGTTATCTACTAACTGTGCCATTTCCTTTTTACCATTATCTAAAGCAACCTCGCCATTATATCTTGAACCCATGTTTACATAATTTAATTCCGGCTGGAAATATAAGCCGTTTTTAATAGGCACTTCAAGGGAAACGCCTGCCAGGCCTCCATATCTTGGGTTACTACTCCAATCTCCATCCAGTGTAGCAAAGGTCTGGCTCGCTACACTCAAACCGCCCTGTATGCCTATTTTAGTACGTTCTGTGATCATGTTGCCTCTTCTCACCTGCGCATCTGCGGCAGCTACCAGCATCAAGGCACAAAGAGAAAATATAAGTCTTTTCATTTTCTATGTATTTATTTATTTTTAATTGTTAAAATGGAATGCCACATAAAATTCATTGCTGTTTAGCGCCTGGATAATTACCGTATTAGTCCAGAGATTTTTATGCTGCATTTCATTTTTGTATATTTTTTTGTCAGGTTTATTATCGGTTTTTTCAGACTGTATGTAAGATAAATTTACTGTTAAAAAGTTTAATGCTGTGCAAAGATCGCATAAATCTTTATAATGTCAACAAACTGCACCCTCTAAGGTCACTATTATCGCGCCTGCCCCAAACTTCAAAATAATCCGGATGCGCCACACCGACATCATCGGTGGCAATAAAGCTACAGCTATATAGGTTAGCCGGATCAATCACGTTGATCAATCCACGCCCTGCCGCATGTAAAGCAAAAGGGTCAGATGCTTCGCGCACCAGTATGCGCATCCACGGCGGGCAACGGTACTGTCCTTCAGATTTTGAATAGGCCTGGCTTAGTAATTCCGTCATGCCATATTCTGAATGTACAGCAGGTACGCCAAAGCTGTCTTTTAAGATGCCATGCACTTCCGCGCGTGTCATTTCCTTCTTCCTGCCTTTCATACCGCCTGTATCCATAATGATGGTGTGCTTCAGTGGGATGGAATATTGTTCGGCAAAATCAAGCAGCGCAAAAGTTACGCCCAGTAACAAGGTTTTCCTGCCTTCGGATTCCAGCTTGCGCAGCAATGCAGCCAATGCCTCAAAGTCGTATAAATAATAGCCGCTGTATTCATTGCCTGACAGCCTGATAAGCGTATCGGTCATCTTCACCAGTGAAGAATTGCTACGTTCCAGGTAATTAGGCAATAGCCCTATGATGCAGTATTCATGAATATTTCCATAAAAATATTCAAAACAGGTGGTAAAACTTTTTTCGTACAGGCTTTCATATTTTACATAATGCCTGCTGTTAACGGTGGCGGTAGTGCCACTGCTTTCAAAAACCAGTTCAGGCTCAAACATGCCGCAAACAACCCGGTGCGTTTTAAAAAACGATACAGGCATAAAAGGAATGTCTTTAACTGCACGCACATTCTTCACATTTTTTCCGATAGAATCGCACCATTCACGATAAACAATATTGTATGCGTACTGAAAGCTGAACACACGCAGTATGTCTTCATCTGTAAGAAAGCTTCCTGAAAAAATATGTTCAATAAGATGGTTATCCATGGAATAATTGCAAAGAAAACGAGATTTTATCTTACTTTGAAGTATTAATGAAAAGATTTACAGATTTATTCTTTTTCAGCAATGTGTTTTATGGTATCTGTATGGTGGCTATGACCGATGATTCTGTTATATTTCAGCAAATTAATTTACCCGGTATATTCTATTTTACTTTCATCTTCTGCGCATCCATACTGTACTATACATTTGCATATGCGGGCATTTTCAAATTGCACCGGCAGAGAAAGCCTGCGATAATCAATGACAAAAACCGCCGGTTTAACTGGTACCGCAAACATGCCATAACCATTTTTTATGCACAAATAGCCCTTGTTTTTGCTGCGGCCGTATCGCTTTACATGCTGCTTTACCGCACCTCAGGCCAGTATCATAAGATCAACGGAGAATTTTTATTGATCGCACTTGTGTTTCCTGCCGTCTCTATATTTTATTATGGCCATATTTATTTCCCGGGCTTGCATTTCACCCTGAGAAATAAGGGGCTGCTGAAACCTTTTGTCATCGGCTTTGTGTGGGCCGGAGCCATTGTATGCTACCCTGCATTGTTCAACTATATTTTTTATGATCACACACCTATGGTATCTCTCAGAACCATGTACTGTTTCCTGGATTATTGGTTGTTTGTATCCATACTTTGTATCATGTTCGACATTAAGGATTATGCCGATGATGCGAACAGAGATGTAAAAACCTTTGTAGTAAAATGGGGGCTTAAAAATACCATTTATAAAATACTGCTGCCTGTATGCCTGTTGTACGCAGCCTTCAGCTTTGTAAAAAATATCGCAGCCGGGGTACCTGCAACCAACTTCGTGGCCGACAGTTTTATAGCAGCCTGCCTTTACCTTGTGGTGATGGGCCTTACCAAAAGAAAACCCATCCTTTTTTACCTGTTGGTTATAGACGGGCTCATGCTGCTGAAAGCATTAACTGGTATTGTGATTAATTGGAATTAATAAGGTAAGATGAGATCTGAAAACAAGCTGTTTTTATTAAACACCATTTCTACCACTGCATGATCGAAATCAACAGACTTATCTAAAATATCAGAGGAGTAGTTTTTCTCGTATGCACATTGGATACGCAAAGCATTGCTTTTATCGCTGGAAAGAGAAAGATTTTGAGCGCTTAAAAGCGAAATGATCTCTTTATTATCGGCTGATGCAATTTCCTGAACAGTCATTTTGCCCGAATTGTAAGAATTTTCATCCAATTGATAAACCAGGTTTTTTACATTATTTTTATTATCCCTGATTATGAGGTTTTGAGGTTGTATGTGTAGGATGGTACCTGAAACGCTTAAAGGTACAATCCTTTCATCAACCAGGTTGTTGAATGCATCATAGTAGGAAATTTTGCTGCCGGGTGTAAGTGTCCAGCCACCTTTTAGTTTTTCAGCGAAAGTAGAAGCTTCATCATCTGTATTATATGTAAACAGAGAGGAAATAATACTGATAAGTAAAATTATTTGCTTCATAACTGTGTTTTAAATATTTAATAATTTAAATATTTATCGGCTTTAGGGTTGATATAATTATATCAAACTTAATGCCAGCTTCTATTAAAATTAACAAAATACAAGAAATGCAATCTTTTTCATTAGTTTTGACCAGTGCAAAGATAATGTTTTAATTTGATTTCTAAGCAATTGCTTATTAAACTAAAATTAATTTAAAATTAAGCCAGTGTTACCAATATCGTGTATACGTAAATTTTCCATGAAGTGTTTCACTACTGTAAAAAAATTATCTTTATCAAAATTTTATATCAATGAGTAAAAAATCACCTAAAAGCATACTGGATAAAGCTTCGTTTGAGTTTTTGGAAAGTTATATTAATAATGCCTCGCCGGTAGGATTTGAAGTTACCGGCCAAAAATTATGGCTGGATTATATAGAACCATATATTGATACCAGGATCATTGATCCATACGGCACGGCAGTAGGCGTCATTAACCCGGAACATCCTTTCAAAGTGGTGATTGAAGCGCATGCAGACGAGATCGGCTGGTTTGTAAACTATATTAACGACAAAGGTTTTATTTACGTAAAAAGAAATGGCGGCAGCGATCACCAGATAGCGCCTTCCCTGCGTGTATTTATTCATGGCAAAAAAGGACCGGTGAAAGCAGTGTTCGGATGGCCGGCCATTCACACACGCAAAAATGCCAAAAAAGAAAGCACGCCTGAACTGGACAATATCTGGTTAGACTGCGGGGCTACGTCCAAAAAAGAGGTGGAGGCAATGGGCATCCACGTAGGATGCACTGTTACCTACCAGGACAGGTTCGACAGGCTTGCCAATGGTTTCCTGGTTGGCAGGGCATTTGACAACCGCATCGGCGGCTTTATGATAGCACAGGTGGCCAAACTCTTAAAAGAAAATAAAAAGAAGCTGCCTTTTGGCTTGTATATTGTAAATGCCGTACAGGAAGAAATTGGCCTGCGCGGCGCAGAGATGATCGCCAGAAGGCTAAAACCCGATGTAGCTATCATTACCGACGTGACCCACGATACCCAAACACCTATGATCAATAAAAATATCCAGGGTGATACAGCCTGCGGCAACGGACCGGCGCTGACTTACGGCCCTGCCGTGCAGAACAAACTTCGGGCGCTGATAGAAGAAACAGCTCGTAAAAATAAAATACCCTTACAGCTACAGGCGGTAAGCACTTCCACCGGCACAGATACAGACAGCTTTGCCTATGCCAATGACGGCTGCCCTTCGGCTTTGATATCCATACCGCTGCGTTACATGCACACAACCGTAGAAATGCTGCATGAAGAGGATATTGAAAACACAGTGCAACTGATCTATAAAACTGTGCTGGCGATAACCCCCGAAACCAACTTTAATTATTTGTAAGTGTAAGCAGGCAAAATTCAGAATCAAGTGTTTTAGATGCAGCCAGCAAGGTATCTAAAACACTTTTTCCGTATACTGAATATATGGATCCGAAGTTTTCCACACGCTCCTGGAGTGAATTGTGAGGAAATAACTGTTCTTTCAATTTTGTTAGCTGCCTGGCCTCGGCATCAAGCCTTTTTCGCTGTGCGCTATCTATTTTCTTTTGCAAGGCTGCAAGCTTTCTGCCTGCCTGCCTTCCCAGGGCCTGCACATGCTGAGCCAGCGTAGAGTCTGCCTGTGCAGTTTTTTCACGAAGATGGTTATAAAAAATTTCGAGCTCCTTTCTTTCGCTATTCAGTGATATAGCCCGGCCTGTATGTTGTGAAATAAGGTTTAGTATCTCAAAATTTTCTTTGAACAGGTCCTCCGGAGCGAGCTGTAGTTTGTCTATGATAGACTGCTGCTTTTCATTTAACAGTAAAAAAGAATTTCTTAGAATAAGCATCGGGTAAGGCGCCCCCACTTTATCGAACACACCCCTGAGCTCAAGCCAGTAGGCCAGTTCTCCGCCGCCGCCCACAAAAATAATGTTGGGTAAAATTATTTCCTGGAACACCCCCCGCAACACCACATTGGCACTGAAGCGTTCGGGATAGCTATACAACTCTTGAAGTATTTCTTCTTTAGAAAAAGTGATGCCCATATTGTTCACCACATATTGATCGCTAAGCGGCTCAATGCGTTCGCGCTTATCTCCAAGTAAGTAAAATAAATTGATTTCTCTGCCGGAAGCCTGTATTTTATAGCCCGCATCATTGAGCGCTTCAGCCGTCTTTTTTACTGCCTGATGCGAGAACTGCTCCAACAATTCCTTTTCCACAACCGGCTCAAAAACTTTCTTCAACCTGGCATTATCGGGGATCAATACAATCAACCCGTGAGCTGCAAATAATTCATGCACCAACTCAAAAGTGGCTTGCTGTATACTTTTACCCTTTGTGTAAGCCCTGTTCAATACATCAATCCACTCATTACCGAAAGGGTTTACGCCTAATTGTCCATGCACTTCACGGATTAATCCCATCAGTTCATCATCGACCAGCATTCTGCCCACAGCGCCCGTCTGTGTTGTGTTCCAGGTATATTTCTTCCCATGGATCTCTATATGGTTGAGCTCATCCAGGTCAGCATCTTCACTACCCATGTAATAAACCGGCACAAAATTATTAGCCGGAAACTGCAGCTTTAAATCAGCAGCAATTTTAATGGTGTGTATTATTTTATAAATAAAATACAGCGGCCCGGTGAATAGATTCGGCTGATGTGCCGTGGTAATGGTGAATGTATTTCTTTCTTTGAGTAAAGCAATATTTTCCTTAACCCTGGCGTGCGGCTGCAAATGGCGGTATTGCGCTTCCAGCACTTCGGCAAGCATATCCCTGTCGGTAGGAAAATATTCCCTCGAAGTCATGGCTTCCTTTACACCGTTATAACTCACGTCGTGCCTGTAAAAACGGCGCAGCGCAGCGCTTGCATTTAAATAATCGTTTACGGTTTTTGAAAAGAAACCTGTGGAGCTATAAGGTAAATATTGTAGCAAAAAAATTTGTTTAATGATTTGAACGTTCTACCAATACGCCTTCAAGGTCGTAATCATAAGCATGAGTAATTTTCACCTGCACAAATTCGCCGATAACCAAAGGCCGCCTCGAGCTGATGATCACTTCATTGTCCACTTCCACACTGTCGTATTCAGTGCGGCCGATGTACTTGCCGGCTTCTTTTTTATCTACCAGCACTTTGAATACTTTGCCTATTTTTTCTAAATTTTTATCCAGGCTTATCTCCTGCTGTACGGACATAATATCTTCTGCACGCCTGCGTTTTTCTTCTTCCGGAACATTGTCTTCCAGGCCGTAAGCCGATGTGTTTTCTTCATGGCTGTAGGTAAAGATCCCTACCCTGTCAAATTCATTTTTAACCAGGAAGTCTTTTAACTCTTCCACATCTTCCAGCGTTTCTCCCGGGAAGCCGGTAATGAGTGTGGTACGCAGGCAAATATCAGGATTTTTTTCGCGGATAGCTTTTACCAGCTGTTCCATTTCTTCGCGTGTACTCTGGCGCTTCATAGCTTTCAGCATGTTGTTGCTGGCATGTTGTAATGGCATGTCCAGGTAGTTGCAGATATTTTTTCTTTCGCGCATTACATCCAGTACATCCATAGGAAATTTATTAGGGTAGGCATAATGCAACCTGATCCATTCAAGGCCTTCCACATCAGACAGCCTGCTCAGCAATTCTGCCAGCTTGCGTTCTTTATAAAGATCAAGGCCATAATAAGTAAGCTCCTGCGCTATCACCATTATCTCCTTAACGCCTCTTTTTACCAGCGTTCTGGCCTCTTCCACTACCTGCTCCATAGGTTTGCTTATGTGTGTGCCGCGCATAAGCGGAATGGCACAGAAGGAACAGGTACGGTTGCAGCCCTCGCTTATTTTTAAATAGGCATAATGAGTGGGCGTACTCAGCAGGCGTTCGCCTAATAATTCTGTTTTATAATCTGCATTAAATTTTTGCAATATAAGCGGCAGCTCCATAGTACCGAACCAGGCATCCACACCGGGAATTTCTTCTTCCAGCACATCTTTGTAGCGGGCGCTGAGGCAGCCTGAAACATACACTTTATCGAGCTTTCCTTTGTCTTTGAGATCAACCTGCTCCAATATGGTATTGATGCTTTCTTCCTTGGCCTTATCTATAAACCCGCAGGTATTTACGATTACAATATTATGGTCGTGGTGTTTGTTTTCATGTACCACATCAATCTCGTTAGCTTTTAGTTGCCCGCTCAGCACTTCACTGTCAACCAGGTTTTTGCTGCAACCCAGCGTTATGATATTGACTTTATCTTTGTTTAATGTTTTTGATCTCATTAACTGCAAAAGTAAATAATTTCAGCGCATAAAAAATTAAACACAAACAAAAAGCGGGCATAACAGCCCGCTCTGAGTAATAGTTTTATGGAAGTTTATCTTTTAAAAATATACCTCAAGCCAAGTCCGAAACGGCCGGCAGCGAAATTAGAGCCATCACTCAATGCCCATAGAGGACGCCAGTCTAACCCGATATTTATAGGCGCGCTCGGAATAGTATATTCCAAACCTAATGTAGGCCTGATAGCAAATGCAGAATTATCCTTACCTATCCACACTTGCGGACCAAAACCTATGTTCCAGTCTAATCCATTAGCTCCAGGGATAGATTTGTTGTAAGAATATTCACCGCCAAGAACTACAGTATTATCAGCAAATAACACCATGCCCTGTAATGCATTGGGTCCGCCGATAGATTGTTTCAGGGCGGGGCCTACAGCGGTAGAACCATCACCGAAATCTACAAATAATCCACCTGCTGTTTTATAACTTTGTGCAGATGCCTGATGCGACCCCAAAAGGGCTGCTCCCAGGATAAAAGCTCCAACGAATAATTTTTTCATTTTGTTTTTTTTAATTTGTTAGTCAATACTTGTTTTAGAATATAAACACTGTTTGGTTTTATCGTAAAAAGGCAAAACATCTGCAACATTTTCAGAAAGGCAATACAGCATATCGTTTTCTAAACCATATTTTGCTAAACGATGCCAATGCGTTGTTAAAGCAGCAAAAGTTTTTAAATCCTTTTTTTGAACTTTAAACAAATTTTGTGCCATAAGACTGCTATCACAATGAATTTCAAAAAAATCTTTCACGTTGTCGATAACAGCTCCCGCAAACAGTGTATCCTCCATATTGAACCGGTTTTTCCAGCCGGAGCATGCCAGTATCACGTTCTTCCTGCGCAACTTTAAATGCGCGCATACACTGTTTAAGTTGGGAAACGAGCCGGTAATAATTTCGTCTGCTCCCCGCTCCAGCGCCAGGTGAAGCATTTGTGTACCATTGGTGGTGGTAAGTACCAATGTTTTATTTTCAATAAATTCCCGGCTGTATTCCAGGGGCGAGTTACCATGCAGCAGTCCTTCAATGATTTTACCGTCGCGCTCTCCTGCAGTAATGGCATTTAGTTCTTTACCGATTTCTATACACGCATCTACCTGCGCTACCGGTATTACCCTCTCGGCGCCGTTGTATAAAGCTGATGCAATGGTGGAAGTAGCCCTGAATACGTCAATGATCACAACGATGCATCCATCAAGATTGTAGAGGTCTGTAAGTTTGGGTGAAAGTACTGTAAACAGTGTTGGTTTTTTATCCATAAATTTTATTGTATTCCATACAGGCTGCCGCCTTTCTGCCAGAGCCTGTTAATATTTTTTGCTGTTTGTTCGTCTATGACCAGTTCAGGCGCATGATGGGGTTTTTTCCTGGCATCAATCACCAGGGGACCGTCACAGCCGAAATGTTTGAATTTGATAAAGCTGTTGATACCATATATATCGTGAGAAGGATTGCTGCGTGTAAAAGTTACCCATACAAAGTTAGCAGTATGCTTAGCCGTAAAGGGGCTGTCATCGCAAATCACTATCAGGCCGGTTGAACCTAATTCTTTTTTATCTTTCAATGCATCATTCAATCTGCCCATTTCTTTTTCAGCAGTATCATAATTGCTGAATTGATTTGCCTGTAAAGCAATGATGCCGGGCATTACAAGTTGCGGATTATAGAATTCATTATTCATTTCCTTTAAACATACAGGAACTTCTTTACACAACGCTCGCCTTTTATCGGCATGCACCACAAAAGCAACTTTACTTCCGTGGTTTAATTTTGTGCCTGTATAATCCAGGGTATCAATGGTAGTTTCGGTAAAGAAATGCAGGTCTCTGGCAAGATCGATCCTTTCAAAAATAAATTGCAGGTAATCTTCTACATGATGTGTGCTTAATATATTTTTCTTGTCTGCTGTTAAGAACAGGTACTTGGCCAGGCTCAGCTGTCCGGTGCCAAGCGTACGGTTGGCTATGGTCAACAGTTCCAGCGGTTCTTTGTTGCCATAAAATGGCGTGTACCGCTCTTCGCCGATAGCAAGCAGTAAAGGGTGTACACCTGCAGCATCTACGGCATGCACTTCTTTCAGGCCGGGTACTTCCTGCCCTATGGCATCGCCTGTGATCTCGTGGATCAACTGCCCGAAGCTGGTATCTTCCTGCGGCGGCCTGCCTACAACCGTGTATGGCCAGATGGCATGCTCTTTGGCGTATACTTTATGTACGCGCATCAAAGGAAAATCGTGTTTGAGACTGTAATAACCGTAATGGTCGCCGAAAGGCCCTTCGGGCTTTACTTCTTCCGGATAAATTTCACCTGTAATAACAAAATCCGCATCTGCGCTGATGCAGAAACCGTCTTCATAAAAATACCTGAAACGCCTGCCGCCCAGCAAGCCGGCAAATAAGATTTCGCTCAGTCCTTCCGGCAGGGGCATTACTGCTGAAAGCGTGTGTGCAGGCGGCCCTCCCACAAATATGCTCACTTTCAGTGGCTTGTTGTATTTATTGGTGAGCGACTGATGCACACCTATGCCGCGGTGAATTTGGTAATGCAAGCCTATTTCTTTGTCAGCAACAAACTCATTGCCTGACAACTGAATGCGGTACATGCCCAGGTTGGAATGCATTATACCCGGCTTATCGATATTTTCTGTATAAACCTGCGGCAACGTAATGTAAGCGCCGCCATCCATCTGCCAGTGGTGTATCTGCGGCAGGTCGCTAATCTTTATTTCCCTGAACCTGCCTTTGCCGGCAGATGTTTTCAGGGGCAAAGCGTTGATAGCAGCCAGTCCGCTGCCTATATTTTTCAGCGGGCTTTTAATTGCGTTAATGGGATTTTCCCGCAGGGCGATAATATTTTGAACTTTTTTCAAAGTATCACGAAAGAGAAACTTACTTCTCTCCAAGGTGCCGAAAATATTGGCGGCACAACGGAATTGGGTACCTTTTACATTTTCAAATAGTAAAGCCGGGCCTTTGGCTTCGTACATACGAAGCTGGATAGCTGCCATTTCCAGGTAAGGATCCACCTCTTCTTTTACCCGGACGAGCTGGTGATTTTTTTCCAGGTCCAGTAAGCATTCTTCTAAACTTTTATACATCTTGCATTCATGGTTTGTCTGTAGCCTTGTTAGAGTTGCAGCATTTTCTATTTAAATATCTCTTTGAGCTCCTGTGCATCGTCTGCTTTCATTTTGCCCGATAGTATCAGCCGCAGTTGACGCCTTCGCATTGCGCCCTGGTACAATATTTTTTCCTGCTCGGTTTCAGGTATCAGCTCAGGAACCTTTGCAGGCTTGCCTTCAGCATCCAATGCTACAAACGTAAAATAGGCTTCATTGCTCAGCTCTCTGGCCGTATGGTCAAGGTAAGCAGTCCACGCCTGAATGTGTATTTCCATGGATGAGGTAAATGCACGCGTAACTTTAGCTTCAATAGTAACTGTAGAGCCACGCTTCACCTGTGTTTTAAAACTCAGGTTGTCTACGCTTACTGTCATGCTTGGCATACCGCTGTGCCTTACAGCGCAGATGGCAGCGGCAATATCCATCCAGTACATCAGTTGACCGCCCAGTAAATTATCAAACGGGTTAGTATGCCCGGGCAAAACAAGCTCACTCATGATGGTCAGGCTTTCGGCAGCAGTACGTGCATTCATCAACAGGTTATTTTTCGGCAAATATACCTGATAATTGCTAAAACAGTTTTGTGCTAAGGATACTTTCAACTTTTCATTTACTTTTGCAGGTAGGAAAATTTATTTATTATTACAGGCAAATGGCAAATACACCCAAGGAAGAAATTCCTGTAACCGATACACCAAAAGATAACAGGCTTAAACTAACACTGAGCATACTAAGTATACTTATAGGCTTATTTCTTTTTATCTCACTGGCTTCTTATATTTCTACCTGGCGCGAAGACCAGGATATTGTGCAGCGATATGGTGTAAAGGTTTTTAGCGTAAAGGATGCAGAGGTAGAAAACCTGTTTGGCGTGCTGGGTGCATACACAGGCCATTCATTGATCTATAATGGCTTTGGCATAGCAGCTTTTCTCATTACCATGTTCTTTTTTGCCATGGGCATCAACCTGTTTGCAGGCAAAAGAGTTTTCAGGCTGTGGAGAACTTTTAAATATATCGTTGCAGGCCTGCTGGTAATCAGTATTTCGCTGGCTTTCTTTACGCAGGGAGCAGAATTCTCCTGGGGCGGCGCTACCGGCGAGCTGATAAAAGACTGGCTGATAAAATGGATAGGCAAACTGGGCACCATGATACTGTTGATTACAGTCGGCCTGTTTTACGTAATCTGGCAGATGAACCCTTCATTGAAATTTGCTGCGGGCAAAAAGCGAAAAGCAGCCAATGGTTCTTTGGAAGAAAATGACACTGCAACGGCTGCTGAGGCCGATGAGGCCAAACTGTTTATCGATGAAAGCCTGGAGACAAACAATGATACACATAAAAAAGGCGTGGCGGTGATCATGCCCAAAACACCTGCTGAAGACGATGGCGAAGAATTTACGTTGATAGATGAAGATGAGGAAGAAGAATTAATGGAAAACAACGAGGAGGAAGAGCAGTTTATCCTGACGGAAGAGCCTGAGTTTACTGAAGATATTGTACCGAGAGTGCCCATGACACCCACCAAGCCCGTGCAGGCAGAAGATATTCCTGACCTGGAACTTACCCAAAACAACGAAAACATTCCTTCAGAAATAATTATTGGCAAAGAAGAAAAAACTGCCAGGATAGAGGTAAAGGGCGATTACGAACCCACACTTGACCTGCGCAATTATAAATATCCCGAGCTGGATATGCTTGAGCTGCACGGTACCGAAAAAGTGATCATGGATAAGGAAGAGCTGGAAGAAAATAAAAACCAGATCATCAACACGCTGAAGAACTACGACATACAGATTCAGCGTATTTCAGCCACTGTAGGCCCCACCGTAACGCTTTATGAAATTGTTCCTGCACCGGGTGTAAGAATTTCACGCATTAAAAACCTGGAAGATGATATTGCGCTGAGCCTTGCAGCGCTGGGCATCCGCATCATTGCGCCTATACCCGGCCGCGGCACCATTGGCATTGAAGTGCCCAATGTGAACAAGACCACAGTGAGCATGCGCGCTTTGATCTCGTCTGAAAAATTTCAGAACAATAATTTTTCATTGCCGATTGCTATTGGCAAAAAGATTAATAATGAAAACTTTATCGTAGACCTTGCCAGTATGCCGCACCTGCTGATGGCAGGCGCTACAGGCCAGGGAAAATCCGTCGGCATCAATGCGCTGCTGATCTCACTGCTCTACAAAAAACATCCGTCGCAACTGAAGTTCGTACTGGTAGACCCTAAAAAAGTTGAACTAAGTATTTATCGTTTAATAGAAAATCATTTTCTTGCCAAGCTGCCGGGGGAAGATGAAGCCATCATCACCGACACCAAAAAAGTGGTGACCTCCCTGAATGCCTTGTGCATTGAAATGGACAACCGCTACGACCTGCTAAAAGAAGCCGCCTGCCGCAACATAAAAGAATACAACGAGAAGTTTGTAAAACGCAGGCTTAACCCCGAAAAAGGGCACCAGTTCCTGCCATTCATTGTGCTGGTGATAGATGAATTTGCCGACCTGATCATGACTGCCGGCAAAGAAATAGAGCTGCCGATAGCGCGCCTAGCACAACTGGCGCGTGCCGTGGGCATACACCTGATCATTGCCACGCAACGCCCGTCTGTAAACATTATCACAGGGATTATTAAAGCAAACTTTCCTGCGCGCATCGCATTTAAAGTTTCGTCCAAGATAGACAGCCGTACCATCCTGGATGCGGGCGGCGCTGAACAACTGATCGGCAAAGGAGATATGCTTATCAGCTACAACGGCGCTATCACCCGACTGCAATGTGCATTTGTAGATACGCCCGAGGTAGATAAAATTGTACATTTTATCGGCGAGCAACAAGGGTACCCCGAGCCTTACCTGCTTCCTGAATATGTAGACGATAAAGAACTGGCTGGCAACGGCGCTGACCTGAGCGACAGGGATTCGCTCTTTGATGAAGCCGCCAAACTGATCGTAGCCAACCAGGTAGGCAGCACCTCGCTGATACAGCGCAAAATGAAGCTGGGGTACAACCGCGCAGGCAGGATCATGGATCAGCTGGAAATGGCGGGCATTGTAGGCAAATCACAGGGCAGCAAACCCCGCGATGTGCTGGTGCAGACAGAAGCGCATCTGATGGAAATCCTAGACGGGTTATGATTGTAAATTACAGATCATAAATCATAAATTATAAATTGCAAATTGCAAATTGCAGGTTAAAAATTACAGATGAGTAGAAATTAACTCCACCTGATGGAAGATTTCCTTGCAGAAATCCCTGCATATTTCTTTGCATAAAAAACTATATAACTCCCAAGTTTTTTTGTGAACCTTGTGTATTATTCGTGCACATCGTGGTTAAATAAAAAATTGGCTCTTCCTAATGTTTGCGAAGCGCATGGCGAAGCATAGATAGATGCTGATCATAATCCGAAAGAAATAGTTTGCACTTTCGGTTGGCTGACTTTAAGCAGGCCGGACTTTTTGAAATGTTTTTCTTTAGTGCTTTGCGTGAAATATATTTATTATGTTCTTTATCACGCAAAGAACTGCAAAGTCTTATCCACGCTAAGGCCGCTAAGTTAATAGACCTTTTATTTTGCAATCTGTAATTTGCAATCCTTAATTGCAATTCAAAAAAACTCACCGAACAAATAAACGGCTTTACCTATTTATTGCCGCCTGAAATTTATTTTATGTGTAACTTGCTGCATTAATTATTTTCCACAGACATGTCTAAACACACCGAATTTAAACGCATTACCACCAACTCCTTACAACTCATGAAAGCCAATGGGGAAAAATTCTCTATGCTTACAGCTTATGATTATTCCTTTGCTAAGATATTTGACCAGGCAGGCCTGGAAGTGATCCTGGTTGGTGACAGCGCCGGCAATGTAATGGCGGGTCATGAAACCACACTACCCATTACGCTGGAGCAGATGATTTATCATACACAGTCTGTGGTACGCGGTGCAAAACGTGCACTGATCGTTGCAGACCTGCCTTTTGGTACTTACCAGTCAAACGGTGAGGTTGCACTGGCATCTTCCATCAGGATGATGAAGGAAGGCGGCGCGCATGCATTGAAGCTGGAAGGAGGCCTGGAAGTATGTAACAGTGTAAAAAGAATTGTAGAAGCGGGTATACCTGTAATGGGACACCTGGGCTTAACGCCACAGAGCATATACAAATTCGGCACCTACAATGTGCGCGCTAAAGAAGAAGCTGAAGCTGAAAAACTTAAATCCGACGCACTTGCCTTGCAGGAAGCAGGCGTGTTTGCCATAGTACTGGAAAAAATTCCTTCCAAACTTGCAAAGGAAGTTACCGAAAGCCTGCAAGTACCCACCATAGGTATCGGTGCAGGAAACAGTTGCGACGGGCAGGTGCTTGTAATGCACGATATGCTTGGTTTGTACAATGAATTTAATCCGCGCTTCGTGCGTAAATATATGAACCTGTTTGAGCCTGTAACCCAGGCTATACAACAATACATCAATGATATAAAATCGGGTGACTTCCCCAACAAAGAAGAAAGCTACTAATGATGATCACGAAGAAAACAACATTCCTGCAGGGCGTGCTGGTATTTTTAATACTGGTGATCCTTGTAGTGTTTTCTTTTCTTTTTTTCCCGTACAACAGGCAACACTCTCCTTTCGAAAGCCATCGTTTTATCAATTGGTTTGTGTATAGCAATATATTCCTGCTGCTATTTTATTTTTTTAATTCGCAGTACCTTATACCGAAGTTTCTTGCACGTAAGAAAACTTTGCTCTACACCGGCATCGTTATCGCATGTCTGCTTATCTTTCTTTATTTCTTTACCTACATTGGTTTTGAGGCGCAGGAAACAAAAGACCATATAGAAAAAATGCGCTCAAGATCCATAGCAAAAGGAACGCCGATGAGGGTTAGAAGCTATTGGGAATGGTTTTTTTCTTCCGGGCCTATAGTGATGTTTCTTACCGCATTTACACTAAGTTCTTTATCTAAAATTATTTCTCAATGGTTCCTGGCAGAAGAAAGAAAAGCAGCCATTGAAAAACAAAACATCACCAATGAGCTTACGCTGCTACGCTCGCAGGTAAATCCTCATTTTCTTTTTAATACCTTAAACGGTATTTATTCGCTTGCGGTAACCAAAGACGATAAAGCGCCCGATGCTGTGATGAAACTCAGCCGCATTATGCGTTACACGCTGGAGGAATCGCAAACGGAAACTGTTGATCTGACTAAAGAAATTGAATTTATCAAAAGCTACATTGCCCTGCAAAAGCTGCGGGCTAATGAAAAACTGCACGTTGCATTTGAAGTGAAAGGCAATATAGACCATGTAAAAATTGCGCCGCTGCTATTCATTCCCTTTATTGAAAATGCATTTAAATATGGGGTGAGTGCACATTCGGATTCTAATATTTATATACTCATAGAAAGAACAGCGGACCGGCTGCACATGCAATGTGTAAATGACGTATTCCTGAACCAGGCCGCCAAACGCGGCACCGGCACTGGTATTGCTAACGTGAAACGAAGATTAGAATTGTTGTATGAAAATAATCACGAGCTGAAGCTGACGCAAAAGGAGAATCAATACACAGCCGACCTGTTCATTAACCTTTAAACAAAATGTTGTACTGTATAGCTATAGATGATGAGCCGTTAGCGCTGCAACTGATACAAAGCTACATAGAGCGCCTGGAAGATGTTGAGCTATGCGCCACTTTTACTGATGCGCTTCTTGCCGAAGATTATTTACGAGAACATGCCATCGACCTGATATTCCTGGACATACAAATGCCTGACATTAGCGGCATTGACTTTTATAAATCTCTGGAACTGAAGCCGGCTGTAGTTTTCACCACAGCCTACAGCAGTTATGCAGTAGAAGGTTTTAATCTGAATGCCGACGACTACCTCCTGAAGCCTTTTGAGTTTAAACGTTTTGAGCTGGCTGTAAGCCGCGTAAAAGAAACCCTTGAACTGCAAAAACAAAAAGCAACAGAAGAAGCGCACCTGGTAGTAAAACACAATTACCAGTGGATAAAAATCCCCTTTGCAGACATTATTTACATTGAGGCTTTGGATGATTATATAAAAATCCATACCGCTGAAAAGGCTTACCTTGTACACATGAGTATGAAAGCTGTTGCCGAAAAGTTAGGTAATGACAGATTCTTGCGAACACACCGTTCCTACATAGCCAATACGGCCTATGTAAATGCGTGGGGAAAAAATTCCCTGCAGGTAAAAGACATATCTATACCGGTAAGCTCTTCTTACCAGAAGCAGGTTTTGGAAACTTTAGAAAAGGAGAACATGCCATGAAATAGCCATAAAGACTAGGAATTTATACCAAACGAGGATGATGATAAAGAACTAAGGTTTTGGTTATTCCATGTGGCAAACAGGAAAATTAAATATTAACACATGAAACGCTCATGATAATTTTTCGCATACAGGGAAATGTATAATCAGCGTTCCATTCCACAAAAACATTAGCCGCAAAGCGGCGCACTTAAAATTATACGAATGAAATAGCCATAAGCAAAGGTGCATACCAACCGCGAATGAATAAAGGCTATTCCATGTGACCATAAAGAAAAATAAAAAATATACACATGAAATAACCATAAAGATTAGGAATCTATACCAATCGGGATGAGTATTGAATCTAAAAAGCTGGTTATTCCATGTGGCAACTAAAAAATAAATAAATATACACACATGAAATAGCCATAAGCAAGGTTGCATACCAACCGAGAATGAATAAAGGCTATTCCATGTGACCATTAAAAACAGCCGCAAAGCGGCGAACTAAAATTTATACACATGAAATAACCATAAAGATTAAGAATCTATACCAACCGGGAATGATAATAAAGAATGAAGGTTTTGGTTATTCCGTGTGGCAAACAGAAAAATTAAATATTAACACATGAAATAACCATAAAGATTAAGAATCTATACCAACCGGGAATGATAATAAAGAATGAAGGTTTTGGTTATTCCGTGTGGCAAACAGAAAAAATTAAACATATACACATGAAATGTGTGATCATCGGCACAGGCAACGTAGCAACCGTGCTGGCAAAGCTTATTTTCAAAAACGGGCATACCCTTTTACAGGTAGCCGGCCGGAATGAAGCAGCAGCAAGGTATTTAGCCAATGGCCTTCAGGCAGGCTACACTACTGACTTTAAACATCTTGACTACAGCGCTGATATGTACATCATTGCGGTAAGCGACCATGCTGTGGAAGAAGTTGTAGCGCAATTGCAATTACCCGAAGATAAAATGGTTGTGCACACCACCGGTTCACTATCTGTAAATATATTGAAAAAACTAAGCAGCAACTACGGCGTCTTGTACCCATTGCAAAGCATACGCAAGGAGATGCATCATATCCCTGAAATTCCTTTCTTTGTCGATGCAAATAACGAAGCTGCCAGGCAAGCACTAAAAACTTTTGCACAATCGCTTTCACCGTTGGTTTCTGATACAAGTGATGAAGAGCGTGTAAAACTACACGTAGCTGCTGTGCTGGTCTCTAACTTTACCAATTATTTATTTACAGTAGCTGAAGACCTTTGTACAAAAGAAAATATAGACTTTAAATTCCTTTTGCCGCTTATCAGCGAAACCGTTAGCAGGCTTAACGATTATTCCCCTGCTGAAACTATGACTGGGCCTGCATTCAGGGCAGACCACAATACCATCAACCGCCACTTGGAAATATTAAAAAATTATCCGGAGGAAAAAGAAATCTATCAATTCCTTACCACCAAGATCATGGAACGTTTTCCCAGGCATTAAAATCCGTACCTGGCGCCGAGCCAACTGCTTTTAACAGGTACTATCCAGTTTTCAAGCAATTCTTTTTTACTGGCTACCAGGTTATTAAAGAATAAAGTATCGCCGTTAATGAAACCATTATCTGCAGCATACTTCACCTGCGACATAGGTATGATCTGCACCTTGTCTTTTACAATAAATGCCAGTGACTGCCTGTCAAATAAATTTACGGAAAAAGTCTTTTCCACTTCTTTGATGAAACGTACGGATGAGTCGATGCTGCAACCACTGATCCTGTGTGCAGATTCATCTGCCATCAGCACCAAAAACTGACCGAACAATAATTGTACAAATCCTTTGTTCAATGCTCCGTGCGTGTTCCACTCCGAACTAAATTCCTGTATCATTTTTTCCAAGTGCAATGCTTCAGGGATAGACAATATGCGGCCGGACTGGTAAACCCACACTTTTGCATCGTCCGGAAAATCTGCAGGAATATATTGTTGATAATCTAAATTCATCCTATTTAATTTTTTATCTGCTGCGCTACTATCTCTGCAACGTCAAGCACAGCAACGGTTTCAGCCTTGTTTTCGCTTTTAACGCCATCGCTCAGCATGGTATTGCAAAACGGGCAGGCAGAGGCTACCACCTCGGCATTGGTGTCAATCGCTTCCCTGGCGCGCTCTATATTTACACGCACATCGCCTTTTTCTTCTTCTTTGAACATCTGTGCGCCGCCGGCTCCGCAACAAAAACCATTTTTCCTGCATCGTTTCATCTCGACGAGATCTGCATCCAATGCTTCCAGCACTTTGCGCGGAGCTTCGTAAATGTTGTTGCCTCTGCCGAGATAGCAACTATCATGAAAGGTAATTTTTTTCCCTTTAAACGCGCCGCCTTCCTGCAATACGATCTTTCCACTGTCAATCAGTTCCTGTATAAATTGTGTATGATGAACTACGTCGTAGTTGCCGCCAAGCTGCGGGTATTCATTCCTGAGCACATTAAAACAATGCGGGCAGGCTGTTACTATTTTTTTGATGTTATAGCCATTCAGCAACTGTATGTTCTGGTAGGCCATCATCTGGAATAAGAACTCATTGCCAGAGCGCCTTGCAGGGTCGCCGGTACACATTTCTTCCTTGCCTAAAATAGCAAAACGTATATTGGCCTTCTGTAAAATTTCTACAAATGCTTTTGTTATTTTCTGTGCCCTTTGATCGAAACTGCCGGCGCATCCCACCCAGAACAATACTTCGGGAGCTTCCCCACCTGCCATCATTTCACTCACTGTAAAAACCTTGTCCATATGCGATCTTCTCTGTAATGTAGAAAAATCAAAGATACTCTTTTAATGTAAAAAATATTGGTAGTTTACACAGGCTTACAAAAAAAAGAACCGGCAGGAATACCGGTTCGATTTTTTACTTACTAACTCACTAAATTGTTTTGCTAAATTACAATATTGGGCAGATATTCAAAATTATTTTTGCAAAATGTGAATAAGTTTAGGCATTTATTAAACTCCCAATTGAAAATTTAAAATTGTAAATTTATTTCAATCAATCAGTTACAACAATTAACTTCTATTAAATCCGGATATGCTCATTGTTGGTGTCATAAAATTTGTACTGTATGATTCCCAACGCACTATCTTGCTTCACCTGCAGGTTGACCTTATATTTCTTGCTCCATTTTCTTTTGATGGAGGTAAAATAATTTCCTTTGGTGAGGTGAGAAAAAACTATGGGGTGAACCATCAGGGTAAGCTGCCTGTGCTGATTAGACACCAGGTAGGCAAGTTTATTTTCAATATCGTCTATTAGCACCAGCGTGGAGGTTACTTTACCACTGCCTTTGCAAGAAGGGCAAATCTCAGAAGTATTGATCTTCATTTCGGGGCGCATACGCTGGCGCGTGATCTGCATTACACCGAATTTAGATATAGGCAGCAATGCGTGCCTTGCACGGTCTTCACGCATAAAGTTTTCCATAGCCTCTAAAACCTTTTTACGGTTTTCAGGATTCTTCATGTCTATGAAATCTACTACAATGATGCCGCCAATATCGCGCAGGCGCAGTTGCCTTGCAATTTCTTCGGCAGCTTCGAGGTTGGTGGCCAGTGCATTTTCTTCCTGGCTGCTGCTGATGTTTTTATAGCCGCTGTTTACATCAATCACACTCAGCGCCTCAGTATCTTCAATAATGAGGTAGGCGCCGCTGTTGAGATTCACGGTTTTACCAAAAGCGGATTTAATTTGTTTTAACACGCCGTGTTGTTCAAATACAGGCGTGGAATCCTGGTAATAAGAAACTATGTTTTGTTTTCCGGGAGCGATCCGCTGAATATAATCAGCTGTTTCGTTGTACAACGTTTTATCGTTTACAATAATGCGGTTAAATTCTTTGGTAAGCAGGTCGCGGAGAATGCTGGTGGTTTTATTCTCTTCGCTCAGGATTTTTACAGGGGCTTTGGCATCTCGCAGTTTCAGCTGAAGGTCCTTCCAGTTATCAAGCAGGTTGCGCATGTCTTCATGCAGTTCGGCTGTATTTTTGCCTTCTGCCGCTGTTCTTACAATAACACCGATATTCTTAGGCTTGATGGATTCTACGATCCTTTGCAATCTTTTTCTTTCTTCAGACGAATGTATTTTTTTAGAAATGGCTACAATGTCGTTGAATGGTGTGATCACGATAAACCTGCCGGGAATAGAAACTTCGCAGCTTAGCCTGGGCCCTTTTGATGCGATGGGCTCTTTTAATATCTGCACCAGCACGTTGGGCTTACCGTTGAGCACCTCGGTGATCTTGCCTGTTTTAGCGATTTCCGGTTCTACCTGGAATTTAGAAAAATCAAAACCCGTGTCTGATTTATCCACCATGCAAAGCTGTGTAAATTTCAGGATGGATCGAATGTATGGGCTAAGGTCTGTGTAGTGCAGGAATGCATCTTTTTCATAACCCACGTCTATGAATGCTGCGTTGAGGCCCGGCATCAGCTTCTTTACTTTTCCTAAAAAAATATCGCCTACAGCAAAGCCCGCATCTGATTTTTCGTTGTGCAGCTCTACCAGTTTTTTATTTTCGAGCAATGCAATTTCCACTTCTCCGGGCGTTGCATTGATGATAAGTTCTTTGTTTAATAGCTCTTTCTCCACTGATCAATAATTTATAAACAGCCTGCGCATAAGCGCTGCCATTGTATGTAAATAAAAGGAGAATAACTAAGGAATAATTATAAGTATACCTTTTGTATTCTGCATAAATAAGTTGGGGAAAGGATAAAGTTGCAGAAACAAAAGTTCAAAGAAAAATCAAATCTCTCTTTATTGCGCACGCAACAAAAAGAGATTTGCAGAAATACAGCTTAAAGCTTATTTCTTTTTATGACGATTTCTTCTAAGTCTTTTCTTACGTTTGTGTGTCGCTATTTTATGACGTTTTCTTTTTTTACCACAAGGCATAATTCTTATTATTTTATTGTTTATTAAAAATATTTTATTTCATTTTCAATTCCCTGATGCGTGTATCTATGTCCTGCTTTGCCTGTTCAAGATTCACTTTTCCGCGTGCGATCGTGTACCATTTTATGGCGTTTGCTTTATCGGAAAGGCGCTCATAAGATTCTGCAATGCTAAAGATAGCCAGCAGGTTGTCGGGCTCTTTTTGCAGCACTTTCTCAAAACGTTTTACAGCATTATCGAACTGCCCGCTCTTCATACCACCCAGGCCAAGCATCATTTGCGCATACGTATTGGCAGAGTCTCTTTCCGCCACTTGCCTCACTTTCATGATTCCCTCCATAGGATTATCTGAAATATTGCCAAACATATAGGTAGCGCCTAACCCAATAACCGTGGAATCATTAGCCGGGTTTATTTTCAAGGATCTTTCAAAAAGCTCTTTTGTTTGCTTAGCTATCCACCTTTGTTTTGACGGATCGTGCTCTACCATCAGGTAATTTAAGAGCGAATTGGCTGCAAAGTTGAGATTTTTTTCTGAATTTTCCAATTTTGCCTTCTCGCCTAAATAGTAAGCCGCTACAGGAAGATTTTTCAGGGAATCTTTCCAGTAATGCGAAAGACTGTGATAAGCCGATATGCGCGCGGCTACAGATTGTGCATTTAACCTGCTTTCAAGAGCTTTTAGTTGTGTAGTTTGTGCGGATGATAATTTTTCCTTTTCTGCAGCCAGTACATCAACAGGAGCCATTAACGCGCTGTCTCTCGCTGGCAATTCCAATTTAGCCTCCCCTGGTTGTTTGGGAGGAGTTTTATTTACAAAAAAATAAATTAAAACAAACAATAAAGCCGCAGATGCTAAAAGAATAACCTGTTGTTTTCTCACTAATCAGTAAATTTTGGTGTCTGCGAAGTTAGTTAGTTTTTAGCTTCTCTTTTACGTCTGCAACAAATTCTTTTGAAGGTTTAAAGGCAGGAATATAATGTTCAGGTATCTCCACAGCTACATTTCTTTTAATGTTTCTGCCAATCTTGGCTGCTCTTTTTTTGGTGATAAAGCTGCCAAACCCTCTTACATACACATTCTCGCCATTTGCCAGGTTTTCTTTGATCTCCTTGAACAGGTTTTCTATGGTCACCAACACATCTACTTTTGGGATGCCTGTTTTCTCGGAAATATTATTTACTAAATCAGACTTTCTCATGCTAATATCTTTTGGTTAGATTGAAGTAATTGTTTTTTATTCTTTCTCCATGGAAAGAGTGTGTAAAGTGTATAGTTTATATTCGCTAAATTATAACATGCAGACTTTTAAAACAAGTTCGTGTTTTAATTTTAACAATTGAAGGTATGAAATTTACATATAAAAAAACATTTTTTATAAACAAATTATCGGGTATTAATAGCCTTTGTTAACGGAAGCTTGTAATCTCTTGATTCTTACTGCTTTACAAAAGCATGTAAAATGAATAATTATATTTGCTATGGGCGGTATTAAATTATAGCAGATCTTAACTTTACAAGTTTTTCAAGCATTTCCTCCAGCTTATCCAGTTGCAGCATGTTTGCTCCATCGCTTTTGGCCACGGCCGGTTGCGGGTGTGTTTCAATAAAAAGCCCGTCGGCGCCGGCTGCAATAGCACACTTTGCAATGGTTTCTATCATCCCCGGGTTGCCGCCGGTAACCCCGCCTGACTGATTGGGCTGTTGCAGGCTGTGCGTGCAATCCATCACTGCCGGTACATCATTAGCCTTCATCAGGGGAATATTCCTGAAATCTACCACCAGGTCGTGGTAGCCAAAAGTTGTACCTCTTTCTGTGAGCATTATCTTTTCATTACCTTCGTTGCGTAGTTTTTCCACGGCAAATCTCATAGACTCCCCGCTTAAAAACTGCCCTTTCTTTACATTAACCACTTTGCCGGTTTGCGCAGCAGCAATCAACAGATCTGTCTGCCTGCAAAGGAAAGCAGGGATCTGCAGCACATCAACGTATTGCGCAGCTATGGCACATTCCTCGGCTGTATGCACATCTGTGGTTAGCGGAATATGGTATTTTTTACCAATAGCCTGTATCAACCCCAAAGCTTTCTCATCACCGATACCGGTGAATGAATTAGCGCTGGTTCGGTTGGCTTTTTTATAACTTGCTTTGAAGATATAGGGAATGGCAAGTTTTTTACAAATGCCCGAAACGGTGTAAGCCACTTCTTCCAGCAGCTCTGCACTTTCCACAACACATGGACCGGCTATGAGAAAAAAATTGTTTTTATCGTATTGTTGAGATGAAAATAAATTATGGTAAAGATCGGGTTGAGGCATAATGGTTTTTATTTAATAGTTATATGAGCGATAATAAACGTTTGCTTTATTTTATATACTAACTAATTTGCGAACTTACCGCAAAATTAATTTTCTTTGTTTAGTAATTAAAAACATTTCTTTATGAATACAAAGGAGAAGATCCTGATCATTGGTGCATCAGGCCAGATTGGTGTAGAGCTTACGCTTGCACTAAGAAATATCTACGGCCCTAACAACGTAATTGCTTCAGACCTGCGGGAGGTGAACCCGCTGATTAAAGACGGGCCGAGTGTACTGTTCGATGCTATGAATAAAGAAATGATGCATGTGCATGTAATACGCCACAACATAACGCAGATCTACGTTTTAGCGGCCATGCTGTCTGCTAATGGGGAAAGGCATCCCAACCTTGCCTGGAACCTGAACATGCAGGTGTTGCTCAATTCACTTGATATTGCCAAAGAAGAAAAAATAAAAAAAATATTCTGGCCATCTTCCATGGCGGTCTTCGGGCCTACATCTCCCAAGCACAAATGCCCGCAACAAACCATTATAGAACCTTCTACCGTGTACGGTATCAGTAAATCTGCAGGGGAATTGTGGTGTAATTATTATTTTAAAAACTTTGGTGTGGATGTGAGGAGCGTGCGCTACCCTGGTATTATTTCCTACAAGTCTGCGCCCGGCGGAGGCACAACTGATTATGCGGTTGAAATTTTTCATGAAGCGATAGAAAATAAAAAATACGAAAGCTTCTTAAAGCCGGATGCCTACCTGGAAATGATGTACATGCCGGATGCTATACGTGCCACGGTTGAGCTTATGGAAGCGCCTGCCGAGAAGGTAAAAACGCATCTATCTTACAACATAGGCGCCGTAAGCTTTTCACCCGAAGAGATTGCAGCAGAAATTAAAAAAAGCATCCCTGAATTTGAGATTAGCTACAAACCTGATTTCCGCCAGAACATTGCCGATAGCTGGCCACGCAGTATAGACGATACACAAGCCAGGGTCGACTGGGGCTGGAAACACGAATACGATCTCCCTAAAATGACACAGGATATGCTGGAAAATATCGGTAAAATGCACCAATAATTGTAGGGAGATTACTGTTGATCATATCGCAGAAAATGCTTTGTCTTTTTTGTAAGCATCCTTACAAGCAGTTTACCAGCGCAAGGATGTTTTACCTGTGTTTTGATGGGGATTAACAACGTTCAGCAGCAAGTAATTTTACCTAATCGCTTATAGCCTGTTGTATATTATAATCTCCTACAAGAACTTGGCAGTCCTGCTTTTTTTAGACTTTTTAAGATCTTTGGGAACACCTGCAAATACAAGTTCTCCTCCTCCTTCGCCGGCTTCGGGGCCAAGCTCTATAACCCAGTCGGCAGATTTAATCACATCAATATTGTGTTCTATTACAATAATCGAATGCCCTTGCTCTATCAAAGCCGAAAATGCATCCAGTAACTTTTTTATATCATGAAAATGAAGGCCGGTGGTTGGCTCATCGAAAATGAACAACACTTTATCTTTTGTTTTTCCTTTGCCCAAAAAGCTGGCAAGTTTTACACGCTGTGCTTCGCCGCCGCTGAGTGTGTTTGAAGCCTGCCCAAGCTTTATATAGCCCAAACCCACATCATGCAGGGTTTGCAGGGATTTGACAAGATTGTTTTCATCTTTGAAAAATGCGATTGACTCATCCACGCTCATTTCCAATACCTCGTAAATGTTCTTTCCTTTGTACGCTACATCAAGCACCTCTTCCTTGAATTTTTTACCATTGCAGACTTCGCAGGTCAGATGCACGTCGGCTAAGAACTGCATTTCCACAATCTGTTCGCCCTCACCCTTACACGCATCGCATCTGCCGCCGTCCACATTAAACGAAAAGTGTTTGGCCTGGAAGCCTCTGACTTTTGACAGATGTTGTTTGGAGAAAATATTTCTTATCTCATCATAGGCTTTAATATAGGTAACGGGATTACTTCTGGATGACTTGCCGATTGGATTCTGGTCCACCATTTCAACCGTGGAAATCTCTTCTATATCTCCTTCAAGGCTGTCGTGATCGCCTACCTTTTCCGTAGTGCCCTGCTTCATTTTCATGAGCGCAGGATATAATACCTGCTTCACCAGGGTTGTTTTACCGCTTCCTGATACCCCGCTGATAACACACAAAACATTTAAAGGAATTTCAACATCCACATTCTTCAGGTTGTTCTGGCGCGCACCTTTTATCACAATGCGCTCATGCCATTTGCGCACTGTCTTAGGAGGCGCAATTTTTAATTCGCCTTTCAGGTACTTACCCGTAAGGCTTTTTTCATTTGCTATCAACTCTTTGTAATTGCCAGCAGCTATGACTTTTCCGCCGAGATGCGAAGCCAGCGGGCCCATATCAATAATATAGTCTGCATCGCGCATCATTTGCTCATCGTGTTCTACCACAATAACCGTATTGTCCAGGTCGCGCAGGTCTTTTAGCACTTTTATAAGCCTTTCCGTATCTCTTGAATGCAAACCAATGGACGGCTCGTCCAGGATATACAGTGAATTGGTAAGGTTGCTGCCAAGGCTCCTGGTGAGTTGTATACGCTGGCTTTCACCGCCGCTGAGCGAATTGGCAAGCCGGTTAAGTGTAAGGTAGCCTAAGCCCACATCCAGTAAGGTTTGCAGCCTTTGCTGTATCTCTACCAGTATTCTTTCAGCAATTTCAAACTGATGCCCTGTAAGGGTAAGATTATCGAACCATTGCTTTACATCCTTCACCGGCAGATCACTCAGCTCTGCAATGTGCTTATCGCCGATTTTCACGAATAAGGCTTCCCTGCGCAGCCTGTAACCGTTGCATTCCGGGCATTCTGTGCGCCCGCGGTAGCGGCTTAGCATTACCCTGTACTGAATTTTATACAAATGCGATTGTACATCTTCAAAAAAAGCATTGATGCCGTAAGCATGCTGGTTGCCATTCCAGAGCGTGGCCATCTCTTCTTTAGTGAGCTGCGCTACGGGCTTATGTATGGGGAAAGAAAATTTATGCGCGTTTTTCACGAACTGTTCTTTCCACCAGCTCATCTTCTCTCCCTTCCAGGCCGCAACCGCACCTTCGTATACGCTCAATCGCTTATCAGGTATTACAAGGTTTTTATCTATACCCAGTACATGGCCGAAACCTTCGCAAACGGGACAGGCACCGTAAGGATTGTTCCACGAAAACAAATCTGGCGTGGGTTCTTCAAACTGTATGCCGTCGGCTTCGAACCTATTGCTAAACGCTAAAAGTTTTTCATCATTTACACTCACCAGCATTTGCCCCTCTCCTTCATAGAATGCAGTATTAATAGAATCTGATATCCTGTGGAGGTCATCTTCTTCAAAAGGTTTTACTACAAAACGGTCTACCAGTATGTATACTTCACCGTCATTAGCACGTATTTGCTTTCCGAGTTCTTCATCGCTCCATTCGAGCATGTCTTCAATGTTGGCTGTCTCTTTCTTCCCGCCAAAATAAATTCTTGAAAAACCTTTCTGCTGCAATACATTTAATTCATCGCGTATGGCCCTGTTGCGGTATTGTTTAAAAGCGGCCAGCACATAAACCTTATCTCTCTCTGCCAGTTTTTTTATTACATCTACCACATCACTGACTTCATCTTTTTTTACCTCATTGCCACTTATGGGAGAATACGTTTTTCCGGCGCGCGCATAGAGCAGGCGCATATAATCATATATCTCCGTCATGCTGCCTACTGTGCTCCGGGGAGTGCGGGTGGCCACTTTCTGTTCAATGGCTATAGCGGGTGAAAGCCCTTTGATGTAGTCTATATCAGGCTTGGCCATACGGCTCATAAACTGCCTTGCATAGGCGCTGAGACTTTCCGCATACCTGCGCTGCCCTTCTGCAAAAAGGGTATCAATGGTGAGTGAAGACTTCCCGCTGCCTGAAACGCCGGTAACGACAATGAGTTTGTTGCGCGGAAATTCTACATCTACATTCTTCAGATTGTGGGTTCTTGCACCTTTTATAAAAATATTATCCTGTGTGGATACTTCCTTTTGCTTGCTCATAAACCCTGCTAAGGTAAATTTTATTGCCTTAAGCAAAGCAGTTGACAGAAATTATTTTTTTTGGCCTTTCATTAAACATTTTGGCTTATGAGAATGTCTTATATTTGCCTAATCGTGTTACAACAACTAATATTTGTAATTTGAAAGTTTTTTAATACATTTGTTGGTAATGCTGATTTGTAAAACAGTCTTATTAAAGTAAATTACGGCAGTATATCTTTAAAAAATGTTTTCATTTTGTTTAGTTTTATAGAATATTCACTTTACGGTTCTGTTTCTACGGAACCGTTTTTTTTTGTTTACTTCAAAGTATTGATAATTATTTTCTATAAACTTTTGTATGTGTTGCAATTCATCGTCAATAATAGAGAGGTATTGTTGATGGAGAGCTTCAAAAGCAGGGAATTTGTCATATAAGCCGGAAAATTCTTTTAAAGACATCTCCCGTTCCAGCTCCTGCACATGTTTTACATAGAGTGTCTTAGCAGCAGATAAATTGCCGGCTAATTTTCCTGCGCTCATATATGCTAATGGTTCTGTCCAGGCATTTTCAAAAATATATTCCCCAAACTTATTATGTATAAGCTGGATGTAACCGCCGTTCCTGACCTGCCGGTCTAAGAGTGCCAGCGCTTGTACAGTATGTTGAAAAATATTTAATGTATCGTGATTTTCGTATTCTTTGTCCAGCAAGGAAATGAGCTCAACAGGGGAATATGTGTTGACAGGTTCAGGCAGCATAAGTTAAATTTTTTGTATGCGCAAACCCGCATGCAGTATATTTTTTAAAGAACCCTCAGGCATTCGGTGATGCAGCGAATAAGTATACGGTACAGCGCGGAATCTCACAGGCTTATCGTTTAGCCGTATACGGTGCTCAACAATTTCTTCCAAGGTTTTGCCGTACCACCCGGAGTTTTCGCCAAGTTTAAAATTGTAGCTTACCGAGGTTAATGAGTCTGCCGGAGACTTTTTTGATATATTTATGCGTATGTTGTTATAGGCAAAAGCGTACTGATGCCGCAGCACCAGGTATATATTGTAAGATGCTGCGGTATCGGCAATCTGAAATTCAAACCGCGCGGTATCGGCTGCATGCCATTCCATTTTCCTGAAGGCTTTCGTCTGCTCATACAGATCGGGCGTAGGGCTGCATGCATACAAAAACAATACTATGATTATTACAATTTTCCACATGGTTACAGCACGTTGAGTATTTGCTCTTTCATTTTTTCCAGCTCATCTTTCATCAACACTACATTCTTCTGTATGTCTACATCGTTTGCTTTAGAGCCGGTGGTATTTATTTCCCTGCCGATTTCCTGGAGCAGGAAAGATAATTTTTTGCCTTTTGCCGCTTCGTCAGCTTTCAACAATTCGCGGAAATAAGCGCAATGATTTTTTAAACGTACCTGTTCTTCTGTAATGTCAAATTTCTCAATGTAATAGATCAGCTCCTGCTCCAGCCTGTTCTCATCATAGTTTTCTACATCCACGTTTTCCTCCAGCAATTTTAGCAGGTTTTCTTTCATTTTTACTTTCCTGGCAGGCGCTATCGCAGCATTTGAATTTTCCAGTTGCTCTATATTGGCCACTCTTTGCAATATATCTTTTTCGAGTGCCGCACCTTCATTCAGCCTGTGGCTGTTAACGGCCTCCGCCGCTTCCAGTAAGGCGGCTTTAACAACCTGCCATTCCTCTTCGCTCACCTGCTCCGGATTGCCTGAAATAACATCGGGCAACTTTAATAATGCACTCAAAACATTGTCGGCAGCCAGGTTAAGTTCATCAGCCACATCTTTTACCGAATAATAATAGGATTTAAGCAGTTCTTTATTTATGTAAACCGGTTTGGCGCAGCCGTTTTGTTTGATGACAATAGAGCATTCCACACTGCCTCGCTGTAATTTTTCAGCAATGATGTTTCTTATGTCAATTTCATAAGATTTTAGTAAGGGAGAGATATTGAGCCTGAGATCGAATTGCTTGCCGTTTAAAGAGCGCAATTCTACCAGGCAGGAATTATCATTGAATGTTTTTTCAGCACGGCCGTAACCCGTCATCGAATAAATCATAAATAAATTTTTTCAAAGATAAAATTTAAGTTCGTCATCCCATCATTTGGAAACAGCTTTTAAGCAGACATTTCATTATTTTTGTCCGAAAGAAAAAAATTATACATGAATGCTTTTGAAGTTACAGGCAGCAGAAAATTAAAAGGCGAGATACATCCGCAAGGCGCCAAGAATGAAGCGTTACAGGTAATATCTGCTGTATTGCTTACGGAAGAAGAAGTAGTGATAAAAAACATTCCCGATATACTGGACGTAAGCAGGCTGATAACTTTACTGGAAGCATTAGGCGTAAAAATAAAACAACTTAACAAGCATACTTACAGTTTTAAGTCAGAAGATGTAAATACTGACTTCTTATATTCCGAAGATTTCAGAAAAAAAGGCGGCGCACTCAGAGGCAGCATAATGATTGCCGGGCCTATGCTGGCGCGATTTAAAAAAGCAGTAATCGCGAAGCCCGGCGGTGATAAGATCGGGAGGCGCGGCATGGATACACATGTTGACGGCTTTGAAAAATTAGGCGCTCATTTTACCTACAACACCCATACATTCTGCCTGGAGTTTACAACAAAAGCTTTGAAAGGCAACTACATCATGCTTGATGAGCCGTCAGTAACCGGTACCGCAAACGTGCTGATGGCGGCAGTTCTGGCTAAAGGAAATACCACCATCTACAATGCAGCCTGCGAACCCTATGTACAGCAACTCTGTAAAATGCTGAACAGGATGGGCGCAAAAATTTCCGGTATAGCCAGCAATATGCTTGAAGTGGAAGGAGTGGAAGGGCTGCATGGCACAGAACATACACTACTGCCCGATATGATTGAGATAGGCAGCTTCATAGGCATGGCGGCCCTGACGCAGAGTGATATTACCATAAAAAATGTAAGCCTTGAAAACCTGGGCGTAATACCTGATAAATTTAAAAGGCTGGGCATTGAAATGGAATTCAGAAATGACGACATTTATATACCTGAGCAAAAATGCTACGAGATACAGCCTCCCCTCAACGGCAATATTTTAACCATTTACGATCATCCCTGGCCCGGGTTTACACCCGACCTGCTGAGCATTGTGCTGGTAACCGCCATACAAGCCAGAGGCAGCGTACTGATACACCAGAAAATGTTTGAAAGCCGGCTGTTCTTCACCGATACACTTATAGACATGGGCGCCAAGATCATTCTCTGCGACCCGCACAGGGCAACGGTTATAGGCCTTGAAAGAGAACACCATCTTAAAGGTATCAGAATGAGCAGCCCGGATATCCGTGCGGGCGTAGCGCTGTTGATCGCGGCCATGAGCGCTGAAGGCAAAAGCATTATTCAAAACATTGAACAAATACAAAGAGGCTACGAAAATATAGAACAAAGGCTCAATGCGCTGGGCGCTGAAATAAAACTTATCAACGACTAATCTATCTACACTTTTTATGAACAAACTTATTATCATTACTGCGCCTTCCGGGGCAGGCAAGAGTACCATAGCAAAATATCTGATGGATAAAAATCCCGGCCTTGCTTTCTCCATATCTGCCACCACCCGCCCGCTCCGCGGCAATGAAAAGCATGGCAGGGATTATTATTTTATGAGCGTAGATGAGTTTCAACATACAATACAGCAGGATGGTTTCGTGGAATGGGAAATGGTATACGAAGGAAAATATTATGGTACGCTTAAATCTGAAATAGAAAGAATCTGGCAGGACAATAAAACGCCCATGCTTGATATTGATGTAAAAGGCGCTATACATGTAAAGCAACTTTACAGCAAAAATGCACTGACGATCTTTATAGAACCGCCATCCATCGATGAGCTGAAAAAAAGGCTGGTGGGAAGGAATACCGATACGCCTGAAAATATTGATACCCGCATCAATAAAGCATCCTATGAACTTTCTTTTAAAGAATCGTTCGACAGGATTATCGTGAATGACAACCTGAAAGATGCATGCGAAAAAGCAGAGAAAGCTATCCTTGCGTTTATACAACAGGCATAAGCAACATCAGAATCTTAGCTGGAACTGTGCGAGCAATTGATTCTGGCTGTATTTATTTGTTCCCGGCATGTTGTGCTTGTAGCGGTCAATGATACCAACCAGCGAAAACTTAGCTGCATGGTTGTCTGCAAATAAAAAACTTACCATAGGCACAACAGTTGTTCTGGGATTAGGGTTGATATCTATATTTTCCAACAGGTTTTCATACCTGCAGGAAAGCTCCACACCCTTCCACCCGGTCCTATGAATATTGTAACGCAACAATGGCAACACATACAGGCCATGCATGCGGTAATTTTTTATCTTATCAACATCAACTTTTGCATCCATAAAATCACGCAGGTTGTACCCGTATGCATAGGAGGATTCTGTTTCCAGATCCCAGTTGTTATTGAGTTTGTGGAAAGTTTGCAGGTCAAAAGTATAAGCACCTACATTTTTTCGCTTAAAGTTTGTTGTGGCGAAGTTGGCGCCTACAGTGAATCCTTTTATGATTTCCGACTCTAAACGCATGGAGAAATCTTTGCTATTATCATTGTCCAATTCTACATTTCTGCCATTGCCATTGTATACAGTAAAATAATATTTCAGCGGAATATTCACCGGTTTCAGCGATCCATAGAATGCAGCGCCAAGCTGGAAACTCATCCAGTTGCTGCGGTTAAATGCGTTGTATTGATTGCTCCAGTAATAAGATTTGTGTTGCTCAACGCCATAAAGATCTTCAATGCCAAAAAACGGGCGAAACTGGCCGAATTGCAAGTTTACGTAATCATTCAGTTTATAGCGCATGAAAGCGTTTTCAAGAACTTTGCCTTGGGGGTCATTCTTAAATTCAGACAGGTTTACCAGCACATTGGCATCGAAGCGCGGGGTAATTTGAAATCTTCCCGAAACACGCACGTAGCGCAGATTAAACCCGTTATTAATAGCGGAATCTTTTAAAGAATGTATGCCGTTTATACCCACACTATCTGTAAGAGAAACAGCATAGTTACCTACAATCAGTGCATTAACCGTGACATTTTTTTTGAATGAATTTGTGCCGTTTACAGAAGAATCTGCTGCACTTTTAGTTTGTGCCGAGACAGAAAAAAAGGTAAATAATAAACCACTAATAATAAATAAAAATATCTTTTTCATAGCACTTGTAAGAGAGGTGCAAAGTTACTTTTAATTAATATATGGTTTTATGAATTTTATCATATTTACAATGGAAGAACGTCTTAAAAACGCCATCCCATCTGCCACGAGGTATGCGTGGTTGTCATAAATAAGCATGCTAAAACTAAAGAGAGCCAATTTTTTATTTTTGGCTCTCCTCATTCAATTATTTATGTTTATGTTTAATATTCATTGGCAACGAGCAAGTTCACGTCTTTTGTTTCCAGGAAAGAATGCCCCATTAAAAATTCATCTACTTTTCTGGCACATTCCCTACCCTCACTTATAGCCCATACAACCAAGGACTGCCCGCGGCGCATATCGCCACAGGAAAATATTTTTGGAATGTTGGTTTTAAATTCTTTTTCCGTTGCCCGCACATTGCCTCTTTCATCTAAGTCTATACCCAGCTGATCCAGCATTCCTTTATGTTGCGGATGCAAAAATCCCATTGCCAGCAAAGCCAGCTCGCAAGGTATCTCTCTTTCACTGCCGGGCACCTCTACAAAATTTGCCGGCCGCCCTTCTACTATCTTCCATTCCAGATCTACTATTTTCAATGCCTTAAGGTTGCCGTTTTCATCATTTACAAATTCCTTGGTGGAAACAGCCCAATGCCTTTCTGCACCTTCTTCATGAGAAGATGTGGTTTTTAAAATCATCGGATAAGTAGGCCAGGGCATATATTCATTTCTTTGTCCAGGCGGCACCGGCATTAATTCAAATTGGGTAACTGATCTGGCGCCCTGACGGTTAGAAGTGCCCACACAATCACTCCCCGTATCTCCGCCTCCGATCACCACTACATTGCGGCCCTTCGCCCATATATTGTCTTTCACAATATTACTTTCAATATCTGCCTTTGCCAAAGGATCAAGCGCATTGTTGCGCTTGTTTTGTTGCTTTAAAAATTGCATGGCAAAATGCACATCCTTGCTCCCTTCCCTTCCTTTTACAGGAAGATCGCGCGGCACCGTAGCGCCTCCTGCCAAAACTACAGCCTGGAAATCTCTCAGGATATCGTTGATAGAAACGTTGACCCCGACGTTGGCGTTGAGTTTGAATTGAACACCTTCCTGCTGCATCACATCTACCCTTCTGTCTATTACATTTTTCTCCAGTTTAAAATCGGGAATACCATACCTTAGCAATCCGCCCGGCTTATCATCTCTTTCAAAAACAACAACAGTATGGCCGGCGTAGTTTAGCTGTGCTGCAGCAGCTAAACCAGCAGGGCCGGAACCTATCACAGCTACTTTTTTGCCTGTACGCACATGCGGCACCTGCGGTTTCACCAACCCCAAATCGTAAGCCTTTTCAATGATATGCCGTTCGATTTCTTCAATAGTAATGGGATTTTGGTTAATGCCCAATACACATGCGGATTCGCAGGGAGCAGGACAAATGCGGCCTGTAAATTCAGGAAAATTATTGGTTGAGATTAATATTTCGTATGCTTCTTTCCATTCTTTTTTATATACTGCATCATTAAATTCAGGGATCACATTGCCTAAAGGACAACCGCTATGGCAAAACGGAACGCCGCAATCCATACATCGTGCAGCCTGAGCATTTAAATCCGAAGGTTCAAAATACGCTACAAATTCATTATAGTTCTGCAGCCGTTCTGCTATTGCTCTTTTATCAGGTGTTTTTCTGTCAAACTCCAGGAAGCCGGTCTTTTTACCCATTGTTTATCAACTTAAAGTTTTATAAGTATTAATTTTTCTGGTGAGTGCATGGTTGTAATGATTCTACAGCACTAATCACCGCTTAGTTTACTGGTTGTGTACTTTTGATTTTTCGCGTTTTGCAGCCAATGCCTTCTTATATTCACTTGGAAATATTTTCACAAAATTGCTTAACTGATTTTCGAAATCATCCAGTACGAATTTTGCCACCGCACTTTCGGTATAGTTGAAATGCTTTTGAAGCTGGTCTTTTATCAGCCGCGCATCTTCCTCATCCAACGGATCAAGTTCCACTAACTCAGCATTTAACTTATGATTGATTTGTTTATTTACGTCATACACATAGGCAATGCCGCCACTCATGCCGGCGGCAAAGTTTCTGCCGATATCGCCTAAAATAACAGCAACCCCGCCAGTCATGTATTCACATCCATGGTCGCCTGTACCTTCTACTACAACAGTTGCTCCTGAGTTGCGCACACAAAACCTTTCTCCGGCTTTTCCCCTGATGTAGGCGTAGCCTGATGTAGCGCCGATAAAGGAAGTGTTACCGATGATAATATTATCTTTAGGCCTGAAGGGTGAATTTTTTGGCGGATATATAATGAGTTTTGCCCCGCTTAACCCTTTTCCGAAATAATCATTGGCATCTCCTTCCAGCTCCAGCGTTACACCTTTGGTGTTGAAAGCTGCAAAACTTTGGCCTGCAGTACCTTTAAACTTAAACCAGACGGTATTTTCAGGCAATCCTTCAGCCTTGTATTTCTTTGTTATTTCATTGGATAAAATAGTGCCCGTAGTGCGGTCAATATTTCTTATTTCAAATTCGGCTTTTACTTTTTCACCCTTATTCAATGCCGGCTCGGCCGCTTTGAGTAGCTGCCAATCTATTACATGCTCTAATGCGTGATCCTGTATTTCATTATTAAACAAGCCTACTGAACTCTCTGCAGGTTCTTTGTACAATATGGGCGAAAGGTCTATGCTGCTTAGCTTCCAGTGGTCAATGTGGTCTTTTACTTTTAAATTATCTACCTGGCCGATCATTTCATTCACTGTTCTAAAACCAAGCTCTGCCATTATCTCCCTTAAATCCTCCACCAAAAATTTAAAGAAATTTACCACGTGGTCGGGATCTCCTGAAAAACGTTTTCTTAAACGTTCATCCTGGGTAGCTACGCCAACCGGGCAGGTATTTAAATGACATTTACGCATCATGATGCAACCTTCTACTACCAATGCAGCAGTAGCAACACCCCATTCTTCGGCTCCTAACAAAGCAGCAACAGCAATATCTCTCCCTGTTTTCATTTGGCCGTCGGCCTGTACAACCACCCTGCTCCTGAGTTTGTTCTTCACCAGTGTCTGGTGCGTTTCTGCAAGCCCCAGCTCCCACGGCAAGCCTGCATGTTTGATGGAACTGATGGGTGAAGCGCCGGTACCGCCGTCATATCCTGAAATAAGTATCACGTCTGCTTTTGCTTTTGCCACACCGGCAGCAATTGTGCCTACGCCGGCTTTTGATACCAGCTTCACATTGATGCGGGCTTTTCTATTGGCGTTTTTTAAATCATAGATCAGTTGGGCCAAATCTTCAATAGAGTAAATGTCGTGATGCGGCGGAGGTGATATAAGCCCTACCCCCGGTGTAGAATGCCGAGTACGGCCTATCCAATCGTCCACTTTGTGCCCGGGCAGTTGCCCGCCTTCGCCCGGCTTGGCGCCTTGCGCCATTTTGATCTGGATTTCATCGGCTTCGGAAAGATATTCGCTGGTAACACCAAACCGACCGGAAGCTACCTGTTTAATGGCAGAGCGCATACTGTCTCCATTCTCCATAGACAGGTAACGCACAGGATCTTCGCCACCCTCGCCGGTATTGCTCTTGCCTCCAAGACGATTCATGGCAATAGCCAGTGTGGTATGTGCTTCCCAGGATATAGAACCGAAGCTCATAGCGCCGGTTGCAAAGCGCCTGTAAATATTTTCAGCCGGTTCTACTTCATCAATTGATACCGGCTTGCGGGTTGGTGCAAACTCAAATAAACTGCGCAAGGTAACAGCCTTATCCCCTTGTTCATTAATGAGTTTTGCATATTTTTTATAAATGTTGTAATCATTCATTTTAGTCGAATACTGCAACAAATGTATCGTCTGCGGATTGAACAAATGCACTTCTCCTTTGCGCTTCCACTGATATACACCGCCTTCAGGTAAGCGATCTACGGGTATGTTCTTTTTAGGAAATCCAAACTGATGCTTTAATAATGTTTCTTTGGCCAGTTCATCTAATCCTAACCCCTCAATCCGTGAAGTGGCGCCTGTGAAATATTTTTCAACCAGTTCTTTTCTTAAACCGATAATTTCAAATATTTGTGCTCCATGATACGACTGCAAAGTAGAAATACCCATTTTAGAAAAAACTTTAAGCAACCCTGCACAAACGGCATTGATGTAATTTTTTTTAAGCTGTTCGGGGGATAAGTCGGATTCTATCTTGCCAGAGGTTCTCAGGGTCCTTACCGTAGATAAAGCCAGATAAGGATTTACAGCCGTGGCACCGAAACCTATCAGGCAGGCAAAATGGTGTACCTCCCATACATCGCCGGCTTCTACAACCAACCCCACCTTGCCTCTCATACCTTTTCTTATCAAATGATGATGCACCGCAGCCACTGCAAGCAAGGAAGGTATAGCCGCATGTTCGCTATCTACAGCCCTGTCGCTGATTACCAATACTTCAAACCCATCATTCACTGCATCTTCAGCATACCGGCAAAGCCTGTCAATACCGGCTTTTAAAGCACCGGGTGTGCCGTTTGAGCGAAAATACATCTGCAATGTTTTTGCCTGGAAGCTGCCTGTATCAATAGATCGCAATTTTTCCAACTCTTTATTGGTAAGGATCGGGTGCTTCAGCGCCACCACATGACATGCTTCCGGCCGCTGGGCTAAAAAGTTATCTACACTGCCTACGAACGTGGAAAGAGACATGACCATTTTTTCACGGATCGGGTCAATGGGGGGATTGGTTACCTGTGCAAATAATTGCTTGAAATAATTGCTGATATGCTGCGGCTGGTTGCTGAGCACCGCCAGCGGTGTGTCTGTGCCCATAGAGCCGATCGGCTCTTTACCATCTGCAGCCATAGGCGCAATAATGTTTTGAATATCTTCCTGCGTATACCCGAAAGACTTCTGGTATTTGAACACCTGGTCTTCTTCCAATGAAGTAAACATCACTCTCGGGTCTGGCAACTCTTCCAAACGTATCTTGTATTTGTTAAGCCAATCTCCGTAAGGCTGTTGTGAACAGATATCTTTCTTCAGTTCCTCATCACTAATAATCTTTCCCTGCTGCATATTTACAACGAACATTTTGCCGGGCTGCAGACGGGTTTTCTGAATAACAGTAGCAGGATCTATTGGTAATGCACCTGTTTCAGAAGCCATAATGACCCTGTCATCGTTCGTGACAGTGATCCTTGACGGCCTTAAACCGTTCCTGTCTAATGTAGCGCCGATCATATCGCCGTTGGTGAATGTGAGTGATGCAGGGCCATCCCAGGGTTCCATTAAACAAGCGTGGTATTCGTAGAAGGATTTTTTTACCGGATCCATGAGCTCATTGCCATCCCAGGCTTCAGGCACCAGCATCATCATAACATGCGGCAATGACCTGCCACAATGCTGCAGCAATTCAACTACGTTGTCCAGGCATGCAGAGTCCGACTGGCTTTCTCCTACAACAGGCAACAGCATTTCCATTTCTTCCCGGCTGAAATATTCAGAAGTGAAATTTTTCTCTCCGGACTTCAGCCAGTTCAGATTGCCCTGTAGCGTGTTGATCTCACCATTATGCGCCAGATAGCGGAAGGGTTGTGCCAGTTTCCACGAAGGAAAAGTATTGGTGGCAAATCTCGAATGCACCAGACCGAAAGCCGATACTACTTTTTTATTGGATAAATCCGTAAAGTAATTACGCACCTGGTGGCTGGTAAGCTGACCTTTGTAGATCACTATTTTTGCAGAAAGTGAAGCAATATAAAAACCTATACTATCTTTCCTTACCGTATTGTTGATGGTATGCGTGGCATAGTTGCGCAATACAAACAATTTTCTTTCAAATGCCGCAGTATCTTTGATATGATCGGGGCACGCCAGAAATACATGCTCCATTTCAGGCTCAACCGACAAAGCTGTGGCGCCAATACCCGTAGTGTCTACCGGCACTTTTCTGTACATAAGAATGTCTATGCCTAAAGTTTCAGCAGCACGGGCAAATATTTCGCGGCACTCTTCGCGCAGCCTTGTTTGCTTAGGAAAAAACAATACGCCTACAGCATAGCGGCCAAAGGAAGGAAGATGCACAGATTTCTTTAAACATTCTTCGAAGAAAAATTCGTGCGGAATCTGTATCATAATGCCTGCGCCGTCACCGGTATTGTTTTCAAAACCACTGGCGCCGCGATGCTCCATATTTTCCAGCACAGTAAGTGCATCTGTAATATGTTGATGCGATTTTCTACCTGTGATGCTGGCAACAAAGCCTACGCCACAGGAATCGTGTTCAAAAGCCGGGCTGTATAGTCCTTTTTCTTGCGGTTGCACCCCATTATACTGATTTGAAATACTCATAATAGATATTCTTTTACAAATTGTAAGCAAAAATACTTATTTTCTAACAATATTTGTAAATTCTTTGAATTTTTTCATATAATATGTATAAGAATTGAATTTTTTGAAAACAACCGTTCGCTTTTTAAAAAATAAATTAATGAAAACAATTTGGCTGAAACGGATTGAATCCTTAACTTTGCCGTCCACAAAAAGGCCTCGTAGCTCAACTGAATAGAGCATTTGACTACGGATCAAAAGGTTTCAGGTTTGAATCCTGACGAGGTCACTAAAAAGCTCCTGGATTCACAGGAGCTTTTTTATTTTCAGGTTATACTTTCACTATATTATCATTTAGTGAATCAGGCGCTTAGCAATTTACGCTAATCTATTTCCACTTTACATCTGCCATCACCGGGAAGTGGTCTGAAGGGTATTTGCCCATGTAGGTATCTGTGAGTATGCCCCATTTAAAGGCTTTGAGCTGGTTGGTTAAAAAAATATGATCTATCACTCCTTCCTGTTTGATACTCCTGCCGAAGTTGTTGAAGGATGAATTGTTTTCATACGGATATTTTACGTCGTGATAGCTGTCATGCAATAGCGCGGAATTTTTAAGCAATTGGTATGGCTCACTATTCCTGTCTGCATTAAAATCTCCGGTAAGTATTGCCGGGTCTTTACCAGCAATAGCCTTGATCTTTGACAATATTAATTTTGAACTTTCTCTCCGGGCTATTTGGCCCTGGTGATCATAGTGCGTATTAAAGACATAAAATTTTTTGCCGCTTTTTTTATCCTGCAAATATACCCATGATGTAATCCTGTTGCAGCAGGTTACATCCCAGCCTTTGCCGGGTACGTCGGGTGTTTCAGAAAGCCAGAAGTCTCCTTTGTTAAGCAATGTATATTTATCTTTTTTGAAAAATATAGAAGAATGCTCGCCACCCGTTTTGCCATCATCTCTTCCCTTTCCGTAAAGTGCATATTCAGGCAGCGCATTGGAAACATCATTCAACTGATTAACGAGCGCTTCCTGTACACCCACTATATCAAAGTCATGAAAACGTATAAGGTTAGCTACGGGTTTCATCCTGTCTTTCCAAAGATTTCCGCTGTCGTTTTTATTGTCGAATCTTAAATTAAAAGTAGCTACTCTAAGAGATTGAGCTTGGCCAGCAATAATTATCAGGCTTAGGAATACAGTTATTAAAAAATGTCGTTTCATGTGTATATTTTTTATTTTTCTTAATGGTCACATGGAATAGCCTTTATTCATTCGCGGTTGGTATGCAACCTTGCTTATGGCTATTTCATGTGTGTATATAATTTATTTGTTTTTCAGTTGTCACATGGAATAATCAAAACCTTCATTCTTTATTATCATTTCTCTGTTGGTATAGATTCCTAATCTTTATGGTTATTTCATGTGTATATTTTTATTTTTTCTTTATGGTCACATGGAATAGCCTTTATTCATCTGCGGTTGGTATGCAATTTTGCTTATGGTTATTTCATGTGTTTATATAATTTATTTGTTTTTCAGTTGTCACATGGAATAGCTTCCAGTGAACTTCATTTAGCTATATATTCATCCACAGTCGGTATGCAGCATTCTTATGGTTCATTTCATTTTTTCTACTTTTACGTTATACCTTCCGCATTAGGCAAGAAAAGTACGAAATAACTTCCAGATTGTAATAAATTAATAAAACGAATTTATTACCATCCCGGGTTTTGACCCAATGCAGGATTCATGGTCCTGTCATCTTCAGGTATCGGGTATAAATATTTTTTATCAAGCCACTCTCTTATGCCGGGATTCCATAAAATTTCTCCTGATGTACCATTTGATAATTGAATCCTGCCAACCGCCGTAGAAGGTGTAACATCAACAAATGCAATGGAAGGATTGGAAACTTTCGGTTTATCGCCCTGGTAAAATACCACATCTTTTATTCCATCGCTGTTAAGATCGTATTCTCCCAAGGCAGGAATATACATACCATTCATGGGTGCTTCGGAAAATAACTCTCCAATGTGCCATCTTATTAAATCATTCGGCCTGAGGCCCTCAAAAACCAATTCAACTGCACGTTCGCGCATTACTTCTAGCAATACAGGATTAGTAAATTTATTTTTATAGTAAGCAACAAGGTAAGGATCTGCAGTGGTTGGCATAGTCGTTAAAGTTGGCCCGGTAATTCCCGCCCGTTTTCTAAGCGCTCCTATTGTTGCTGCCCAGTCATTATCGGTCATCTGCCCCAATTCTGTTAATGCTTCAGCTTTATTCAAAAGGACTTCTGCCCATCTCATGATTATGTGTGCGTTATCGTTTCTGCTTTCATCATCATAGGGGAAACGTTCGTCGTAGCTCCATTTTATAGGTTGATATCCTGTAAACGTCTGATTAAAATTTGGCGGAGCAGCTACCGGCACACTATTCTCGGTTCTTTTATAATCGCCCAATCGAATGGTCTGCTTCAACCGCAGATCCCTGTTTTGTACTTCCTGCACAAATGGTGTAGTACGATATGAAGGATTATTGGTGAATGGTGTGCCATCTAATTTTAAATAAGTATTTACAAAATTCCGCGTAAGGCTGGGCCTGTTTCCGTAGGTGGGACTTATAAATCTGCGGTTAGAAGAACTAAACACCTGCAAGCTGGCATCCAGCGCTACTGCAAGAATTGTTTCATCGGCATGGGGGCTTTTTGTTATAAAAAGTTCTCTGTACGAGCGATCTGCAATTGCTGAATTATGCAACGTAAACCCGGTGATTTCGTTGGCTGCTTTTACAACCTGCTGATACCATTTATCAGCAGTAGCCTGCATATTGTACCGTGTATGATACTTTCTCAGGGATGCTTCGTAAAGACATATTCTTGTTTTATATGCTCTTGCAACATTCTTTGTAATGCGTGTACAAGAAGGATCTGAAGTAAGAGATATATTTTCTATTGCAAAGTCAAGATCTTTTAAAACATTGTCCATTACATCAAAGCGGCTGTCACGAGGGCGTTTCAATGTAATACTGTCCTTTACATCAATTGTTTTTTCAACCCAAGGCACATCTCCAAACCTGGTCACTTTATCATAATAAAACAATGCTCTGAAAAATCGAGCAACACCTATATAATGGTTTTTTGTAGCAACTGTGCTGACTTCTGCGTTTTCAATAAAATAATTGATATTACGCAGTCCGCTCCAATTCCAGCCTGAACTTGTAACCGGGCTCAACGCTCCTACAGCGAGAAAGTTATCTACCCCGTTGCGGGCAATAAGATCAGAAACATCATCATCCTGAAAAACACCGGCATCCGTTCCCGGCAAAATATCGTAAAATGAATTTGTGTAAAGCTCCATTCCGCTGGCTGATCCAAAGATCGACTGGCGCAAAGCGGTATCAACAGGCAACTCTTTTAAGTCGCAACCGGTTACTATAATAAGTGCTGATAAAATTATAAAACAACTAATTATTTTCTTCATGATAATATAGTTTTAGAAGTTAACATTTAAACCCAAAGAGATAACTTTTAGCATTGGATAATTATATCCGTCGCCACTTGCCCCACCACTTAAATCCCTGTCCGATCCGTAAATACTTGTCACGTCTGTATCTTTTGTCCATTTGTACATAGGCGACCATGTCCATAAATTTTCGCCCGACAAGTATACCCTGAGATCTTTTGCATGAATTTTTGAAGAAACTTTTGCAGGCAAATTATACCCTAACTGAAAATTTCTCAATCTTATGTAGGCTGCATTCTGCAGATATCTATCGTTAGGAACATTCAGCGCTCTGCCTGATCCCTGCGCAATATAGCCTACCAATCTGGGCAAATATGCGTCGAAGTTTTGAAGCTCTTCCCTGAACATATTACTTTCGTGCCACCTTGGATAACTATTGTACGGCCTGTTGTACTGGCCCCAGAATCGGGCTTCGGGTGAAGGATACCAATCCTGCTTCATCACACCCTGAAAAAACACAGATAGAAATATTCCGTTCCAATCGCCATTTAAGTTTAAACCGTATGTATATCGGGGCTGGCTATTACCGATAATGGATTTATCGCCGGAATTACCAACTCTGTTTAAACCCTGATAAATTTGGTTATCGCCGTCAAGATTTTTGAATTTAATATCCCCCGGGTAATTTTTTCTGGTATTTGTATTAGGAATATTTGACTGCGAAGGCGAATTTGCGATTTCTTCTTTAGAACGGAACAAACCTTCAACCTGGTAGCCCCAAATTTCACCAATACGTTGGCCTACGTAATAGTCTGTAAGATTTTTATCGGGATTATTATACTTAGTAATGATTGCTATATAGTCAGCGAGAATAAACCTTACGCTATAGTTGAATGGTTTCTCCCTCAAAGCAAAATCATCAGCCCATTTCAGAGAAATTTCCCAGCCTGTAGTTTTAAGATCTGCATAGTTGCCCTTAGGAACCTTGGTGCCATAAATTGCAGGCACCGTAGGCCCTACGGTAAACATATCTTTCGTATTGCGCCGGTAAAGATCCCCAACAAAATCAAGTCGATTATCCAATGCAGAAAAGTCCAATCCGAGGTTTGCTGTTGTGGATGTTTCCCACGTTAAGCCATCAGGCACCACATTTGGCTGTCCTGTTCTTTGCGGGCGCACCCCATTAATAATCCGGCCCGATTGAGAAATTGAAAAATTTTCTGTAAATGAGTAGGGGGAAATATTACCATTACCTAATGAGCCATAAGACGCTCTTATTTTTACATTTGAAAATGACCTGGAACTTAGATTCCAAAAGCCCTCGTCAGATATTCTCCAGCCAATAGACGCCGAAGGGAAAAACGCCCATTGCTGATTGGTAGGAAATTTAGATGATCCGTCATAACGACCATTAATTTCTAATAAATATTTTCTTTTGAAATCATAATTTACACGAAAGAAGCTGCCGGCAATACGCCATTTGTTGTAGCCGCCGTTTGTTACAATGCTTTGCCCCAGCGCCAGATTGATATCATCAGCATCCTCATAAACTATTCCGTTTCTTCGAACTGTAAGATTCTTGTATATTGATTGTTCATAGTTATATCCCGCAAGAAAATTAAAGTTGTGTGCATCATTAAAAGATTTCAGGTAATTAGCATACACGTTGGTAGCGATATATTCAGTCGTTCTTCTCCTTTCCTCTAAATCATTTGTATTGGTACCTGTATACCCAATCACCCCCTTATACCTGCTATACGGAACCTGTACACGATTTTGCTGAGAACCTATATCATTTGTCTGAAAAGTAAAATCACCGCGCAGAATAAGCTGTTTGTTTAAGAACTCTGCTTTTGCAGAAGCCCTGTTTTTAAAAAATCGTTCAGCGAAATCAATTCCGTTTCTACCGATATACTGGTCTCCAACTGTATAAGCAGCAGGAAACGACAAGGTGCCGTCCGGATTTTTCAAAGGTGCTAAAGGATGTCCTTCGTCAGCAATATTTCTCCAGATACCACTACCTTCACCCACGTTTAAAGGCTGGCGGTAATTCATGTTTGCATATTCTGTGTTATTTTCAACCTGAAACCAACTGGTAATCCAAATACTTCCTTTTGCTCTAAAATTGTACATTGAATACTTGTCAGAATTATACCTGAACAATCCATCCTGGGCGTTATAACGTCCACTTACATAATAAGCAGTTTTATCATTTGCCCCGGACAAAATAAGGTTATGATCCTGTGCATAGAATTTATCTTTGTACAATTCTTTATACCAATCTGTACTATAATAATATTCATACTCCCCCGTTGAGGGGTTTATCTCAATTCTTGGTAATGAAGGATCCTCCCAGCGTCTTTTTATTTCTGCCAGATATGCAGTTGAAAAAGGCAGAGTTTTATTTATGGCTGTGGGTGTGCGGCCGTTATCATTCCACCTGGACCATGAATCGCTGAAGTGTTGTGCCCAAGGATAAGAATCTACAATATTATCAGGGACAGCAGTAGGCTTTTTCATGGAAATATTGGTTAAATAACTAATTGAAGCTTTACCCTTTGCAGCTGATTTTGTTGTAATGAGTATCACCCCAAAAGCTGCACGTGCCCCGTAAATGGAAGAAGAAGCTGCATCTTTTAAAACAGATATGCTTTCAATATCATTTGGGTTTAGCATGCTCGGATTACCTTCTACTCCATCAATCAAAACCAATGCGTTACCGCCTTGCCCAATAGAAGTTGTACCTCTCACATTAAAAGAGGGAGATTGAGTAGGCTTCCCGTCCAGCATTGTTAAATTGAGGTTGGGTGAGGCGCCTACAAGCGCCTGAGAGATATTTGACACAGGCCTGTTATTAATCATTTCAGGTGTAACCTGGTCAACCGCTCCGGTTAGATTTACTTTTCTTTGTACACCATAACCAACTACTATTACCTCATCTAATGTTTGTCCTGAAGGTTCGCTGAGTTCTACATTTACAAATGCGTTTCCAGGAGACAGATTCCCAACAACTTTATTTTCAAATCCTATAGATGATACTTCTAATGTGTAATTTCCGGGCTTTAATCCTGAGAAAATAAAATGGCCATCCTGATCAGTGACTCTACTTTGCCGATAGTTTTGATTAACCGAAGAGAGCTTTACCGTTGCTCCTGCCACTGCTTCTCCTCCTGCCGATACTTTGCCATTTATTTGATCAATAATCTGTGCATTAGTATTTCTTGTGATGAAACATAAGAAAAAGAAGATAAATAATTTTTTCATCCTTATATTTTTTAGTTTTTAATAATTAGCTTTATTTATCCAGGAAACGCTATAATTACACACGTGCATGCAGCATGCTTATGGATAGTGAATCCGTAAATCTTTTGATATTTTGAATGGCCGGATATAGCCATGGTTTTTCCTACTTGTTTCATCTCTATATTTTTAGTTTGCGGCTGTTTTATTGTTTGGATAATTATCGCGATCTTTTCCTGATTTTGAGGTGCAAAAGTAGCGTTACAATATGTCCTTAAAATCAGCAGATCATTAACTTTATGTTAGCGATAAATTAGCAGTTACCTCTTTTTCGTTTACTTGTAGCGATTTAATGGTTTTTTGCGTATAGTGTAATAAAGGCTGGCAATCTTTAGCCAGCCGCGAGTTAGTTTTGAATATAAATTTAACATAAAAAACAAATACACATGGAAAAATATTTTTACAGGCCGTTTTCGATTGCCGTTTTGCTGTTGTTAATGATGGTATCCTTCAGTGCCTGCCTGAAAGATACCGAGCGCTCCGAAATTCCTGCCGCAGGTATTGCATTTATACATGCGTCACCAAAAACAAGCTTACTGGATTTTGTAAACTACAACAGCTACAACAATTACCTCCTGGCCACACTACCCTACAACACTTCGGCAGTATACCCCAAAACCGACACCAGCACAACGCCCTACCGCGCTTTTCTTCCAGGATTAAGGACCATAGGCATTACTCATGCAGGCACCAACTATTTTCTGAACATAAAGCAATTCAATTTTGAACCCAACAAACTGTATTCTGTCTTTGCTGTAGATACAGCGGACAAAACGATGCTTGTCCAGGTTGAGGACAGTTTGAAAAGCATTGATGAAAGCAGGGCTGTAATTCGCTTCATCAACTTCAGCCCTGATTCTAAAAAGCTGGAATTGATTGTAGGTACGGCAACTACACCGCTATCTGGAGCAAAAGCATTTAAAGAATACAGCGGATACTATGCAGTAGAACCTGGCGATAATTATACCCTTACTGTACGCGAAGCCGACAACCATGCCAAATTTGCCAAACGCGAAAAGGTAGCTCTGAAGAAAGGTGGCATTTACAATATCTGGGCAAGAGGCCTGGAAACAGCAACAGATAGCACGCAACTGAACGTATCTGTAATGCGGACAAAATAATTTATGTAAATTAATTAGGTTAATTTTATAGATGAGTTCATCAAACGACGGTAACAATTGAGGGTTGAGGAAACTATTCAGGGATGTATTAAAAACGACATCAGGAGTAAGGAGCTGGTATACAAATCGTTTTACGGCTACCTCAAGGCTGTGCTATTGCGATACGTATACAATGATGCTGATGTAGATGAGCTGGTGAATGACTGTTTTATGAAGATCTTCAACAATCTCATCAGCTTTAACCCCGGAAAAAACAATGATGAAACCATAAAGATTTTTAAAGGCTGGATTGCAAAGATTGCCTGCCATACCGCCATAGACCACCTGAGGAGAAACAAGCAAAACCTTTATATAGAAAAGATCGAAGATAAGGAAGCTGAGTACATACCGCAATACATCTCTACAGAATTGGAAACAGGAGACATACTTGCACTGCTGAATAAGTTGCCCAAAATGCACAGGACTGTGTTTAATATGTATGAGATTGAAGGATATAATCATGAGGAGATAGCAGAGCAATTGCAGATATCACAAAGCACCTCAAGGGTTTTTCTCAGCAGGGCTAAAAACAAATTAAAAAATTTATACTTAGATAATCAGTTAACAATGGTGAAAGATGAAAGATAGAACTGATATAGAACTTATTGAACAAATAAAAAATGTATTGCATTCTCACGAAGAGCCTTACAAGGAAGGCAGCTGGGAAAAGTTTGCAATGCATTCTTTACATATACCACCTGTCAAAACAGGTAAGCGGCATTTTCGCTATTGGATTGCTGCTGCCTGCATACTGCTATTGGCAGCCGCCGGCACCTTTATACTGTTTAACAATACAAATAAACCAGAGCAAAAGGTAGGAATACATCAGCATAAACCAGCAACAGCAGTGACCCCGGACACAGACCGCCACATTGATAGTATGCTACATAGTCATATTGATAAAACCTATGCGGTACAAATACCTGAAGAGAAAATAATACAGACCGAAAAAAGATCAATCTTTAGGGAATTTATAGATAAAGTATTTCCCGAAAAGGATAACAACCTTACTGTAAATAATCAACCGGCTAACAATACTCCGGAGAAAATCCAGAAGCAAGATGCAGCACCGCTGGCTAATGTTACACAAAACCAAAACATGGCATCTGCCGATGTAGCGAACAATAATGCCGCACCCGAAAATAATATCGTAAATAATAACAATATCCGTCAACAAAACCAGCCCGTTTATACGCCCGACAATATCTATGCGCGCAACAATCCGGTATTAGAGCATGATGCCGGCTATGCTAAAAAGTGGAATCTTGCAGCAGAGGTAGCCTCATCCATGAGCAATAACAAAAAGATGAATTTATCTTACGGTATAAACATCGGATATGCATTAAACAATAAACTTTCCATTCATTCAGGCGCTTCTTTTTCGCAGCTTAATTCGGCTATCGACAACCCTGCATCAGCTGCTTTCATGAACGGTTATGATGGATATGCAGATATAAATATGGATCTGAAAGTGTTCGCCCGCTCTGCCAGCACTGCAGAGACAACTGTAAAATCTTCTGAATTAAGGCTCGCCGGCATTGAGATACCGTTGGAGATGAGATACAACTTCAACAAAAAACTTTATACAAACATTGGCATTTCTGCGATGGCGCTGGTAGAAAACAAACAGCTCAATACTTACGTAACCGAAAGCTCCAAACAGGTTGGTTTTGCAGCGGGAAATAAAAAATCTACATCCACCAAAGAGATTGTTGAGACAAAAGTAGAAAGCGTACCCGGCACAGGCGTTGTGAATGATAAGTTCCTGGAATTTTTCAATATGTCAATAGGGTACAAACAGCCCATTACACCCAAAAGAAATATACGCATAGAACCTTTTGTGAAAATTCCCATTAATAATACCGGCGTCAAAGTGCCATTGAGCAATGCAGGCATCAGGTTGGGTATTGACCTGTAAACAAGAAAAGCGCCTTGTTTTTTAAGACGCTTTTCTAATAATACTTTCTTTAAAATTATTGTCCTAAAGGCAGGTTGTAAGCCACGCCAAGTCCAACACTTCCTGCATTAAACTTCTGGTCGCCGATACGGCCTGCATCGCCTGTAAATACTTTAGTGTAATGCGCAAAAACATTCCATTGCTTATTGTGCCAACCTAATTCCGGCTTTAAATATAAACCGCCTGAAGGCATATCAACATTACTGTTAGATGCCACTTTATCAGCACCGGTAATGATACCATAACCAAGGTCAGTTCCTAAGTAAAAACCTTCTGATTTAGGATAATACCTTACCAGCCCTGCAACAGGCACCACACCAAAGCTATTGTTCTTAACGGAACCATTCTCTTTACCAAAGAAGTGATTGTAACCCGTAGCAACACCCAATCCTACATGTGGCGTTACCAGGTTTTGATAAGCCACATCAAGACCAACATTAGCCGTGGCATTTTCAGAGGGAACTGAAGCACCGCCCACAACGCCCAGTTTAAAAGTGTTTTTATAACTCTGTGCGTTTACTGCACCCGCTGCAAATAAAAATATAGCAGCCATTAATGTCATTCTTATTGCTTTCATAAATTCAATTTTTGGTTATACTCTATACAACAACAAAACTGTGCCAAATGCTCCCAAGGCTATTGAATTAACAATATGTATATTGACAATTGTTAGGTATCTTACTTTATTTATTTGCCGAATTTCTTTTTTAACAAACTCAGTGCATCGTGCATATTGTTGCTTGCCTGGCCTTGTTTCTTGCTGCTTGTGTTCCTGACGGATGTTTTATCCTTGTTTTCCTGAGTTTGTTTAATAGATAAAGAGATGCGCTTACGCGCTGTATCTACTTCCAGTACTTTTACTTTTACTTTATCATTCAGCTTGAGAACTTCGTTGGGATCTGAAATATATCTATTGGCAATCTCAGATACATGTACCAACCCGTCCTGCTTTACTCCAACGTCAACAAAAGCTCCGAAACGTGTAATATTGGTAACTATTCCGGGGAGGATATCACCAGGTTTAACGTCTTCTATAGCGTAAACGTCGGCATATTCAAATTGCTCCAGTTCACTCCTTGGGTCCAGGCCCGGCTTCTTTAATTCATTTAAAATATCGCGGATAGTAAGTTCACCAAACTTTTCTGAAATATATTTTCGGGCATCAATAGCATTTACAAGCTTTTCATTTCCTATCAATTCGCTTACATTCGTATTTATATCCTGTGCCATTTGCTCTACAAGCAGGTAAGATTCAGGGTGCACAGCGCTTTCATCCAAAGGGTTTTGCCCGGATTTAATCCTTAAAAATCCTGCGCACTGCTCATAAGCTTTTTCGCCCAGGCGTGGCACTTTCAACAATTGTTTACGGTTTTCAAATTTACCGATCTCGTTTCTCTGCCTGATGATATTCTCAGCCAGGGAAGGACCAATGCCGCTGACATAGCTAAGCAAATGTTTACTTGCAGTATTGAGATTCACACCCACCGCATTCACACAGCTCACTACGGTCTGATCCAGTTTTTCTTTCAATCTGAATTGATTTACATCGTGCTGGTACTGGCCCACACCAATGCTTTTAGGGTCAATCTTTACCAGTTCAGCAAGGGGATCCATCAGCCTTCTGCCGATACTTACGGCCCCGCGAACCGTTACATCCTGGTCCGGAAATTCTTCCCTGGCCGTCTCCGAAGCCGAGTAAACAGATGCACCGTCTTCATTCACCAGGAATACAGGAATCCCTGCATTTAACTTTTTCACAAACTGTTCCGTCTCTCTGCCTGCTGTACCATCGCCGATAGCAAAAGTCTGGATATTGTATTTTTGAATAAGGTTTAAAATAGTGCTCTCTGCCTCTGGTAGTTTATAATTTTTCTCATGAATAAAGATCAGCGCAGTTTCCAGCAGCTCTCCTTTTTCATCTAACACCACCACTTTGCAACCGGTTCTGTATCCCGGGTCAATTGCCAGTATCCTTTTACTGCCCAATGGCGATGAAAGCAACAGCTGGCGCAGGTTTTCAGCAAAAACATTTATAGCTTCCTCGTCTGCTTCCTGCTTCAGCTGAGACCGGAATTCGGCTTCCAGGCTTGGCTGCAGCAACCTTCTGTACGCGTCTTTTACAGCACGCTTAACCTGTTGGGCTGATTCGTTGTTATAATATCTTACATAAACCTTTTCTATATTTTCCAGCGCCCTTTCTTCGTCTGGCAGTATAGACATTTTTAAAAAACCTTCCAGGAACCCGCGTAAAATTGCCAGCACCCTGTGGGAAGGAATTTTTTTAATGGGCTCTGAAAAATCAAAATAGTCTTTGTACTTATTGCCTGCTTCTTCTTTGCCTGTGACCACCTTGCTTACCAGCATGGCTTCATCCATAAACAGCTTGCGCAGCTTTGCGCGTACTTCCCCATCTTCATTTATGGTCTCTGAAATTATATCACGCGCACCCTGCAATGCCTGTTCTGCAGAAGTTATATGCTCATTGAAATATTTCTCTGCTTCGGCTGTTATATCTATATCTTTTTGCTCTAATATCAGCACTGCCAAAGGTTCTAAACCCTGCTCTCTTGCTATCTGTGCCTTGGTTCTTCGCTTGGGCTTGTAAGGTAAATAAATATCTTCCAGCGCGGATAATGTTTCGGCTTTATCTATTTTATCCTGTATTTCCCCGGTCATTTTACCGCCATCAGTAATGCTTTTGATGATAAAGGTTTTTCTTTCTGTAAATTCAGTGAGAAATTTTGCAGTATCCTGTATTTGCTGAATCTGTACCTCGTCAAGCGCGCCGGTTTTATCTTTGCGGTAGCGCGCTATGAATGGTATGGTTGCGCCTTCATTCAATAAAGAAAGCACGGCTTCAGTTTGAAAGCTTTTGAGATTAAGTTTTAATGCAATGTCATTTGCAAATACCGTCATGTGATTCAATTTTAGGATGGCGAATGTAAGAAAATATCAGATATGTTATTTCTGAAAGAACGTGTCAATGATACATTAGAAGATTTCATCCGTTAGGAACGCGCCTCGAGGATGTATGCAGAATTGTACCCATTACAATATATAGACTTCCCGTGGGCACGCGCCTCGAGGCGCGTGCCCACATTAAAAACAAAACATGATGGTTAAGATTGAATATTGTTGATTTCTCAGATAGACCAATAGAATGTTGAATGCAAATACCAGGGGATAACCGTGGGAACGCGCTTCGAGGCGCGTTCCCACATTAAAAACAAAACATGATGGTTAAAGATTGAATATTGTTGATTTCTCAGAATAGACCAATAGAATGTTGAATACAAACACCAGGGATAACCGTGGGAACGCGCCTTGAGGCGCGTTCCTACAACACATCAAATTCAAAAAAACATATAAATTTACATATGTATAAAAAACATAAACAGCACAGGCTTTATGGCTATGACTATTCCTCCAATGGATACTACTTTGTAACCATTGTTACAAATGGAAGAATACATTACTTTGGTAAAATAGTAACCCATGAAATGCATTTATCAGACATTGGCCGGCTTGTACAAAAAAACATCAAATTATTCCATAGGCTGAAAAACGGAGAGCCTGATTCAGCAAACCCTTATCTACAAAAAGAATCTTTATTAATCATGATCACCGAACATGTGATAATGCCTAATCATATTCATATGATTGTGGAAATATTGAATAAGAACACTCTTTCGCAAAATAAAGCTGTAACAGGTCTATCACCTCTGACCAAAGGTTCGCTAAGCTCTTTTATAAATCACTTTAAGGGAAAAATTAAAAGACAGTGCAATGAAAACGGTTATGAGTTTAATTGGCAATCCAGATTTCATGACAGGATAATAAGAAATAATGAAGAGCTTAACAGAATCATTATTTATATACAAAATAACATAATTAACTGGAAGGTTGATAAAGAAAATATTTAATGAATCAAGGATATAAATTATGAAACTCAAACAACCAAAATTTCATTCCGTTAGGAACATACCTCGAGGCCCGTTCCCACATTAAAACAAAACATGATATTAAAGATTGAATATTGTTGATATGTTTCTCAGAATAAACCAATAGAATATTGAATGCAAATACCAGGGATAACCGTGGGAACGCGCCTCGAGGCGCGTTCCTACATTAAAAACAAAACATGATATTAAAGATTGAATATTGTTGATTTCCCAGGATAAACCAATAGAATGTTGAATACAAATACCAGGGATAACCGTTAGGAACATGCCTCGAGGCTCGTTCCCACATTAAAAACAAAACATGATGGTTAAGATTGAATATTGTTGATTTCTCAGGATAGACCAATAGAATGTTGAATACAAATACCAGGGATAACCGTGGGAACGCGCCTCGAGGCATGTTCCTATAAATTATTTCTCAATCATAGATTCTATCAGCCTGCTGCCGCCATGCTTCACAATCAGATCTAAAATCAGGGTTGTAGCCATAGCATCGCCGCCTGCCCGGTGGTGGTTATCAAGATGTATGTCCAGCTCTTTCGTTAAACTACCCAGTCCGTGTTTGGGAAGATTGGGAAATGCTTTTTTGCTCAACTTAAATGTGCACAGCCTTTTTTCTTCAAGAATAAAGCCATGCAGCGCCAGGAAATATTTGATGTAGTTGTAATCAAATTCTACGTTATGCGCTACGAACACACGCCCCTTTAAAAGATTATAGATTTGCTCGGCCACATCTTTAAAAAAAGGCGCTTCAAGCACCATTTTATTGGTAATGGATGTAAGCCTTACCACATAGGGCGGTATCTCAACTTCAGGATTAATCAGGGTTTCATACTTGCCTTCAATTTCTGTACCGTTATACAATACAATAGCAAGCTCCATGATCCCGTTTGTGCTCACGGGGCTGCCGGTACTTTCAATATCTACAACTGCATACATCGCCGCGAAGATAAATATGTTTAAGGAAATTACAGAAGCGCATTTTAGATTTAAATAGGTTCACTATATAAAGGAATAACTTTTACCATGGCTGCACAAGGAAGGTAAGCAATGAATGGAAGCCTATCTGCGGTATAGGTGCAAACTGCTGCCAGCAATTTGTAGCTGGCAAGTGTACCAGCGTAGCAACAACCTGCAACAGAATGCAAACCACATTTGCCATGTTGCATGAGGAAAAAATTCAATTGCAATTTAATGTAAGCGTTGTCCTTGCAGCAGATTAAGAATTTGCTAACCCGGCTCATTCCCGGAGAGGGTCTATAGTCAAGAAATAAAAAATCAAAGGAAAATTTTCGGGCAAGTAATATAGTGCATTCATCAATATCCACATCAATTATTTATCTTTGCTGGTTATGGAACTAAGCAAAAATTACCTCCCTGCACAAACTGAGATAAAGTGGAATAGTGCCTGGAAAGAAAAGAAATATTTTGAGAGTAAACCTGATAACAGGCAGCCGTACACGATTGTAATACCTCCACCCAACGTTACAGGCGTGCTGCACATGGGGCATACTTTAAACGAAACCGTACAGGATATTCTCGTACGCCGTGCCCGCATGAGCGGCTACAACGCCTGCTGGGTGCCTGGTTCCGACCACGCTTCCATTGCTACCGAAGCCAAGGTAGTGCAGATGCTGAAAGAAAACGGCATAGATAAAAATGCGCTTACAAGGGAAGAATTTCTAAAGTATGCTTTCGAATGGAAAGAAAAATACGGAGGCATTATTTACAACCAGATCGAAAGATTGGGCTGCAGCGTTGATTGGAGCAGGGTGACTTTTACGATGGATGATCATTATTACAAAGCAGTTATAAAAGTATTTATTGACCTGTACAACAAAGGCCTGATCTATCGGGGCGCAAGAATGATCAACTGGGATCCTGTAGCTAAAACGGCGTTGAGCGATGAAGAAGTGGAATACAGGGAAGTACAAAGTAAATTGTACTATGTACAGTATAAACTCATAGGCAGTGACGGCTACGTAACCATTGCTACCACACGCCCCGAAACGATCCTTGGAGATACCGCCATTTGCGTAAACCCAACAGATGAAAGATATACACACCTGAAAAATGCAAAAGTTTACGTACCGCTTATCAACAAAGAAATACCCGTAATTTTTGATGAATATGTAGATAAAGAGTTCGGCACCGGCTGCCTCAAAGTAACGCCAGCTCACGACATCAACGACTATAACCTTGGGCTGAAGCATAACCTGGAGGTTGTGGATACGCTGAATGATGACGGCACTATGAGCAAGGCTGCACAACTATATGTTGGTGAAGACAGGTTTGAAGTGCGCCGGAAGATAGCGCTTGACCTGGAAGCAGCAGGCCACATGGTAAAAACAGAAGACATCACCAACAAGAATGGTTTTTCTCAAAGAAGTAACGCTGTTGTAGAGCCGAAAATTTCTACACAGTGGTTTGTGAAAATGAAAGAGCTGGCAGAACCGGCGTTGAAAGCTGTGGTTGAAGGAGACATTTCCATTCATCCCGGTGATAAATTTTTAGCTACTTATAAATACTGGTTAGAGAATGTAAAAGACTGGTGTATCTCGCGCCAGCTTTGGTGGGGTCAGCGAATTCCAGCGTGGTATGATGATCTTGGAAATGTTTATGTTGCACAAACAGAAAAAGAAGCTTGGATCCAAGCACGTAGGAAAGCACGAAAGCAAGGAAATTACCCTGGAAAAATGACTCAGGATAAAGATGTACTTGATACATGGTTCTCTTCCTGGCTATGGCCTATGGAAGTTTTTAAAGGCATTACTGATCCGGGAAATGAAGAAGCTACCTATTATTACCCGACATCTGTGCTGGTTACCGGGCAGGACATTATTTTCTTCTGGGTAGCCAGGATGGTCATGGCCGGCTTGCAATACGAAAACCAAATACCTTTTAAAGATGTTTATTTTACGGGCATGGTGCGCGATAAGCTGGGACGAAAAATGTCTAAATCGCTGGGTAACTCACCTGACCTGCTGGAGTTGATTGATAAATACGGCGCTGATGCGGTGCGCTTCGGCATCATGATCTCTGCGCCTGCCGGCAACGACCTTTTGTTCGATGAAAGCTCACTTGAACAGGGAAGAAACTTCAACAACAAGCTTTGGAATGCGCTGAAGCTGGTAAAAATGTGGGAAGCGAAAATTGAAGATGAAAGTGAGCCAACTGTACAAAGTAACAATTTGTTTGCAGTGCAATGGTTTGAAAACAGATTGAACCAGGCTAAGAGAGAAATCGCTCAACTACACGATCAGTTTAGGCTGAGTGAAGGCCTCAAAACCTTGTATTCATTGATCTGGGACGACTTCTGCTCCTGGTATCTTGAATGGGTTAAGCCCGGCTATGAAGAAAATATATCAAAACATATCTACGATAAAACGGTTTATTTCTTTGAAGAATTATTGCATCTGTTGCATCCGTACATGCCGTTTATTTCAGAAGAAATTTATCACTTACTGAAAGATCAAAACGATGACCTTGCTGTAAAACAACTTGCAGCACCGCAGGAAAGCGATGCTGCTGTAATTGCACAGGGTGAGCTCCTCAAGAAAGTTATTTCCTCCATCAGGGATGCCAGGAACAAAAGCAATCTTAAGCCTAAAGAAAGCATCACCGTTTCTATTCAAACTAATGAAGCAGATAAATACCAGGGCATAGAGCATATCATCTGCAAGCAGGTAAATGCGGAAACAATTCTCTTCGGTGAAAATAAAGACAGCAATGCAGTGGTAGTGACACTCGAAACCGACAAGCTCTTTATCGGCATGAACAAAGAGATTGATAAAGAAGCACTCAAAGCTGAATTACTGAAAGACCTGGAATACCAGCAGAAATTCCTGGAGAGCGTACAGAAAAAATTGAGCAATGAAAAGTTTGTTCAGAACGCCAAACCGGAAATTGTGGATGTGGAAAGAAAAAAACAGTCCGACTGTGAAGCAAGGATTAAAACCATTGAAGAAAGCCTGAAAGGACTCGGATAATTGACAACGACACATACATACATCAGCAGGATTTTTCCCACTTTCGATGATGAACTTATTGAGTTGCTGTCAGATAAGGCAACACTGAAAGAGGTCAGCAAAGATACAGTGATCATCAACCCCGGCGAATACCTGAAATATACAGTATTGCTGGCTGCCGGCTCTATCAAAGTTTACCGCGAGAGTGAAGAAGGCAATGAAGCGTTCCTGTATTTTTTAAATCCGGGAAACGCCTGTGCGCTATCCATGCTATGCATTGCGCATCACCGTAAAAGCGAAATGCTGGCAGTTGCAGAAGAAGACAGTATACTTTTACTGATACCGGTGCAGTACACAGACGAACTGTCAAAATATGCGGCCTGGAATAAATTTGTGATAGAAACATACCGTGCAAGATTCGAAGAATTGCTGGAAGTATTTGACAACCTTGCTTTCAGAGGTATGGATGAGCGGCTTGAATTTTATCTCAAAAGACTTACAAAGAACAGCAGGTCAAATTCTATTGAGATCACGCACCAGCAAATAGCGAACGACCTGTCTACTTCCAGGGAAGTTATTTCAAGGCTGCTTAAGAAACTGGAACAGCAGGGCATGCTGCGGTTGAACAGGAAATATATAGAATGGTTAAAATAGCAGCGTTGTAACTTTTGTTACATTTACACAAATATCCAATGCCGATATTTGTAAACTTATGCTGGAAATTATTGGCTATATACTTGCTGTTTTAATAGGCGTATCGCTCGGGCTGATCGGTAGCGGCGGCTCCATCCTCGGCGTGCCCATACTGGTATATTTCTTTGCCATTAGCCCGCAGACAGCTACCACACACTCTCTTTTTATTGTAGGCATTACATCTGCCATAGCATCTTACAAACACCACAGGATCGGCAACCTGAAACTTAAGCCTGCCATTGCTTTTGGCATACCATCACTCATAACATTGTTGCTTACAAGAAGATACCTTCTACCTGAAATTCCTGAAATAATCTTCCAGGTAAACGATTTTACGCTGGACAAGCAAACGTTTATAATCGTATTTTTTGCCATGCTGATGGTATTTGCTTCTTTCTCCATGATAAAAAAGCAAAAGGTAAAAAAAGCACAAGAGGCTTCTGTCATTACACTTGTGCTGATGGGCGTGCTGGTAGGGCTCATTATCGGAATCCTGGGAGCTGGCGGCGGCTTCCTCATTATTCCTGCCCTGGTAATATTCGGCAAGCTAGAAATGAAATATGCTATTGCAACTTCGCTTTTTATTATTACCATAAACTCTTTATTAGGATTTGCAGGCGACCTGATCAACAAAGTATCTATCAATTATTATATACTCATCACCGTTTCTGTTTCTGCGATCATTGGCATGTTTGCAGGCCTGCATCTTTCAAAAAAAATAAACGGAAAGAAGTTAAAGCCGGCGTTCGGGTGGTTTGTGTTATCAATGGGCATTTTCATTATCATCAAGGAAATATTTTTTAAAAGTTAGTATATCATGAATCAGCAAAAAAAGAAGTGGTACGCATTGAATAATATTCTCACCGGCATACTGGCCCTATTTATTATATTGATGATTGTGAACCCGGTTGTGAAAGGCAGGGTAATACAAGGGTTGATGAAAGTAGGTTTATTCCAGCCAAAAATATCAAACGAGAAATTAAATGCTTCCCCTGAAAACGAACATAATTACCAGGTAAATTTTGTGGATAACCACGGAAAAGTTATTGAAGGTAATTCGCTCAGCGGAAAAGTAGTGTTCATCAACTTTTGGGCTACGTGGTGCCCGCCGTGCATTGCTGAAATGCCGTCAATTAATGAGCTCTATAATGAATACAAAGATAACCCGGGCATCATCTTCCTGATGGTGGATGCTGATAACGACTTACAGAAATCAACTGCATTTATGAAAGACAAAAAATTTCAAATGCCTGTTGTTACAGCAAAGGGAAATATTCCACAGGCTTGGTACAGCGGTACCCTGCCTACCACAATTGTTTTAGATAAAAACGGAAATGTTGCCTACAGGCAAACAGGCGCGGCTGAGTATACCAATAAAAAATTCAAAGATTTTATTTTAAATTTAATAAACAATAACCAAGGCTCTAACCAAAAATAAAGCATTATGTCACAATTTTCAGAAATTATCCGTTCCCCAAAACCTACACTGGTAGATTTTCATGCTACCTGGTGCGGACCGTGTAAAATGCTCGCTCCGGTAATTGTCGATCTTAAAAAAACTGTAGGCGATAAGCTCACTGTTTTAAAAATTGATGTTGACAAAAACCAGGAAGTAGCCGCAACCTACGGCATACAAGGCGTACCCACATTGATACTTTTTAAAAATGGTAACATTGTATGGCGGCAATCGGGCTACCTTACATTAAATCAGATACAAAATGCTATTAACCCTTTTATTTAATTTACTAAACTTACAGATCATGCATATAGAGCAAATTTACACGGGATGCCTCGCCCAGGGAGCTTATTACATCACTTCGAAGAACGAAGCAGTGGTGATTGACCCTTTGCGTGAAGTGGCGCCATACGTACAGCGTGCAGAACGAGACAATGTAAAGATCAAATATATTTTTGAAACCCACTTTCATGCAGACTTTGTTTCCGGCCACCTTGACCTGCAAAAACAAACCGGCGCCACAATTGTATACGGGCCAAATGCCAACCCCGGATTTGATGCGCATATTGCCGAAGACGGAGAAACATTTAAAGTAGGAGATGTAACGTTTACGGCTGTGCACACGCCCGGCCACACTATGGAGAGCACCTGCTACCTCCTGAAAGATGAGCAAGGCCGCGGTAAAGCAATATTTACCGGAGATACGCTGTTTATTGGCGATGTGGGCCGCCCTGACCTTGCTCAGAAAGTAGCTGAAGAATTAACACAGGACAAACTTGCCGGCCTTCTGTATGATTCACTTCAACAAAAAATAATGCCATTGGCAGATGATATTGTTGTATACCCTGCACATGGCGCCGGCTCCGCATGCGGCAAGAACATGAGCAAAGAAACCTACGATACCTTAGGCAACCAGAAAAAAACAAACTATGCGCTGCAGCCAATGCCCAAAGAAGAATTTATTAAAAAAGTCACTGAGGGCCTTACTGCGCCTCCGGCTTATTTTCCGCTGAATGTAATGCTGAACATACAAGGTTATGAAAGCATTGATACCGTTAAGGAAAGAGGCCTTAATCCGCTGTCGCCAGATGCATTTGAGCAGGCTGCGAATGAGTCCGGTGCATTGCTCTTAGATACGCGCAATGCAGATGCATTTGAGAAAGGTTTTATTCCTAATGCTATCAACATCGGTATAGACGGAAGTTTCGCTCCCTGGGTGGGCGCATTGATAACTGATATAAAGCAACCCATTCTCATCATTGCCGATGCAGGACGCGAAGAAGAAGTGATTACGAGGCTTTCGCGCGTGGGCTATGACAATACCATTGGTTACCTCGCAGGTGGATTTGAAAGCTGGAAAAAGGCCGGTAAAGAAATTGACACTATTGAATCCATCACTGTAGATGAGTTTGCAGAAAGAACCCGGCAAAATAAAGAGGCTGAAATCATTGATGTACGTAAGAAATCTGAGTATGATTCCGAACATATCAAAAATGCAGGCAATGTGCCGCTGGATCATGTGAATGAAAACTTTCAGCAACTGGATAAAGAAAAAACTTACTTCATACATTGTGCAGCCGGCTACCGCTCTATGATCTTTACATCCATACTAAAGGCAAGAGGATACGATAAGCTCATCAACATCAAAGGCGGCTTTAAAGCTATCAAAGAAAGCCAACGTTTTGAACTTACAGATTATGTATGCCCCTCAACACAACTATAATAAAAAATTGCAAACACATGCAGACTAATAAAACTTACGCCGTGATATGGCGTCTTGTGCTGGCAGCTGTGGCCATATACCTTTTCTTCTACTATGGCAAAGAGGGCGCCATGGCTTACATGGCGCTGGCAGCCGGCATACTGATGCTGTTAACAGCCGCTATAAAAGCAGGTTTGCCGAACTCGTCAGGTGCCAATAAAAATGTAGAAGCTTCGAACAATACAGGTTTAAAAGAAGAGCTTAAAAATGGCGTAATCATTGACGTGCGCACGCCAAAGGAGTACGCATCGGGCCATATCCCCGGCAGCATCAACATTCCGCTGAACACATTATCAGCCAGGAAGAGTGAGCTTACGCGGAAATATAAAACCATTATCACCTGTTGCGCTTCAGGTATGCGCAGCGCTTCTGCAAAAAATATTTTATCCGGCACCCAAGCCAGAATTATTGATGGCGGAGGCTGGAGGAGTTTACAGAAACAAATCTAAATATTAATATGATACTAATGATAAAGAACTATCTGAAACAATGGAATGTTATGCGGCTGATAAGGCTTTTATTGGGCTTAGCCATCATTGTACAGGGTATTTGGACAAAAGAAAATGCATTCATCATGCTGGGTATATTTTTTACCGCGCTACCATTGCTCAACATAGGATGTTGTTCAACCGGCGGTTGCAGTGTTAATACACAAAAAACACAGAAACCAGCTAGTGACGTAACTTTTGAAGAAATAAAATAAATGATATGGACCTGATTAACTGGATATCTTCCCCATGGCCGTGGTATGTTGCTGGGCCGTTGCTGGGGTTAACTGTGCCGCTTTTGCTGATCCTGGGAAATAAAACTTTTGGCATATCATCTTCCCTGCGGCATATTTGCGCATCCTGTTTTCCGAAGGATATTCCATTCTTTACATACAACTGGAAGAAAGAAGCATGGAACCTGTTCTTTGTAGCAGGTATATTTTTCGGCGGCATCATTGGCTCCTATATTTTTGGCAATGCCGGCCAGATACAGGTGGAGCCTGCGTTAGCAAATGATCTTGCCCCATACAACATTACAAACTTTAATGGCATGGTGCCGCAAGACCTGTTCAGCTGGCAATCTTTATTCACCCTTCGGGGAATTATTTTAATGGTGGTTGGCGGCTTTCTGGTGGGCTTCGGCACACGCTATGCAGGTGGCTGCACCAGCGGGCACTCCATCATGGGATTATCCAATTTACAGTGGCCTTCACTAATTGCTACCATTTGCTTTATGGCAGGCGGCTTCTTTATGGCAAACATTATTTTACCATTCATACTTTCTTTATAATGCAACAGTATAAAGACGAATTTGAAACAGAAGATCTGGAAAAACGCAGGCAGGACGCCATGTGTGTAAATGAAAGTAAACAGCATACCCAATGGTACAGCTATTTTACATATTTATTATTAGGCACCTTCTTCGGTATTGTACTGGTGAAAGGTGAGATCGTAAGCTGGTTCCGCATACAGGAAATGTTCAGGCTGCAATCTTTTTACATGTACGGTGTAATCGGTTCGGCAGTTATGGTAGGCATCTTGTCTGTTTACCTGATTAAAAAATACAACATCAAAACCATCAGCGGAGAAAAGATTGTATTAACGCCAAAAAAGTTCAACAAAGGCCAGGTATACGGAGGCTTGCTGTTTGGCTTCGGCTGGGCTATGACAGGCGCTTGCCCGGGACCATTGTTTGCGCAAATAGGTACCGGCGCTACAGTTATCATTGTTACCTTACTCAGTGCAATTGCAGGCACATGGGTGTACGGGAAATACAGGGAAAGGCTTCCGCATTAATTTTTACGGTATGATAATTAAAGCTACTATTGCAGACATTCCTGCCATACAACAGATAGCCTGTGAAACCTGGCCTGAAACGTATGGAGGCATCCTATCGCAGGAGCAAATCGACTACATGCTACAATGGATGTATGATGCAGCATTTATTCAACAACAAATGCTCGAAGGACATCAATTTTATCTTTTAAAAGAGAACAGCGAAGCAACTGGTTTTATTGATGTACAGATGATATCCGTAACCGAAACGAAACTGCACAAGATCTATTTATTACCTGCTATGCAGGGTAAAGGCTATGGGCAATTACTGATCAATAAGGCAAAAGCATTTGCGGCAGCGCATCATGCCGAAACATTGATTTTAAACGTAAACAGGCATAATGCTGCATTAGGATTTTACCAAAAAAACGGCTTTGTAATTATCGAAGAAAAGGATATCCCGATAGGTAACGGATATTTTATGAACGATTATATCCTGGAATGGAAGGTTAAATAACAGCAGCTATTCAATGCTGCTCAATTTTAAATACCCGATATGCAATTCATCAGCTACTGCATGGGCCGAAGGCGTAATTACAAGGCGGTATTGCTGTTTCTGATGCTGCGGTAATATATCCTGTACATTCAGAACTTCATCAATATCTACACCATATTTATCATCTATATGTGAGGCGCCGCCTTTATCTGAAGTACTGAAAGTTTTATAGAAGGCAGTATTTTTGGCAGCAGCCACGGCCCCGGAGATGGACGCGCACACATGCAATAATTTATAATGATACTCTTCAAAATCTCCCTGCCGGTAACCTCCTAAATTTATAAAGTAAAGATTTACATCCTTCCCGGCTACAGGCGTGCGTTCTTCAACAGCAATGGAGAAGCCGTTCACAGTATTTACTTCGCGCCAGGCGTCAATATGGATTTTACCATTCGCTTCCGGCCAGAATTTTTTTATTTCGGGTACAATTTCACTAAGCGTTCTTCCTATGCAGAAGAACACATCATGTTGCTCTGTGTGCCTGTTTGCAGGTGTACACCCAAGGATAAGGTAGAACAGCTTCATGTATATATTTTCCAGTTCGCCGCTTTGCGGCTAGTTTTATTTGTCCGATGGAATTACTTGTAGTGCACTTCGTTTCGCCAAATATACATTACTGTTGGTTAGAAGTATACTCATGGCGCATTTGATCTTATTGCCGGGGAAAGATCTGGTCAACAGCGCCGCTGATCATCGGGAATTTTTCTTTTACATACTCTGCAATAACGTTTACCGCCTGCTTAGCCTGCGCTTCTGTAAGCGCTGCTTCTTTTATAAGTTTATCTATTAACTCCTGCATGTTTATTAATTTTTATGATTGTTTTTATCAAAATATTTTTTGAGATAATACATCTGGTAGCCTATAGCATTGTTCCAGTAATTCCAATCGTGTTTACCCGGCCTTTCAGTGTAGTCGTGAGCAATCTTTAATTCATTCAGTGTTTGGTGCAATATCCTGTTTACTCCAATAAAAAAATCATCCACGCCACAGTCTATGGCTATTTGTAGTTCATTGCCGGCAAGTGCTGTATGCGCCAGGTGTTGCACGGTATGTGCTACCCATCTGTTTTTATTGCTTGCATATTCACCAAGCAATAAGGGCAGGCCCCAGTTGTTTGGGAATGGGGTGAAATCCACGCCGGCGCTCAGCGCTACACAAGCGCCGTACACTTCTTTATGTTTTATGGCAAGATACATAGCGCCGTGCCCGCCCATACTCAGCCCTGCAATAGCGCGGCCGCTACGGTTCTGAATGGTACGGTAGTTTTTATCTATGTAGTTTGTTACTTCCTTGGCCACATGCGTTTCATATTTCGATTCGGGCAACTGTGGCGCATCTAAATACCAGCTTGCTTTTCCGCCATCAGGGCACACCACGATCATTCCCGTTTCGTCAACAGATTTAATGAGATCGGGCGCTTTAATCACCCACTCTCGAAAAGAACCGCCATGCCCGTGCAGCAGGTATAACACCGGAAACTTCCGTGCATTTTTACTATAGGTATCGGGAGTAATTACCACACAGGAAATATGCTTCTGCATGGCAGCGCTGTAAATGTTTACAGTATCTACCTTTGCAGCAGTTGCGGCAAAAGCTGTAAAGCAGGATATAATTATAATGAAGGTCTTACGCATAAAAAAGTCTCTGTAGTTTTTACAGAGACAAATATAAAATGTTTTTCAGTATTATGCTTAGCTTACTTTTTCAACCTGGGTGTAATTGAGCTCTACAGGGGTTGAGCGGCCAAATATCTTCACAGTTACTTTCAGTTTTTTCTTGTCTTCGTTTACCTCTTCAATCACACCGTTGAAATCGTTGAACGGGCCTTCAATGATCTTGATAGTTTCACCCACAATGAAAGGTTCGCTGATCACTACACCCTGGTCGTTCATTTCATCTACCCTGCCCAGCATTTTGTTTACTTCGGCTTTGCGCAGGGAAATAATGTTTCCTTTGCTTCCTTTGCCATCTGTAAGAAAATGCATGATGTCTGTAATGCCTGTAATATGCACTACAATGTCATCGGTAAGTTTGCCGTCTGCTACTTCCATCATTACATAACCCGGGTAGTAGTTTTTTTCGCGCATTACTTTTTTACCATTCTGTACGCGAAACACTTTTTCCATGGGCAAAAAAACCTGTTTAATGATATCTGTCCATTCATTGCGGACAATATCTTTATCAAGGTATTCTTTTACTTTCTTTTCCTTACCACTTACCACACGCAACACATACCATTTGGTGTCTTCTTTTTGAACTTCTTCTGCCATTTCGCGATTTTTTTATCTCTTTAAAACAGAGAATAGATAAAATTAAGAGCTCCGCTGCTAATAAAGTCCATGAGCCATACAACAAGCGTGATGATGATTGTAGCAACTAAAACGATGATAGTAGATTGCTGCAAATTATTCCATGTGGGCCATGTAACTTTTTGCGTCAACTCATGATAGGAGTCTCTAACGTAATTCGTGAACTTACTCATCTTAATTTTTAAATGAATTTATAACTTCATTTGCACGGGCACTAGGATTCGAACCCAGATCAAAGGTTTTGGAGACCCGTATGCTACCATTGCACCATGCCCGTAAAAAAATTGTAGTACAAAGTACAAAGTACTCAGACGTATTGCCCAAGTACTTTGTAATATGTAAGAACCTTTGTAACTCAATACTTATTATTCTCTTAGTACTTAGTACCTGGTACCTGTACTATTTTAAAATCTCAGTAACCTGTCCTGCGCCTACTGTACGTCCGCCTTCACGAATAGCGAATTTAAGACCTTTTTCCATAGCGATAGGCTGGATAAGTTTTACATTCAGGTTGATGTTATCTCCCGGCATTACCATTTCAGTACCTTCAGGAAGTGTTACTTCACCAGTTACGTCAGTTGTACGGAAATAGAACTGAGGACGGTATTTGTTGAAGAATGGAGTGTGGCGTCCGCCTTCTTCTTTAGAAAGTACGTAAACTTCACCGTTAAATTCAGTATGCGGAGTAATAGATTTTGGCTTACAGATTACCATACCGCGGCGGATATCTTTTTTCTCAATACCGCGCAACAGGATACCTGCGTTATCACCTGCCTGACCTTCGTCCAATAATTTTTTAAACATTTCCACACCAGTACAAGTTGATTGTAAAGGCTCATCCATTAAACCAACGATCTCAACCGGCTCACCCACTTTGATGATACCTCTTTCGATACGTCCTGTAGCCACTGTACCACGACCAGTGATGGTGAATACGTCTTCTACGGACATAAGGAACGGAAGGTCAACAGCTCTTGGAGGCAAAGGAATGTACTCATCCACAGCTTTCATCAATTCTTCTACACCAGGCACCCATTTTTCGTCGCCTGCTAATGCACCTGCTGCAGAACCCTGGATGATGGGAGTATTATCGCCATCAAACCCGTAAGAAGATAAAAGATCTCTGATTTCCATTTCAACCAGGTCTAATAATTCCGGATCGTCAACCAAATCAACTTTATTCATAAACACAACGATACGGGGAACGCCTACCTGGCGAGCCAAAAGAATGTGTTCTTTAGTCTGAGGCATTGGACCGTCTGTAGCAGCAACCACAAGAATAGCACCATCCATTTGAGCAGCACCGGTAATCATATTTTTTACGTAGTCAGCGTGGCCGGGACAGTCAACGTGTGCATAGTGACGGTTAGCTGTTTGATATTCTACGTGTGCAGTATTGATAGTGATACCTCTTTCTTTTTCTTCAGGAGCGCCATCAATATCATCATATTTTCTGATTTCTGAAAGACCCTGCTTAGCCAAAACAGTAGTGATAGCAGCAGTTAGTGTGGTCTTACCATGGTCAACGTGACCTATAGTACCAATGTTTACGTGGGGCTTATCCCTCTTAAAGGTTTCTTTTGACATTTTTATCGGTTTTTTGTTGTGGTTTTTAAAATGTAACAGTCTACAGTCACATCGACCACAGACCATATTTAAAAGTTAAATATATTTTTTTTGTTGTCACCGGAATTCGCTTCTTAAACAGTGTGAGCTGTTGATGAGATTTGAACTCACGACCTCTTCCTTACCAAGGAAGTGCTCTACCCCTGAGCTACAACAGCTTTTACAAAGTTATTGTGTCAGTGGAAAAGTTTTTTTTGAACAACGTTGCGAATATACAAAATTTCATTTGTATTCTTTGCATTGTTGGCGATGAAATATCCTTTCATTTACAACTAACGGATCCGCTGAAGGAATCCGGCTCTTAGCTTTCTGGGATATTACATCAAAAACATGTTTTTCGATGACAACCTTTGAGAGCGGAAGACGAGTCTCGAACTCGCAACCTATAGCTTGGAAGGCTATCGCTCTACCAATTGAGCTACTTCCGCGTTGTTGTGGGCAGGAGTGGATTCGAACCACTGAAGTCGAAAGACAGCGGATTTACAGTCCGCCCCATTTGGCCGCTCTGGAACCTGCCCCTACATTACCGGAGCCGAAGACGGGAGTCGAACCTGCGACCTACTGATTACAAATCAGTTGCTCTACCAACTGAGCTACTTCGGCTAAAAAAAAGAACTATTCCCATAATTTGGGATTGCAAAGTTAAAAGAAAAGTTCATTTATCAAAATTTTTTTAATCTCTTTTTTGAAATTAGGGCAAAAATTAAAGCTGCCTGTATTGCGGCAGCTTTAATTAAACTAATGTTTGCCTGAAATGTTATGCCCGTAAAGCCATTTTCTGTTTTTTACGTTTTATCTGGGTAGCCATTGAATCCAGCGCCAGGTCAAATGACTCTTCAAAAGATTTGGAAGTAGATTTCACGAAATAGCTTTGCCTAGGCACATGTATGGCTATCTCCACCGTTTTATCCTTAATAGCATGCACCACGTTGTCAAGCTTCAGATATACATCTGCCTTAATAATACTGTCATGAAAAGTGTTCAGCTTATCAATTTTCCTGTTCACATAATCAAGTAATTTGGCATCTGCATTAAAACGCACAGTTTGGATGTTCACGTTCATAGCTTATTCATTTTTTAGTTAGCAATTGGTTTTTAGATCCCTTTTACAGAGTTAAGGTACAACTTTTTTACTACTAAAATCACGGCCAAAAAATATTAAAAGCATTATAACAGAATGGCTAAAAATTAACTAAAGCCCTATCAGTTCAAAGTCGGCAGCGAGCGCCGTTAAGGCTGCGCTAAGCCTGTGTTGATGCGTATCTGTAATAAATACCTGCGTGTGGGCATGTAAACATATGAGCTCCAGCAGGTTGCCCATCCTGTTCTCATCCAGCTTTTCAAAAACATCGTCCAGCAGCAGTATGGGCGTGTTTGGCATTTTGCCTTTTAAATAAAAAAATTCTGCCAGTCGCATGGCAAACAACAGGCTCTTGCGCTGGCCTTGCGAAGCAATATTCTTAAACTGATCACCGTCCATCAGAAACAATATATCGTCTTTATGTATACCGGTGTTTGTCCTTTGCAATAGCAGGTCTTTGCTCCTGCTTTCCCGCAACAGTTCTGCAAAACGCTTGTCAGTATGGAGCTGCGAGTGATAGCTTACAGACATGTTATCATCCCTGCCTGCTATTGTATTGTACTGTTTAATGGCTTCGGGAATTATTTCGCTGAAAAACACGGCTCTTTTATTGTATATTTTTTCACCTGCATCTGCCAGTTGTGCGTCAAAGATCTCCAGTAAGCTCTCGTCTGTGAAACCCGCATCTGCGGAATTTTTCAACAGGCTGTTTCTCTGTTGCAACACCTTGTTGTAGCGAATAAGCTGCTGCAAATATCCGGCATCAGACTGCGAGAGGATAGTATCTGTAAACCTGCGTCTTTCCTCGCTTGTTCCTGTCACCAGTTGTACATCATCGGGAGCGATCATCACGCAGGGGTATTTGCCCAGGTGCGCTGAAAATTTTTTGTACTGTTCCTGGCCAGCATAAAATTCCTTCTTTCCTGTTTCGCGGTAAACGCAGGCAACCCGGCTCCCGTCCTGCATGACGCCTTCAATCCTGAAGCCTTCACATCCCTGCCTTACACTCCTGGCATCAGGACGCGAGAAATAGCTTTTCGTAAAACAGAGGTAATAAATGCCGTCCAGCAGGTTGGTCTTGCCGCTACCGTTTTCTCCGTATATGCCTACAATTTTTTTATGGAAATTAAACTTTTGAAAGTCGTAATTCCGGAAACGTGTAAAAGCAATTTCGGAAAGCAGGTTCATGCAGGCAAAAGTCTGTAAAAATATTGATAATGGAAAGTAGTGATGGGTAAATGGGTGAGCTGTGAAAAGTGAGCTGTGAAAGGTGAAAGGTGAAAGGTTGAGAGATTGTATAATTTGAATTTGTAATCTGTAATCTGTAATTTGTAATTTGTAATCTGTAATTTGAAATCTGTAATTTGTAATTTGTAATCTGTAATCTGTAATCTGTAATTTGCAATTTACCGCAACACTCACCTCCACAATTAAACAAATCCACAACTACACAACCATAACTCCACAGCCTTCCTTTGTTTTGATTTTTGCGCAAATATTACTTACATTTGCTCCCTAAAATATAAATTTATATCGCGTGGCAACAGAACAAAAATACACCAAAGAAACCTACTTATACTGGTATGAGCTAATGCAGCTTATACGCCAGTTTGAGTTAAAAGCTGAAGAGAAATATAAAATGGCCGGAAAAATACGCGGATTTTTCCACGCCTATGTGGGCCAGGAAGCTATTGCTGCCGGTTGTATGACGGCAACCAGGCAGGAAGACCCTTTCATTACGGCTTACCGCGACCACGGCCTTGGCCTGGCAAAAGGCATGTCTGCCAACGCATGTATGGCTGAACTGTATGGTAAAGAAACCGGATGCGCCAAAGGCAAGGGCGGAAGCATGCACTTCTTCAGCAAAGAGCATTATTTCTTCGGCGGCCACGGTATTGTGGGCGCACAGATAGGCGTAGGCGCAGGCCTTGCATTTGCAGAGCAGTACAAAGGCACAGACAACGTAGCATTGGTTTTCTTCGGAGATGGCGCTGCACGCCAGGGCATACTGCATGAAACATTTAACATGGCTATGCTGTGGAACCTGCCAGTAGTATTCATCTGTGAAAACAACCATTATGCAATGGGTACTTCCGTACAAAGAACTTCTAACGTAGTAGATATTTATAAAATAGCTGATGCTTACGATATGCCGGGCGATAAAGTAGACGGCATGACCCCTGAAACCGTTCACGAAGCAGTAGCGCGCGCTGTAAAAAGAGCCAGGGAGAAAGGCGGCCCTACTTTACTGGAAATTAAAACCTACCGCTACAAAGGACACTCTATTTCCGATCCGGGTAAATACCGCACCAAAGATGAACTGGAAAAATACAAAAGCCAGGATCCTATTCAGCGTGTATTGGCTACCATTAAGGATAATAATTTTGCTACAGATGAAGAGATACAGGCAATTGATCAGAAGATCAATGACATTGTAGAAGAAAGCGTGAAGTTTGCTGAAGAAAGCGCATTCCCTTCTGAAAGCGAACTGCTGAAAGATGTATACGTAGATCCAAATTACGAATTCATTGTAGATTAATGATAATTTAAAAAAACACGATACATCTACCGTATCGTGTTTTTCTCTATAGCGGATTATTTTTTAAATGATAACAAATGTCAAAATCAAAGACTAAGCAAACTGTTCCTAATGTAGATCAGGAATATGCTATGCAACAGGACAGAACACTTCACTGGTTGCAAAAAAACCAGAAAACACTTCTCTACACTTTATTAGGCCTTGCGTTAATTATCGGCGGCTACTATGCTTACCAGCAGTTTGTGGTAAAGCCCAATACAGAAAAGGCTCAAAATGACCTGGCAGGCGCACAGCAATTGTTTGACCGCGCTGTAGCAAACCCTGTTACCGATACCGCCGCATTTAAAGCTGTTTTAAATGGCGAAGGCGCTACAAAAGGCGTATTGTCCGTTATAAAAAACAACAGTGGCAAGGTTGCTAACCTCGCAAAATATTACGCTGGTGTAAGTTATTTAAAACTCGGAGATTTTAATAATGCAGTTAAATACCTGAAAGAGTTTTCTACAGATGCCAAACAGATCCAGATGATGGCATATGGCGCACTGGGCGATGCTTACAGCGAGCTCGGCAAAAATGATGATGCAGTGAGCAGCTACAAAAAGGCAGCCGCTACTTTCGAGGCCGATGCTGTAAACGCAGGCGAATATTTATTCCGGGCTGCGCTACTATGCGAGGTTACCGGTAAGAACACAGAAGCTGTACAATTGTACAAAGAGCTGAAGGAGAAATTTCCCCAGACGCAACGCGGTGCGGAAGCAGATAAATATATTTATCGCTTAAGCATTGAGGACAACGATTTCACCGTAAAATAAAACTTTATGTCTACACAAGGCAACAGCAACTTTTTACAAGGCATCCCCTCTCCAAAGGATGCCTTTATTATCATTGTAAAAACCGAGTGGAACAGCGATATCGTTGATGAACTGGAAAGAGGCTGCCTGAACATACTGCACCAGGCCGGGGCAACCTATGAGATCATCACGGTGCCGGGCGCAGTGGAAATACCGTTTACCATTGCTGCTTATAAAAGAAGCGGCAGGCCAAAGGCAGATGCATTTATCACGCTGGGCGCTGTTATTCAGGGTGGCACCCCTCATTTCGATTATGTTTGCAAGTTCGTTACCGAAGGTGTACTTCAACTTAATCTTACTTTAACCGAGCCTGTGGTTTTAGGCGTACTTACCTTAAACAACAGGGTACAGGCCGAAGAGAGAACCGGGGGCATCCACGGCCATAAAGGCGAAGAAGCTGCCATCACTGCGTTGAAGATGATAGAAGTAAGCCGGTCTCTGTAGCTTACATTTGTACTTTCTTTTTTAATTGAAACCTTATACCCTTTTGCTGTAATGACGTACACTGTATGCTTAAACCTGGCTGTAACATCGGGCCATGCTTGCTTTCCAAAGCGCAACTATACGCCTGAGGCAGTTTATTTTCCAGCATAATTTATTTATATAAACTTTGGCGCTGTGCACGTAACCTGTACAGGTGAAGCTAAGCGGTCTGATATAAATACCTGCTGTCTACCGTCGTGAAGCAGCGTCATGATCACGTTAGCCTCCTTATTGCTGCCCTGTTATTTACAGAAAAATATTTCAATTAAAAGTTAAACATACAGGAAAATCTTCATTGCTGTATAATTATTGTAGTATCTTTCTGGCTATAATAAACTGGTTTGTAAAAACAACAGTATGCAGCTTTTTTCAATCGACACTGAGACTTTTAAATTAGATGGAGGAGCCGTTTTCGGCGTAGTGCCAAAAGTATTGTGGAGTAAAAGAATACAACCGGATAAAAATAACCTGGTACGCATGGCCATGCGCCTGCTACTGATCCAGGATGGCAGCAGGCTGATATTGATTGATACCGGCATCGGCAATAAGCAAAGCGAAAAATTTTTCAGCCACTATTATCTTGATAAATCCAATAACCTGGAGAAATCTCTGTCTAAGCACGGCTTTACCAAAGAGGATATTACAGATGTATTTCTTACACACCTCCACTTTGACCACGCAGGAGGCGCGGTAGAGCTTACTGATGGCAAGTTAACACCCGCTTTTAAAAATGCTGTTTACTGGAGCAACGAAGCACAATGGAATTGGGCAATAAAACCCAATGCACGTGAAAAACCCTCTTTTCTGCAAGATAACTTTTTGCCCTTACAAGAGAGCGGCCAACTGCAGTTTATATCCACACCGGAAAAAGGTTTGGCAAGATTCACAGATGATGTAACTATCCGGTTTGTTTCGGGTCATACAGAATCTATGATGATTCCGCAGGTAAACTACAAGGGCAATACTATTGTATTTACGGCAGACCTTATTATATCTGCGCATCATCTTCCTGTAAACTACGTGGCTGCCTATGATGTACAGCCCCTGAAATCTATGCAGGAAAAGGAATTGTTTCTTCAAGAAGCAATTGATAACGATTATATACTGTTTTTTGAACATGATACAGACACTGAATGCTGCACACTTGAAAGAACGGAAAAAGGTATTGGTGTAAAAGACAGTTTTAAATTGTCGGAAATTTAAACAGAAGCATGAGTAAGAATATATATTTTGGTTTAATAATGATCTTAACGTTTGCCTGCTCACCCAAGGTAGTCACGGTAAAGTCTCCGCCGGAGGTTAAGATAGTAGAAAAAGAGGTAATAAAATACGTTGAGCGACGCGTGCCATTGAGTGCAAGAGATCAGAAATACCTGGATGATGCGCTCAGGACAGACTCACAATACAACAACCGAAACTGGGAATATGCACGCCAGGCAAAGGACCTGGCAAACATTATTGCACGTCCGCCGGCTATTGTACACCTGGATAATGTGAACTTTGGACAATTTGAAGGAACCTATAATTTTAATTTAAGGCGCCCCAACATGGTGATCATTCACCATACTGCGCAGAACAGTTGCGAACAGACCATCAGAACATTTCAGCTTACACGCACGCAGGTAAGCGCACACTATGTTATATGCCGCAACGGCACCATCTTTCAGATGCTGAACGATCATTTGCGTGCATGGCACGCTGGTAATGGCTCGTGGGGAAATATTACAGAAATCAATTCCAGCTCTATTGGCATTGAACTGGACAACAATGGCACCGAACCCTTCCAGGAAGCGCAGATACAGTCATTGATAAAGCTGCTGGGTCATTTAAAAAAATCATACAACATACCCGCAAAAAACTTTATAGGTCACAGCGATATAGCCCCTACCAGGAAAAATGACCCCAGTACCAAATTTCCCTGGAAACGGCTTGCAGAAGCAGGTTTTGGCATCTGGTATGTAGATAATCCGTACCTGGTGGTACCTCCCGATTTCAATGAGCTGCAGGCTTTAAGGATTATCGGCTACAATATTGATGATCCAGGCGCTGCTATTATTGCCTTCCGCCGGCATTTTTGTGCAAGTGAGTCTAAATCCAATACCCTCACCCCGACTGAAAAAAGAATTTTATTCCAGGTTTACACGAAATTTATGTAGGATAGCTGTTCTACCCTGTTCAAGAATATTACATTGAAAAAGCCGGAAGGAATGCGGCTGGTTTGCATGTTGGTATAAAACCAACCGTTAACAGGTTTTCTTTCTAATAAATTTTACGGTTTTCATACAAGATTTCCTTCACCACTCAAATTATCCTGCACAATATTAAAAACACAATTATAAAACAATTTCTGCTGAAAGCGCCTCAGCGTTTGTGTTTCAAGCAACCTGTCATCAAATGAATACGGCTGCCTGTGACTATACTTTGGGCAGCAGGTACAGCAACGCGGTTATCAAATTAAAATAGAATTATGTGAAGAGAAATTTTGATGTAACAGAAGTGCAGCATTTCCTGAAACACAACTGTTAGCAAGCATAAGTATAAAAAATAATCTTTTTAAAGTCCATAGTCCTTAGATGATTTGGACTATCTTTGCATTTGAAATTTTTTATTAATGTTCAACATCATCATATTTGGCCCACCGGGTTGCGGTAAAGGAACTCAAAGTGAGAAAATAATCAAGAAATATGGCCTGAAGCATTTAAGCACAGGAGAGATACTGCGCGACGAGATTTGTGCCAAGACACCGCTGGGCAGAGAAGCACAAAACTTCATGGACAAAGGATTGTTTGTGCCGGATGAAGTTGTGATAGGCATGATCAGCACCGCGCTGGAAAAAAACCGTGATGCAAAGGGCTTTCTGCTCGACGGCTTTCCACGTACGGTTTCCCAGGCTGAGGCTTTGGATAAATTGCTAAAGCTAAATGCTATGGACATTGATGTGGTAATACTGTTAGATGTGGAAGAGGAAGAATCTGTAAGAAGGATCTTAAAACGTGGCGAAACTTCGGGAAGAAGCGACGATACCAGCGAAGAAATTATTCGCGAAAGAATAAAAATATACAAGAATAAAACAGCCCCTGTTGCTGATTATTACCGTGCGCAAAATAAGGTGAAGACTGTAAAAGGCACCGGAGAAATAGACGATATTTTTGCCGCGATCTCCCAAACGGTAGACATACTGCAAGGCGCAAAGCAAGCCAGCTAACAGCAATAAATAATTTTATTTTAAACATCCGCAGCCACCCGCTTGCGGATGTTTTATGCCAGTTCTGACCAATAAAAAATTAATCATGTTGTTATATGAAGCGGCTTCGCCTCATATAGTAATTCTACTGTCCTCGGCGATGGCCTTTTGATTACATTATTCTCCAAATAATCTTATCTGTAATTCACTATTCACTACATAGAAAAGACTATTGACCATAACGTACACAACAATTGTAGAAGGGTTACCGGTAAGTTTGCTGGCAGAAGCAGGATAACTAATAAGAAAATGGCGCGGGCTTTGAGATTCATTTTTTCATACGCTTGCAAGCTGACTGACTAAAGATATTTGATTCTCTGCAAGCTATAATTATCAGTTGCTACTGGCCCATTCAAAGAACTGTGGCATCTTCGAAGTTTCTATAAAATCAACATGATATAATCTTTTGAACTGTGGTACAGTGCAAAGACTTTATTCAATTAAAAAACTTATGCCAATAACTTTTGTTCTGATTTTATTTTAAAAATTCTGCGGCCATCATGTTGTGGATTTTTTTATATTACTTTTGCCCGCAATGAGAAAAGCAATAAAATACTCATGGCTGATAGCGCTGTGCTGCCTGTTTGCAGCTTATCTTCTGTCCTGTGCCAGCGCCTTTCTTTCTCCGCAAACATTTAGCTGGAGCAATTTTTTCTCCATCGGGTTTCCCTATTTGTTTGCTGCAGCGCTGGTGGCTGCTGTGTTCCAGGCTGCTATTTCACGCAAAGGAATGTACCTGGTACTTTTTGTTCTGGCGGCAGGGGCATACAATATGCTCAACCTGATCGGCACAGGGAAATCAAACTTCAGCATAGAAAAAAATATAAAAGACCTGCGGGTTCTTACCTGGAACGTGGAAACTTTTAAGTCTGAAAACCATTCCGGCGGAGACAGCTCGGTAATAAGCCAATACCTGGAAGTGATAGAGCAGTATCTGCCCGATGTAATTTGCCTGCAGGAATATACAGAAGATTTTTCGCCGGGCAGCGCTGCCAACTTTTTTGAAAAGCGCCTTGCGAAAAATGGTTACACATTTAAGGAAACCATTGCGGATAGTACAGTTACGGAAAATGGTACTGTGCCCAATGGTGCAGGACTGGCAATTTATTCCAGGTTGCCCGTTAAAAACAAACAGGCAGCGGCCTTTTACTCCGGTGAAGGCATCAGGCATATGCTTTCGGTCGATATTGCATACAGGGGGCAAATGGTAAACGTAAACACACTGCACCTGCTCTCTTACCAGATCGATAAGCATAAGGAAGCCTTTCAAAAAGAGTCAACACTGAAGTATACACTGCGAAGGCTGATCAATGTATCTAAAGGACAGCAACGGCAGGCAGAAGAATATATGGCCTCTATGCATACGAAACATCCAAAGATCATCTGCGGCGATTTTAATAATGTGCCTACGAGCTACATCTACAACATGGTGAAGAAAAATATGCAGGATGTATTCCTGAAAGGAGCAAGTGGCTTCGGCATTACGTTTCCGAACTTCCTTAGGACGCTGCGCATCGATTTTATTTTTGCAGACAAGCGCATACAGGTATCGCAAACGAAGATCATTGCCACATCTGTGTCTGATCACTATCCGCTGGTAACAGATATTTCCCTGCGATGATTACTGAATGGTATAGCTCATTTCACCGCCTTTCTCATCTTTCAGCACAATGCCTATGGCTGCCAGTTCATTCCTGATCTTATCGCTTGTAACGTAGTCTTTATTTGCTTTAGCCTGCTTACGCATATCAATCAGTATTTGCACCACGCCATGCAGATGCTCGCCCCTGTTTTCAGTTAACGGTTGCAATCCCAGAATATCTTCGATAAATGTTTTTACTTTGTGCTGAAGCAAAGCAAACGTCTGTGAACTCAATGCATTTGCGGGAATGTGTTTATCTTTAATACTGTTGATCACCGGTACTATTTCAAACAAGCCGGCTATAACTTTTGCGGTATTAAAATCATCATTCAGAAATTCATCCAGTTCAGCCAGCAGTTGTTGTATTTTGCTGTCAAGCCCGGTATCAGTAGCTTCTGAAACTTCTGAAGCTGGAAGTTTCTGTAAAGCTTCATTGGCATCCAGCAGCCTCTTCAGGCCTTTCTCCGAAGCTTTTAAAGCATCATTGCTAAAGTCAAGTGTGGAGCGGTAGTGTGTCTGTAAAATAAAGAAGCGGATGGTCATGGGGTGATAAGCCTGTTCCAGTTCAGGATGATTGCCTGTAAACAATTCGGTTAGCTTGATCACATTGTTGTAGCTCTTGCCCATCTTCCTTCCGTTGATAGTGATCATGTTGTTGTGCATCCAGTAGCGCGCAGGCATCTCGTTGTTGCAAACTACGCTCTGTGCTATTTCACACTCATGGTGCGGAAACTGTAAATCCATACCCCCGCCGTGAATATCAAATTGCTTCCCCAGATATTTACTGCTCATAGCGGAGCACTCAATATGCCAGCCGGGAAAACCTTCTCCCCAGGGGCTTGCCCAGCGCATGATGTGCTCAGGGGGTGCACTTTTCCACAAAGCAAAGTCTACGTTGTTGCGCTTCTCTTCCTGGTTGTCGAGCTCACGCGTACCTTCCACAACATCTTCCAGCGTGCGGCCGCTGAGGATACCGTAAGGCAATTCCTTTTGAGAAAAATCCTCGTTGTATTTCATTACATCAAAATAAACTGAGCCGTTTACTTCATACGCATAGCCGTCTGCCATGATTTTTTTGATCATTTCTATCTGCTCTACAATGTGGCCCGTGGCTGTAGGTTCTATGTTGGGCGTTAGCGTATTAAACTCCTGCATACCCCAGTGAAAAAGATCGGTATACTTTTTTACCAGCTCCATAGGCTCCAGCTTTTCAAGAAAAGCTTTGGACGAAATTTTATCTTCGGCTTCCCTTCCCTCTTCTTCAAAATGCCCGGCATCCGTAATGTTGCGTACATAACGCACCTTGTAGCCCAGGTGGCGGAAATACCTGTTTACCACATCGAATGTGATGTAAGGACGTGCATGTCCTAAATGCGACTCGCCGCTAACCGTAGGCCCGCATACATACATGCCTACATAGCCCGGGGTGATGGGTTCAAAAACTTCTTTATTTCTTGTGAGTGAATTGTATATTTTCAGTTCCATAAAATCATTTACCGCTGCTGTTTACGGCTTATTGCGAAGATAAAATTTTTATCAGGATACGCGGCTAATTATTTTACCAGGTTCACATCGCATACCAGCAACAGGTGATCGCTGAGATCTTCATCAACCATATCAAACTGGTTGATGATAAAATTGTCATCCGGCAAAATGTAATCAATGCGCAAAGTGGGCGCAATGGAATAATAGGTCCTGCCCACGCCCCAGCTCTTCTTTAAAAAAGCATCCTGGTGCTTTCCGCGAATGGTAAAGTATGTATAGGAGCCGGGCACATCATTAAAATCGCCGCAGATAATGTTGGGCAATTTTGTACTGTCAACGCTGGCACGGATAATGTCTGCCTGCGTGCCGCGCTTCTGAAAGGCGCGCTTCATTTTTTTAATGATCCCAACGGAAGCATCCAGCGCCGAGTCTGAACGGTTTTGTATTTTATTAATGCCTTCATAGTCTTCTCGGGAGAATTTATAAGATTGCAGGTGAATGTTGTACACCCGCAATGTATCGAGATTGTAAAGAATATCCGTATAAATAAAACTCTCGGAAATGCCCGCCGGGTAAGCTATTTTGCCTGAATCAACAAAGGGATATTTTGAAAAAATTATGCTGCCGGCCTGGTAAAAGCCATTGCGCTTATCAAGGTCTTTGGAGAAGAAGTAGTAAGGATATTTTTCCGTGAACAGGCCTATGTTATTGGCTTGCTCTCCCTGCGTTTCCGAGTGGTTAAATTCCTGCAGGCAAATAATGTCCGGGTTTAAATCCACAATGGTTTGGGCAATCTCTTCGCGGTCGCGCAGGCGCGTCTGTGCATTGCTGGTAGTGCCGTACATGCTGCCCACATTCCAGCTTACGATTCGCAAGCCTTCTTTTTTTTCAAGGTCTTTGGTAAAAATGGTTTTAAAACGAAACGCAAAAGCGGCATCAAGCTGCTGCCAGCCGATCAAAAGACTGATCAGGGGTATCAGCGACAGCCTCGGCTTCATAGCCAGCCAGAAAATAAACGCAAAAACCAGCAATATAGCCAGGTATGGTATAGTAAGGCTTAAAAAACTGCCGGGCCAGAACTTGCCGGGGTTGATAAATGAAGCCACACATGCCAGCAGAAACAAAAGCGCTATCGGCACAGTAAGAAAAATAAAAAAACCTTTTACAAACTTCCTGATAAATCTGAATATCATGCAAGTAAAGATAACTTATTTAATCAAACCATCTTTATCCTCTGCAAAATAAGGCAGCAACGCGCTGTACATTTCGCCTGGCATCTGCGTCTTGCTCCAGTTGCCTTTTTTCAAAAAAAACAATGTGACCTTTCCCACAGTGAGCAATTTTTGCTGCTCGTTAAATATTTCCACATCAAAAACAATCTTATGATCTTTCGGCAGGTTTCTGATGCTTGTGTTGATGGTGAGCAGCTCATCATACTTGGCAGGCCTGATGTATTTTATATTCAGCTCGGTCACAGGCAGCATGATGCCCTGCTCCTCTATCTTCTTATAGCTGAAACCCAGCGCACGTATAGCTTCTACCCTGCCAACCTCAAAGTACTGGGCATAGTTTCCGTAATAGACCACGCCCATTTGGTCAGTCTCTGCATAGCGTACGCGTATTTGTGTTGTTGATGTGTACATATTACCATTTTTCTGCGTTAGCCTGGTCCGAGAAATTTTTAAAACTATCCCGGCTTATGGCTTTTTGTTTTTCTCTTTCCAATATCATTTCTGCCATGAGCCTGCCGGCATCTTCCTTATCCCTCAGCCGTTGTTTTAATTGGTTTTCATCAATATCCAGGCGGTAAAGTATATGCAAAAGTTTTTGAAAGTCTGTATGTATAAGCATGTTAATCTCTGCCGCCAGAAATGCTGTAAGCCACTGTTCATCTGGGTTTTCAAAGGTATTTTGTATTTGAAAAGCCTCAAATATCTTTGCTGGATCCATGCTAAGTTTTATAATTTCAGCAAGATAGGTCAAAATACTAACGAATTTCGTATTTTTGCCTAACAAAAGTTAGAGAAAAATTATGGCTAGGATCAAAACCGACAAAGACGTTACAAAAAAAGATGTGATACTTATGGCTGCTGCCAGCTTGTTTCGTGAAAAAGGCTATAAAGCCGCAAGCATGCGCGACCTGGCTGAAAAAGTAGGAATTGAAGCGGCCAGCTTATACAACCACATTCGTTCGAAAACAGAACTGCTGCATGATATATGTTTTAACTCCGCTAATCTGTACTGGGAGCACATTATCCAGGTAGAGCGTTCAGACATGAGCCAGTTGCAAAAAGTAGAGACCATCTTACGGTTCCAGATCAAACAAATGATTGAGCATTTTGATGAAAGGCTGGTGGCAGACAGGGAATGGAACCATCTTACTGAGCCCTACCTCACTAACTATGAAACCCAAAGGCACAATTATCGCAAGCGTTTGAACGAGATCATCACACTGGGCGTAAAAAACGGCGAGATCAAAGAAGTGAATGTACCATCCACGATATGGCTGCTGCTGCATGCTATCAGCGGTATTGAATCCTGGCACCGCTCAAAAACCAAGATTGAACCCGAATTGCTGGAAGAAAATATGATCGCGATCCTGATCGGCGGATTGAAGAAATAATCACAGCGAAGTTAACCCTAAAGTAGCTTCAAATCCTTCATCTGGCAACAGGTTGCTGCCATCGGCAGCTTTAGTAGCCAGCTCATCGCATCGGTTGTTGTAAATGTTATCTGCATGCCCTTTTACCCAATAAAAATGTATGGAAAAAGGTTTGGCAATTTCATAATATTGCATCCAAAGGTCCTTGTTTTTCTTTCCGCCTGCAAAGTTGGTATCTATCCATTTTTTAAGCCAGCCTTTTTGTACAGCATTTACCACATATTGAGAATCTGTGTAAAGATGCACTGCTTCATCGGTTCTTTTCAGCGCTTGCAAAGCTTTAATGACTGCCAGCAACTCCATACGGTTGTTGGTAGTAAGCCGGTATCCCTGCGATAATTCTTTCCTTACATTGCCATACAGCATTACCACGCCATAACCGCCCGGGCCGGGATTTCCGCGGGAAGCGCCATCTGTATAGATCATCAGTTTTGCCATAATTTATCCACCAAAAATATAAACATTATGGCACACAATGAAAATCAGGATGACATACGGCATTGATTTTATATATCCTTAAAAAATAAATTTGTGGTTTTTAAAAAATGGTGTAACATTGCACTCGAAAACATCTTTGACAATATATCGACTTGTAAAAAGCTTCGCTAAACAGTTGTTTTCTCAAAAAAAATCAACCGAAATTTATTAAAATTTTATCTCCTTAAAAAATTTCCCTTCCGGGAAAATTCATTTGATGACTTAATCAAACAAGCACTAAGAAATTTATGTACGACATCCTACAATTGAACGACATGTTGGTTCCTGAACTGATAGACGTCGCTGAAAATTTGAAGATTCCTGTGAAAAAAAATATCGACAAGCAGGAACTGATCTATAAAATACTGGACAAACAAGCCATACAAGACAACGATAACAAAGCCTCCGGCGATGCTGAAAAAGAAAAACCAAAGAGGAAAAGAACGGTGAAAGCTACTACAGGCAATACTACCGAAGAGGCTATTGTGATGAGCGATGCCAACAAAAAAGAAGAGCCTGCCGACACGACCCCAACTGAAGAAAAACCTGCCGAAACAGAAGATGTAGCCAAAGAAGAAAGAAAACCGCGCAAGAGAAAGCCTATCAAAAAAGCTGTTGCCAAGGCCACTTCTACATCTGTAGTTAAAGATGATAATAATGCTGAACCTGTAGAAGAAAAAAGCGAAAAAATAAAACCGGCGCAGGCCGAAAAAACAGCAATAAAAAGCAATCCGGAAGAAGATATAGCCGAGGAACAGGACCAGGAAACCAATGATGATATTCCCCAGATTTCCGAGCAATTCCTGGCATTGCTGAAAGACGATGAAGATAATATTTCAGTGGAAGAACTGGAAAAAATGACCGATGAGGAAATCATTTCTCAGCAGCCTGTACACCACAAGCACAAGAAAGAACATGCTTTCAATATTGAGTTCGACGGCGTGATAGCTTCTGAAGGCGTACTGGAAATGATGCCCGATGGTTACGGCTTCCTGCGCTCATCGGATTATAACTATCTCTCATCTCCGGATGATGTATATGTATCGCCATCCCAGATTAAATTGTTCGGCTTAAAAACCGGCGATACGGTTACAGGTGCGGTGCGCCCGCCCAAAGAAGGCGAAAAATATTTTGCACTATTGCGCGTAGAAAACATCAACGGCAAGAGCCCCGAAGAAGTGAGAGACCGCGTGCCCTTTGACTATCTAACACCTTTATTCCCTTTTGAAAAACTAAACCTGTTCACTTCTCCCGCTAATTATAGCACCAGGATCATGGACCTGTTTACGCCGATCGGTAAAGGCCAGCGCGGCCTGATCGTGGCGCCGCCAAAAGTGGGTAAAACAGTTTTACTGAAAGATGTGGCCAACGCCATCGCCAAGAACCACCCGGAAGTATACCTGATGGTTGTATTGATAGACGAACGCCCCGAAGAGGTGACAGATATGGAAAGAAGTGTAAGAGCAGAAGTGATTGCATCTACTTTTGACGAACCTGCCGAAAAGCATGTAAAAGTTTCTACCATTGCTTTACAGAAAGCCAAGCGCCTGGTAGAATGCGGCCATGATGTAGTAATACTTTTAGACAGCATTACCCGTCTGGCACGTGCACACAACACAGTAGCGCCTGCATCTGGTAAGGTATTGTCCGGTGGTGTGGAAGCCAATGCCATGCAAAAGCCCAAGCAGTTTTTCGGCGCTGCGCGTAAAATAGAATTCGGCGGATCGCTTACTATCCTGGCAACCGCGCTTATTGAAACAGGCAGCAAGATGGACGAGGTGATCTTTGAAGAATTTAAAGGTACCGGCAATATGGAACTGTTGCTCGACAGGCGCCTCGCCAACAAACGTATTTACCCGGCCATTGACCTGGTACAGTCATCTACGCGTCGCGACGACCTGTTGTTAGATAAAGATGTATTGAGCCGCATGAATATCCTGCGCGCTTACCTCAGCGATATGAAACCTGAAGAAGCAATGCCTGACCTGCTTAACCGTATGAGAGGCACTAAAGACAATGAAGAGTTTCTGATCAGCATGAACAGATAATTTTTAAACAATTATAATAGCAAGGCGGACTTTAGGGTTCGTCTTTTTGCGTTAGAATTGTGGCTGTTCTGCCGCTGTTTACACTGTTAGCAAAGCACATCCCGGACGAAAGATAGAAATCAGGATTTGTAATCTGCTGCAGAGAATCTATAGCACACCTCAAGCCTATTAAGACTCATATACTTTGTTTTGTTTGTTTTCATCAGTCTTTATCAATGAATCTATACAGTTCTTTATATGCTCTTTTACGATAAATAAATTATTATTTTTTTCTCTTCAACAAGGTTGCAGCTAAAGCATAATAAAATAATCTCAAAAAGAGTTATAAAATATTTCATAATGTGTGAATTTAGCTGCATCAAATGTTTACCTGGCGTAACTTAATGCCTGAAATGCCTCATCCCCGTAATAACCATAGCAAGCTTATGGTCCACAGCGTATTGAATGCTGTCTTTATCACGGATAGAACCGCCCGGTTGAATGAATGCTTCAATGCCTGCTGCGTGCGCCATTTGCACACAATCATTAAACGGGAAGAAAGCATCTGAAGCCAGCACAGCACCTTTCAGGTCAAAATTAAATTGCCCGGCTTTCTCAATGGCATGGCGCAATGCATCTATGCGGCTTGTTTGGCCGCAGCCCTTGCCGATAAGCTGTTTATCCTTAACCAGCGCAATGGCATTGCTCTTGAGATGTTTGCATACAATGTTTGCAAAAGCCAGGTTTTCTTTTTCTTCTGTTGTACAGGTCCTGCCGCCGGTTTCTTTCCACTCAGCAAAGTTACCTGCATCCGCCTGCTGTGCAAGCGTACCGTTGAGTATAGATTTAAAAGAATTACCAGGCAGCCCGGCTGATACTTTTAGTTGCAGTAATATCCTGTTCTTTTTTGATTTAAGAATATCCAGCGCATCGGCATCAAAAGCAGGTGCAATAAGCACCTCGAAGAATATTTCATTAATGGCTTCAGCAGTTGCCTTATCTACCGTGCGGTTGGTTACAATTACGCCGCCAAACGCGCTTTCCGGATCGCCTGCCAATGCTGCCTCCCAGGCCTCTTTCACCGTGTTCCTGATGGCTATGCCGCAGGTGTTGGTATGTTTAAAGATGGCAAACACGGCCTGCTGCTCCTCTTTAAATTCATTGATAAGCTGTACGGCGCCGTCCACATCTACCAGGTTGTTGTACGATAATTCCTTTCCGTTGAGCTGTTCGAACGCATCGCTCAAATCGCCGTAGAAAGCTGCTTCCTGGTGGGGGTTTTCGCCATAACGCAAAGGAGTCTTATGTTTCACAGGCTGTATAACCGGCGCATTAAAGTAGTTGCTGATAGCAATATCATAATTCATTACCACGTCAAATGCTTTAGCAGCAAAGGCTTTGCGCTGTTCCAGCGTAGTTCCGCCCTGCTGCTCCCTGAGCATTTGCTCAAGCGCTGCATAATCATGCTTATCTGCCAGCACCACCAGGTCTTTAAAATTCTTGGCTGCCGCTCGTATCATAGACGGGCCGCCGATATCAATTTTCTCAATGATGAGTTTTTCGTCAGCCGTAGATTTCAAAGTTTCTTCAAAAGGATAAAGGTCAACAATCACCAGGTCAATTTCAGGTATCTTATATTCCTGCATTTCGCGAACATCATCAGCATGATCCCTCCTGCCAAGTATACCCCCAAACACTGATGGATGCAAGGTTTTAACGCGCCCGCCCAAAATAGAAGGATAGGTGGTAAGGCTTTCTACAGGTACACATGCAATACCCAGGTCTTCAATAAATTTTTGGGTACCGCCGGTAGAATAAATGGTAATATTCTGTTTATCCAGTTCTTTCACAAGCGTGTCCAATCCGTCTTTATAAAAAACAGAGATGAGCGCGGCTTTGATTTTTTTTTGCATGATGTTTTGTTGATTTAATTTACTTCCGTGATGAAAGCCCCGTCAAGAGCTGTGGAATGACAGCGCAAATTTAATGCATTGCATTCTTTTTTCCATTGGCGTATTTTCCACAAGCTGTTTGTATTGGTAAAGACGTATGCCGCATTGGGAAATAATTCCTTGAGCCTCGATAAATCTTCCCGGCGATTGTCGGCAACGAGCACCAGCCTGATGCCGGTAGATGGTATAGGCGGCAAAGATGCCTGTGCGTTTAGTACAAATAAATGGTATTGATGAAATTTTATTTCCGGAAAAGACAGGTGCACTGAGGCAAGGCTGTCTGCGGGTTTTGTATGAAAGTAGGTGGCAGCAGGCTTCAGCACATACGTATCTGTTGAAGAGTTGCGCGCTACAGGTTCTTTAGCTACAACAAACGATTTTTTTCCTTCCATGAAATCAATTACTATATTACCGGGCGTGTTGTATACAGCCAGTTTCAACTGATCGCTGTGCTTGCGTGATTCATGTATTCCTATAGACACAATCGCTGCAAATGCCATGAGCGATGCATATAAATAATTTCTTTTTTTAGTATGGATAACTTCGCGCAATAAAAAGATGAGTGCAAACAATAGTATAGCCTGCATAAAATTTATACGGATATTATCGGTAATATTAAACGGCACTTCGTTGAGGTATTGCAGCATACCATTGAACAGGATGATCAGCTTTTCAGCGGCAACGCCCAATAAATTTCCCAGGAGCGGGACAGCCGATAAAATCACCATTGCAGCAAGCATATACAATATTACCGCTGACAGCGGCACAGCAAAAAGATTGGAAACAATAAACAGGTTTGGAAAGCGGTGAAAATAATAGAGTATCAGCGGCAATGTAAGTGTTTGGGCCGCAAGTGTCACAGACACCACATTCCAGATGCCCTGCATTATTTTATTCTGGAAATAAAGGCTCCTGTAGATTTTTTGCTGAAAAAGAACAATGCTCAGCACAGCAGTATAAGACAGCAGGAAACCTACATCCCACAGATCATATGGATCTGCCAGCAACAGCACAAAAGCTGATACTGCGAGCGAATTGTAGATGTTTGTTTTCCTGCCGATCATACTGCCGATGATTATACATGTGATCATGACCGCCGCCCTCGTAATTGACGGGACTGCGCCTGCCAGGAAGGTAAACAGCCACACAACAGCCAGCGTGACAGCTGCACTCACGGCTTTCCCGTGGCGCCTTTTTCTGAGTGGTGTAAGCAGGTACTGCATTGCTACAAAGATCATAGCCAGGTGCATGCCGCTGATCGCGATAATGTGTACCACGCCGGTATTGGTAAATGCTGCTAAAAGATCGCGGTCAATATCTTTTCTGTAACCGATGAGCAAAGCCTTGGCAACTGCTCTTGCCTTGTCAGAATGAATGTGTTTATCTATAATGCCAATGATCCTGTCGCGCAAAGCAAACACATAGCTGCCGGGTGATACAGTTTTTTCCGCCAATGCCCTGTACTCGTCGGCTTTCAGGAAAGTACGAAAATAAATGCCGTTCCTCCTGCTGTATGTGCGGTAATCAAACTCACCTGGATTGCCGGCATTCTCAATCAGCTGCAAAGGCTTGCGCACTATCAAGTGCGTACCCATGCCAATGTTCACAGGTAGCGAGTCTTTGCTAAAGTAGATCAATACATTGCCAAAGGCAGGTTCCCACTGATCGCCAGCTTTTATGCTCCTTATCTTTGATAAAGCTTTATAAGTTTTGGGCTTTGCTTCCAAAGGCTCATGAATAATAAGCTCTACTGCATCTGCCTGCCGTATTTTCTGTAATGTTTCTTCCCTGTACCCTGCATGTTGTTTGTGCAGCAAAAAAGCTCCTAAGGATAAAGCAATAAGGAACATAGAGATACCGCCAAGCCACCGCACCTGGAATTTATATTTTAAGGAAAGTGAAGAATATACAATGAACATTGCTGCGGAAATACAGATTCCTACAACGATCTGGATGAGTGAGAAGACAACATATTCCTGTAAGAGTATGCCGCAAACAAGGCCCAGCAACAACTTCAGCGCAGGTGTTTGTTTCAGGAATATTTCCGTCCGGCTTCGCATAGGCAGTATTGTAATTAAAATTACATATAAAAAATATACGATGCCTGCAATTAACTAATTAAATGCGCGGTTAATAAAACAACCATTTCACCATACCTTCAAAATTTCATCTTTTCTTCATGTTGTGCCTATAATTTTGACTTTGTAATCCTAAAAACAACCAATCAGTTCTAAATCTTAAGATGTATTAAAACAGTTTTAAGTAGGTTTTTGTTTTAAATTTGTAAATGTTAAACAGTGATTGCCTGCTTTCGTAGCGGGCAATCATCATTTAAAAATGAGAAAAACTCTCTTCACCATATTATTTATTTCTTTGTTGCTGCTTGCTAACAGTACAGTTTCCCGTGCGCAGAATGTGCCCGCAGGCCAAAAGCCGGCGCAAGCAGAACGAAAGACGCCGGAGATCAGCGAAAGCCAGGCTGTAGAGATAAAGCAGGTACCCAAAGCCAAAAAACAGGCTAAACCGGTAGCGGTTAAACCCGGCGATATCAGGATAAAACCTGTGAAACCTAAACCAATAAAAGGCGTTGGCAGAATAAAATAAATATAATATCATTGTTGTATGAAATATGCGCTGCTCTTCCTGTTATGCCTGCCAACACAACTCCCGGCGCAGCAGGCAGACACACTACATAAAGGCATAGCATCTGTGGAAGATGCCGGCAAACGCGCTAATCTCACAGTTGGTACAGTGGTAGCCAATAATATTAGCTATTACGGCCAGGTAGCAGTGCAGCCAATGCCTTACGCAGCCGTTGCCGGTTCGCTTACATTTCCTTCCGGGTTGTATTTCACATCAATGGCCTATAAAATTTTAAACAGCGCCATAGATACTGCTATTATTTCTGCTTCCAATTTTGGCGTGGGCTATGGATACAGTTTCACTGAAAACTTTTCAGGAGATATTGGTTACAACTATACGGTTTATCCTAAAAACTCCCCTTTCCTGCAGGCCTCTACCCCACACAGCCTGAGCGCAACTTTGGCATACGAACACTGGCTCACTTCAGCGCTCACAGGTGATTATAATTTTGGCAATGGCCATGATTTTTTTGTGACGCTGGCTAACTCTAAGGAACTGAATCTTGGCAGCATCTCTGACAGAGATATAGTTTATTTTACACCTGAGATCAACATGACGGCAGGTACACAGGAGTTTTACAGAACTTATAAGAAAAATAATTCCAACCGTGGTAAAGGGCAGGCAAAGGGACAGGGGCAGAACCAGCCAAATCCCAATGCAGGCATGCAAACTATCAGTACAAAAAATTTTGGACTCATCTCTTACAACTTTAAGCTGCCCCTGTCCTATAACAGGAACAGCTATCTTCTGGAACTGGCATACCAGCTTTCTGTACTGAACAATAATTTTATAGAGACTGATAAAAATGGGCATTCATTTTTTACCTTTAGTTTTTATTACCAGTTTTAGAAGGTTACCGCCGCATCGGGTGTGAATATGTATGAGACCATAAAGATGAAACGAAGTATGATAAATATGCGCACATCGCTGATGATCGTTAACCAAAAAACTAAATAAGAATGAAAGTACTGATTGTAGAAGACGAACGCACGCTTGCGCTGGAGATGGAAGCATTTCTCAAAGATTCTTTTTATAGCTGCGACATTGCTTTTACCGCAAAGCAGGCATTAAAATGCACCGAGACAAATGTTTATGAATTTGTACTGCTTGATTTAGGTTTGCCGGACAGGGACGGGCTTGAATTGCTGAAGGAGATCAAAGAAGATCTTCCTGATGCAGCTTACATCATTGTTACAGCGCGCGGCCAGCTGGAAGACAGGATTAAAGGGCTGGACCTCGGCGCTGATGATTACCTCTCAAAACCATTTTCCCTGCTGGAGCTCAATGCACGCATGCAAGCCATTAAAAGAAGGAAGTTTGCCCTGAACGATACGTTGGTAGAACTCAACGATTTCCAGGTAGACCTGAAAAAAAGAATGGTATACTACAACAACGCGGAGATAGAACTTTCTAAGAAGGAATTTGATATTTTAAGCTACCTGGTATTGCACAAAAATAAGCCCATCACCCGCGTGCAGATCAGTGAATACATCTGGGGGAATTTTTCAGACGAAGAATACGATTCCAATTACATTGATGTACACATCAAAAATATCAGGAAAAAATTAAGCGCGCATGCGCCTGCAGATTTCCTGGAAACAGTGAGGGGCGTTGGTTATAAAATAAAAATTTAGCCGTGCGATTAAATACCAAACTAGCCTTATCAATTTTACTTTCTTCACTGGTGATCGTGCTGGTGTTTATACTTTTATTGCCCTCCTTTGTAGAACAGATCGCGGACCGGTACACCGACGCAAACCTGAGACAGCAAAAAAAACAAGTGCTTAACGAAATAGACAAAAAAGGCATTGACTATTACCTGGACGGAGAGCCTAACTATGGTAGCTACACCATGCTCAAGGAAGAATATATTTCGCTTGAACAGGTTACCGGGAGGGCAAAGGCTGATAGCATACAGATCCTGCCACGGATTTTCGCGGAAGGCGATACATCGGATTACCGCATACTCAGCCACTATTTTATTCATGATAACAAAACCTACCTCCTGGAAGTAGGCAAGGAAATAAATTCCATCTCCGAAATTTATAAACCCTTGCAGCGCGTGGCCTTCAGCATACTCACAGCATTGATACTGGCAACTGTATTGTTTAATTTATTGTACACACGCTATTTGCTGAAACCGCTGAACACCATTATAGCAACGCGTTTAAGGCACCGTAAATTCCCGTACAAAAACCTGGCAGGGCCTGTAAAAACAAGCACGGCAGATTTCGGGTACCTGGACAGCTCTATCATGCAGTTGATGGACCAGGTACATACAGACTTCATCAGGGAAAGAGAATTTACATCCAACGCATCACACGAATTAATGACCCCCATCAGTATTCTCAAAACAAAAATTGAGAATATGCTTGCCGATGAAGATCTCTCTGAAGCACAGTACCGCAAGCTGTCAGAAATGATGCGAACGCTTAACCGATTGAAAAAAATAGTACAGTCGCTACTGCTGATATCACGCATTGAAAATGACCAATACCACAGGCAGGATGTTGTAAAACCCGCGGAACTCATAGAAGAAGTGATGGAAGAGCTCTCCCATCGCCTCGAAGAAAAAAAACTTACACTAAAAGTAAACCTTTCAAAAGACGTAGCGCTTCACCGGCTGAACAAAGACCTTATATTTCAAATGTTTTACAACCTCATTAATAATGCTGTCCGGTACAACAAAGCGCAAGGCAGCATTGAGATATACGACCGGCGAGTACCTGGGAAATATGCTGTGATTGTCAGGGACAGCGGCATAGGCATAGAGCCCGATAATCTTCCCTATATATTCAACCGTTTTAAGAAATACTCCGCCACTGCACAGGAGTCTTACGGGCTTGGGCTGGCAATAGTAAAAAGTATTGCACAATACCACGATGCAGAAATCACTGTTGACTCTGCGCCCGGCGCCGGCACCACATTCACAATCTTATTCAATCAGCATATTCATTTGTAAACTTCATTTTGTCTTCATGTTGCAGGAATAGTTTTGTGCCCACAACACTAAAAGAACTATAACCTTAAAAGCAACTAAGATGAAAAAAACATTATGCGCACTCGCTGCTCTGGTATCGCTGGGAGCTATATCATGCACAAAAAATAATGGTATAGATCATTCAGCAGCTACCTCAACAGTTTCCATTGCACTCACAGATGCGCCGGCGCTGTATGAGGCAGTTTATATAGACATCCGGGAAATATCCGTAGGCGTGGACACTGCCTGGAGAACCCTGAACTATACACCACAATTGTACAACCTGCTCGATTTAAGAAACGGCCAGGAAGCAATGATGGGCAGGGTGCAGGTGCCTTCAGGCGATCTGAACCAGATCAGGCTATTATTGGGAGATAACAGCTACGTGGTAGCCGACGGCATGAAACATCCCCTGAAAGTACCTTCAGGAGAATCAAGCGGCCTGAAGCTGAAGCTGAACAAAACATTAGAGCCCGGGGTAGCATACAAAATTTGGATAGATTTTGATGCCGCCGGATCAATCGTACAAACAGGCAATGACCAGTATATCTTAAAGCCTGTTGTAAGAACATTCAGTGAAGAAACCAACGGTCAAATATGGGGTAAAGTACTCCCCGCAGAAGCACAGGCACTGGTAAAAATTGCCAGAGAAGGCAGTACGGATACCTTAACTGCAATACCTTTTGCTGACGGTACTTATAAATTTATAGGCTTGCAAGACGGCACTTACCATATTGTGTACGACGCAAACCAGTCCACACTTTACAAAGACAGCACCAAAACTAATGTGGGTGTCACTTACGGCAAGATCACTGATCTGGGCACAATGATACTCGTAAAATAGTTGTTGAAACTATAACCCTTGACAACAACCAACCAGGCAGTTTCCTTCACGGGAAGCTGCCATTTTCTTAATCCTTGCTCGGTACATTTTTAAGAAGCACTTCTTCCTGCTTTTCAAGCTGAGCTTGTTCTATAGCTGCAACCAATTCTTGTTTTTTCCCGAATTCTGTACGGTATACTTTAGTAAGCAATATAAAATAAGACAGTAATAACGGCCCAAATATCAAGCCCATCATGCCAAACAAATTCAACCCGAGTATAACGCCGAATACGGTTATCAGCGGATGTACATCTCCTATCTTTTTTAAGATAGTAAAACGCAAAACATTATCAATCCCGCCAACAGCAATTAAGCAATAGAGCGTAAGCCCTATACCTCTTCCTATTTCCCCGGTGGCAAATACCACAATACAAACCGGGACCCAAATAACCATAGTGCCTACAACAGGGATTACAGATGCCACACCGGTCAATATTCCCCAGAGGAAAAAATTATTTACTCCAAAGATCCAATAACCTATGATAGCTACAATACCCTGGCAAATAGCTAACAATGGAATACCCAAAGCATTAGACCTGACCATCATTTTTGTTTCGGCCCAAATATCCTGTACATTTTCCTGGCTGAAAGGAAGAAACACTGCAAGGCGTCTTTCCATATTCCTGCTGTTGATTTGCATAAAATACAGGATGAAAAATGCCGTAGCAATATTGGCAAAAATGGCAGCAATGCTATTGAGCATTTTAGGTATGTAACCCGCTATTTTCTGCACCTGCGACATCAGCGCTCCTTCTGAAAGATTAATATTGCGCAGAACAGGTTTAGAAGCCATAAATTCTTTTACAGCATTAAATTTTTCTATGATCACCGGGGTATTCTTAATAAGCGCATCTACCTGGGGAATCAATATTTCTACAATGGCCCATAGCGGGATAGCCAGTGAAATCAGGGAGGCAATTATAATAAAAGTACTTGCCAGCCAGGGCGCCCAATTTTTTTCTTCTACCAGGCGATTATAAAAATTGCGAAATAAAATATACAGGGTGATTGCCCCTAATACTCCCGGGATAAAATAAGAAAGATTTTTCCCAATAAGAATTAATAACAGCAATATAAGCAGCAATAAAGCAACCTGAGTAATAATCCTGTTACTTATTTTTTCCATAAACGGTTAAACTATGAGATGAGCATTAGTGTTGTCTTTGCGAAATAACAACATAATTTCCAACCGATAAAAAATATCTATGGAAACACATTTGGTATAATAATGCCGCTTTACTTAATAAATAAGATTTACAGATATAGTCTTATTATTTGTAAGTGAGAATTTTACACTTTTAAAGGAAGGCGCTGCAAATTTCGGACGTACATTATTAGAAAAGCCATAGCCTTCTTTGGGAATGCCCAGCATATTAAAATTACACCTTCCGTCTGCATTTTCATCGTGCATAACGGCTATGGCATATTCACCATCCGGCAGATCTTTAAAAGTATACTTTGTATTAGGCGCTGCCTTTAAAACTACCTTTTTAAATTGTTTGTTTTCTTTAGGAAAATCTGTTGATTTATTAAATAAGCCTACTTCAATGTTTCCCGAACGGTTTTTTACATTGGGTATCACTATTGTAAGATTATTCCCTCCACCATCAGCGAAAGCGATGGACGAGATCATAAGCAATAAAACCAGGAGGTTGATATGTTTCATGTGTATTTATTTAGTTCGCCGCTTTGCGGCTGTTTTTAATGGTCACATGGAATAGCCTTTATTCATTCGCGGTTGGTATGCAACTTGGCTTATGGCTATTTCATGTGTATATATTTAATTTTTTCTGTTTGTCACATGGAATAACCTTTATTATTCGCGGCTGGTATACAAATGTGTTTATGGCTATTTCCTGTGTATATATTTATTTGTTTTTTAATTGCCACATGGAATAACCATTTCTTTAGATTCAATACTCATTCCCGCTTGGAAGATTCTTAATCTTCATGGTTATTTGATGTGTGTATATTTTGTTTGTTTAATAATTAAATTTTCCTGAAACCCTGCACAACATTATCAATGAAAGAATCTGGATATAAGCTTCCCGTCCTTGTTTCTCATAGCAGCCAAAGGCTCTGATTTTTTTACAAGCTGTTTTTTTATAAAACCTGCAAATGGTTTTGTAAGTATTCTTACAAACGGATTCACATTCTTCTTCACATCCTCAAAATAGGTATCCAATGTATCCTGGCGGAAATGAACAATATTTTCCAGATCTGCACCGTCTGCATAATAACCACAATGAAAATTTTTTTCAGCAAAAGTTTTCTCCGGAAAATCGGCTTTCCCCAACCCGAAAACATCAAACGACCTATCGAGAAATTTTCTAAAGGTAGTGCGGTTTTTTTCGCCTCCTCCGAGATTGAAAATTCTTTTATTGAGCACCGGACGTTGCTCTATACCGTTTACGAAAGCACGCGCTGCATCAGCCGGCGTAGCTATTTCTAATGAGGTGGCAAGCGGCATATGAAACATCAGTTTTGAAATTTTATGATTTCCCATAATAGCGGCAAGCCTGAAAATTGTCCAGTCAAGCCTGGTTTGTTTTATGAGTTCTTCACATGCTATTTTGGTTTCGGCATAATAATCGGCTTCGCTGGGCTGTAATGCATCCCCGACTTTAATAGCAGGTTCTGTAAGCCTGTCGCCATAAACAGAAATAGAGGAACTGTACATAAAAAAAGCATCCGGTGAAAGTTCCTGTAAACTATCAAGCAGGTTTTTTGTTCCTTCTACATTTACTTTATAAGCCAGCTCAGGTTTTTCATCTGCTAACGGGGGAATGATGGCTGCCAGGTGAATAACTACATCTACATTTCTGCACACTTTTCTCACCGCTTCCTTCTGCGTAATGTCTCCATACACAATGCTGAAATTATTGTTGAGAGAAGCAAATTTTTTACGATTCACCTTTGAAAACACATCGAATACAGTGGTTGTATATTTATCAGATAGCCCGGTTAATTGTTTTAAAACCTCGAACCCTACCGTGCCTCCTCCGCCTGTCAGCAATATATTCTTTTTATCCATCTCGAAATCTTTGAGATAGGAATACAAAAAACAGACGAAGTTTTATGTTTTTGGATTTTACATTTATTTGGGAGTATTTCATAACATAGGTCATAAAAAAAAGTCCGGTAAAAAAACCGGACCTTTAAATATATTTTCTTGTGTATAATTTTTCGTGCGCCGCTTGCGGCTGTTTTTAATGGTCGCATGGAATAGCCTTTATTCATCCGCGGTTGGTATGCAACTTGGCTTATGGCTATTTTATGTGTATATTTTTTATTTTTCTTTATGGTCACATGGAATAGCCTTTATTCATTCGCGGTTGGTATGCAACTTGGCTTATGGCTATTTCATGAGTGTATATATTATTTGTTTTTTTAGTTGCCACATGGAATAACCATCTTCTTAGATTTCAATACTCATTCCCGCTTGGTATAGATTCCTAATCTTTATGGTTATTTCTGTTTCTTATTTGATCGCAGCGATACCGGGTAGTTCTTTCCCTTCAAAGAATTCCAGCATGGCGCCGCCACCCGTAGATACATAGCTTACTTTATCAGCATAGCCGAATTTGTTTACAGCAGCTACACTGTCGCCGCCGCCCACCAGAGAGAAAGCGCCGTTTTCAGTAGCTTCTGCAATGGCCTCGGCAATAGCTTTGGTACCTGACTGGAATTTTTCCATTTCAAACACACCCATCGGCCCGTTCCACAGGATTGTTTTTGATTTTTTAATCACATCAGCAAATTGTTTTCTTGCCTCTTCGGCAATATCCAATCCCATCCAGCCTTCTTTAATGTTGTCGCTGGCAGCAGTTTCTGTATTTGCGTCTGCAGCGAACTTATCAGCAATGATGCTGTCCGAAGGCAAATGAATGTTCACACCTTTGGCCTTTGCTTTTTGCAATATTTCTTTCGCTGTATCCAGCCTGTCTTCTTCGCAGAGAGAAGCGCCGATGTTACCGCCCTGTGCCTTGAAGAAGGTATAGGCCATACCGCCGCCGATGATGATGTCAGTAGCTTTTTCCATTAGGTTTTCAATGATGAGAATTTTATCTGAAACCTTGGCACCGCCTAAGATAGCAGTGAATGGTTTTGCGCTTTCGTTCATTACTTTTTCCGCGCTGGAAACTTCTCCCTCCATCAATAGGCCGAACACTCTTTTGGTAGGGTCAAAGAACTTCGCGATCACTGCAGTAGAAGCATGTGCACGGTGTGCTGTTCCGAATGCATCATTCACATACAATGTGCCCAGCTTGCTCAATTTCTCGGCAAAAGCTTCATCGCCTTTTTCTTCTTCGGGATAGAAACGCAGGTTTTCCAGCAAAAGCACTTCACCGGGTTTCAGCGAAGCTGCTTTGTCCACCGCTTCCTGTCCAATGCAGTCAGCAGCAAACTGTACAGGCACTTCCAACAACTCACTCAGATGGCTGATGATATGTTTGAGTGAATATTTATCTTCAGGGCCGCCTTTCGGACGTCCCAAATGGCTCATCAAAATTACACTTCCGCCATCGCTAAGTATCTTTTTAATGGTAGGAAGCGCCGCACGCATACGGTTATCGTCAGTTATCTCAAAAGTCTGTTTGTCTAAAGGTACGTTGAAATCTACGCGGATCAACGCTTTCTCGTTAGCAAAATTGTGATTAGAAAAAGTGCCCATTGTTATTGATTTTTATAAATTTAAAGGTTATGGTAGTTGCACAAATTTACTACATTATTTGCAAAATAACCAAAAAAAGACAAAATCGTTAGTTTTCTGATTTTGTCTTTTTTTATTACGCCAAACCAGGCCTGCCCATCTGTTTCAAAAACTTTATGTGCGATATTACTGCATGCCTGAACAGCTTGTATTCATTATATTTCACATTGTATTCCTTACATGCCTGCTTTACAATCCTGTTGATAGCCGGGTAATGTACATGTGATACTTTGGGAAAAAGATGATGTTCTACCTGGAAGTTCAGCCCGCCCATGTACCAGGATAAAAATTTGTTTTTAGTTGCGAAATTCGCGGTAGTTTTCAGCTGGTGTACAGCCCATTCATCATCAATCTTATTCTTATCGTCCGGTATGGGAAAATCTGTATGCTCTACTGTATGCGCCAGTTGAAAGGTAATACTTAAGATAAAACCCGTTACCAGTGTGAATACACCAAACCCGGCAAACCAGTTTAAAAATCCCACCTGCCAGATAGGTACGCCCACGAACAAACTGAAATATGCCAGTTTAAACAGCCAGAAAGAAACATGGTCTTTTGTGCTCATTTTTTTCAATGGCATATCGCCGATTTTTTGAGTAAAATACTTTTTAAAATCGGTAAAGAAAGTCCAGTAAAAATGCAGTATGCAATAAAAAAACCAGAAGTAAACATGTTGAAACCTATGCATTTTGTAATATTTCTGTGTGGGTGCAAACCTCAGAAATGGTTTGGCTTCAATATCATCGTCCATGCCGTCAATGTTGGTATATGCATGGTGTAGTACGTTGTGTTTCATTTTCCACATAAATTGGCTGGCGCCTATGAATTCAGCAATGTTAGAAGCAATATTATTTACCAAAGGAGAACGGCTGAAACTGCCGTGTGCACCATCATGCATTACATTAAACCCTATGCCGGCAGTTAAAATGCCCAGCAGGGCGCAAAGCAGCAGCGATATCCAGTTGTTACCGGGTGTAAAAAATACCAGTTGAATATAGCAGTAGGCAAATAATGCTACAAGCACTGCAGCCTTGAGGTATATTTTATAGCCGCCAAATGTATTTTGTCCTGTTTGCTTAAAATACTCGTTGATGCGGTTTTTTAATTCTACGTGGAAAGAGGGGCTGGTGCGTGCGAATTTAGGGGTTTGCATTATTGGAAGAAGATAAATTTATTAGCTCACAAAGTTAGTCTGTAAATGTGGAAATGCCGTGATCTCTAATGTATTATGTTGTTAAAATCTGTAATGCCTATCGTCTTTTCAGCGGTAAAGCCTTCGCCATGGCGCACACCTATTTTTTTGCCCATCATGATGGAGCGGCTCACAATGGTATCCAGGAATTCGGGTGTGGAAATATAGGTCTGCGGCTCATTATCTTCTACCGTGTTGAATTGCGTTTTAAAACAAAGAATGGCTTCTAATTTTTTTGCATGATAAGCGGTTATATCAAAAACAACATCAGGCTCAATATACCTGTCCTGGATGTAATGAAATACCTGCTTCGGCCGCCAGGCCTGCTGTTGTCCGCCGTTTAGTTCGGTCTCAATCTTTATTAACCCGGAAAGAAAACAGGCGCGCGATACCAGTTGGGCAGCCCTTCCGTGATCGGGGTGACGATCTTCAACAGCATTGCAGAGCACAATATCAGGACGGTATTTGCGAAGAACCATTATTACTTTACGAAGAGATGCTTCATCAATTTCAAACCATCCGTCTTTCAGATCCAGGGTTTCCCGGATATGCAGCCCCATTAGCCTGGAAGAGGCTTCTGCTTCGGCTTTGCGGGTTTCGGCCGTGCCGCGGGTGCCCAGTTCGCCTTGTGTAAGATCAACAATGCCCACTTTTTTTCCCTGGTCTATACAGGCCAGTATGGTTCCGGCGGCGCACAGTTCAATATCATCCGGATGCACGCCAATAGCCAATATATCTAATTTCATGTGTATATATTTATTTGTTTTTTAGTTGCCACATGGAATAGCCTTTATTCATCGCGGTTGGTATGCAACTTTGCTTATGGCTATTTCATGTGTTAATAATTAATTTTTTCTGTTTGCCACATGGAATAAGCAGCTTTTTAGATTCAATACTCATTCACGGTTGGTATAGGTTCCTAATCTTTATGGTTATTGCATGGTTTGTGTTTGCCGCAAAGATAATTGTTGTAGATGGGAAATAATTATACCCTACCTGTAGTTTCCTGTATAATTATAATAGCCGTATTTCATTTCGAGATCGCGGGTAATGATCTCTATGAATTTGTCGGTCTTGCTGAGCATGGGGCTATATGGCTGTTTCAGGCTGGAACTGAACAGGAAGGCAATGCCCTGGTAGATACCGGCAGGTATGGTGCCTTTATATTCCTGGATTATTTCATAACAGTTGTTGCCCGTTTCGCGGTTTATAAGCTTCATGAGCACACGGCCCTGGTACACAGAAAGGTTTTTAACCTTATCTGAAAATACAGTACGCAGTTCTTTTTCACGGGCACTGATTATTTTCTTACGCTCACGCCTGTTGTCTACGTTTACCAGGCTTTTATTAATGTCATTAACCACACGAGCAGCTTCCACCGCATAGGGGTAAGTTACGTATACTGCATTTCTCAGCCTTTTCCATTCTTTGTAATATTCCTTCCACTGGCCTGTAAGTTGTGCATACACAAAAAGATCTGGGAGGTAGCTCAGCGGAATAGTGTCGCCGTTGGGAAGAATTTCTGCATATACCCTGATGGTATCATACATGCCGTGCCCAACACGCTGGGCATGAGTCTGCTGTACACTTCCCACATAAAAGCATACAGATAAGATTGATAGATTTATGGCACTGCGCAGCTTCATTTGATATGTAAATATATCATTTAGATATTTCTTTTAAAAGAAAATCAACTCAAAAAAAAGATTTAACAAAATTTATAATACCAGCATTACTTTATACACAGTCCTGTAATTATTACGCATAACTCACTAAATTTGCTACATGTCTGCTGAAAAAATTATTGGTGAATGGAGAAAGAAGATTTTCAAACCTTTTTATTGGCTTGAAGGAGATGAGCCTTATTATATTGACAAAATTCTTGATTTTGCAGAAACACAGATATTGTCTGAAGCTGAAGCAGCCTTTAACCTTTCCGTACTATACGGCCGCGACCTGAATATGCCCGGGCTCATCAGCACCTGCAAAAAATACCCCATGTTCGGCGAGCGCCAGGTAGTAATTGTAAAAGAAGCACAGTACCTGAAAGATGTAGAAAAACTGGACGGTTACTTTCAAAATCCACAGCCAACCACAGTGCTAATTATAGCTTACAGGGATAAAAAAATAGATGCACGTACCAGGTTTGCCAAAACCATCAAAGCAAAAGGCGAATTTTTTTCTACAAAAAAACTGTACGACAATGAACTTCCTGAGTGGGTGGCAGCCACGGTAAAGCATCTTGGCCTGTCCATTACCCAAAACGCTTTAATACTGCTGGTAGACCATATCGGCAATGACCTGGCAAGGCTTGAAAACGAAATTAAAAAGATTGCCGTAAACCTGAAAGAGAAGCAAAACATTACCGAAGACGATGTTGAAAAGTATGTGGGCATCAGCAAGGAGTTTAATGCTTTTGAACTGCAAAAAGCTATCGCTTACAGAGATATGTCCAAAGCCGTTCGCATCATCCGTTATTTTGAATCGAATCCCAAGGCAGCGCCCCTGCAAATGATACTGCCAACACTCTACAGCTTTTTCAGCAAGGTGGCAGTAGCGCATGCAGTGCCGGGCAAAGATGATAAAGCAATAGCTGCAGCGCTTGGCGTGAATTTCTTTTTTGCCAAAGACTACCTTACGGCGAAAAAAAATTATCCCTACCAGAAAGTAGAGCACATTTTATTACATTTACATGAATACAACCTCAGAAGTATCGGTATCAATGATACCGGCACACCGGGAACCGAACTGCTGAAAGAACTTACCATAAAAATCATGAACTAATGCAAAATAAGAAACTATTCCTGAGCCTGCTGATTTGTATGTTTGCTGCAAACCTCTTTGCACGCGATACCAGGCCAAACATACTGGTGATCATTTCAGACGACCATGCTTACCAGGCAATAGGCGCTTACGGCGCAAAATTCGGTGCATCCCCTCAGCTTGACAGGCTTGCGAAAGAAGGCACAGTGTTTGAAAATGCTTTCGTGACCAATTCTATCTGCGGCCCAAGCCGGGCAGTGTTCCTTACCGGCAAATACAGCCACATCAACGGTTTCAGGGACAACTTCTCGTCATTCAACGGATCGCAGCCGCACTTTGCAAGGCACCTTACCAACGCAGGCTACCAGACTGCATGGATAGGAAAATGGCATCTGGAAACCCAACCGCAAGGTTTTAACTACTACAAAATCCTGCCTGGCCAGGGGGAATATTACAACCCCGATTTCATCAACATGCAAAATCAAAAGGAACGGCATACGGGGTATGTAACCAACATCATTACGGATTTTACCATAGATTATTTAAAAAACAGGGATACTTCGAAGCCTTTTTGCGTGGTGGTAGGAGAAAAAGCCACACACAGGGTGTGGAATCCTGACACTTCAGACTTTGATCTTTTTAAAAATGTTGTGTTTCCGCTGCCCGAAAATTTTTATGATGCATACACCCACCGCAAGCCTGCTGCCGTGCAAACCATGAATATCAGGGAATCTATGCTGATGGGCTATGACCTGAAGATGAGCAACGGCGAGAAATTCAGCCATGGCGGTTATGGAAGGATGAACCCTGAGCAACGTGCTCGATTCGATGCGCACTACCTGGCTATTGAAAAGCAACTGAAACGCCTGAACCTGCAGGGCAATGCCTTAGTGGAATGGAAATTTCAGCAATACATGCGCGACTACCTGGCTACGGCAGTTTCGCTGGACCGCAATATCGGCAAGATCGTTGATTATATTGACAGTCATGGCCTGCGCGATAATACTGTAGTTATCTATACCTCCGACCAGGGATTCTATTTAGGCGAGCACGGCTGGTTTGATAAAAGATTTATGTACGAAGAATCTTTTAAAACGCCGTTGATCATTCGCTATCCAAAAATAATTGCACCGGGCTCCAGGAAACAGGAGATGGTGATGAACCTTGACCTTGCGCCTACCATTATGCAACTTGCCGGGCTGCCCGTACCCAAAGACATGCAAGGCCAATCGCTGCTGCCTGTTTTTAAAAATGCATCTGTAAAGCAATGGAGAGATAAAGTGTATTACCACTATTTTGAATGGCCCAATGAGCATACCGTTTACCCGCATTTCGGGGTACGCAACAAGCGCTACAAGCTTATACGTTTTTACAAGCCCGAACTTAGCTGGGAACTGTATGACCTGCAAAAAGACCGCACGGAGATGAAGAATGTTTTTAACGATCCTGCGTATAAAAATATTGTGTCGTCCATGAAAAAAGAATTAAAAACATTGATAAAAAAATACCGAGACACCGAAGCTGCCAAATATTTGGATTAAAAATTGTGTAGTAATCAATAAATCTCAAAAGAAAAAATTATGAATTTACCTGATTTATTGAACAGCACAATGGGACGTTCTTTAGTAAAAAATGCGTCTGCACATTTAGGCCTGGAAGAAAGGCAAACCGCTACCGCACTCAGCCTTGCGCTGCCGCTGATACTGGGCGGGCTCGGAAGAAATGCTCAAACGCCCGAAGGTGCAGCCAGCCTCAATCAGGCTATTGACAAAGACCACGACGGAAGCATGCTGGACCAGCTTGACGATGTATTGCAAACAAACCCACAGCAGGTGCAGCAGCAAGGACAGGGAATCCTTGGCCATGTATTCGGCAATCAGGTGCCGGATATAGAACAGGGCATCTCCGAAAAAACAGGCATCAGCCTCCATAAGATCGGGCCTTTGCTGGCCATCATCGCTCCAATCGTATTGTCTTACCTGGGCAAACAAAAAAGGCAACACAGCGATACCGGCTCCGGCGGATTAACAGATATACTTGGCCAATTAACAGGCACACATGCCCCATCTGCGGGCACAACCGGCGGTGGTGGATTGATCGATCTGGTTGGCGGCTTCCTGGACAAGAATAAAGACGGCAATTATTTAGATGACATCATTGGTATGATAGGCAGGCGATAACGTTATCTTTAACCTGGTAATTTAATTGGCCGCATTGCAGGCCAATTAAATTATTTCTTTTTCTTCTTAAAGTTTTCATCACTGAAAATAATGTTGTAAGCCAGCAATAAGCTTGATACCGCAGCGGCCAGGAAAAAGATCATGGCAATGCCCGGGTAACCGAGAATGGTGAAACGGGTAGGAATGCGCATCATCATTGCAGCCCCGATGATCATGCCGGTAATGATCAGCCCCAGCGTGATCCTGTTGGCTACTTTCTGAAAACCATCTGTAAATCTTTTCTCATCAATCGCTTCTATCTTCATAGAAAATTCATTGCGTGCAAGATTTTCCGTGATCTTATTAAGCCTTTCCGGAAGATGCTTACCCAGCTTTTTTAGTTCCACCAGGTTAGACAAAATATTTTCAGGCAGCAATTCCTGCCGCAGTTTTGCCTGCATCATTTTGCCGGCATAATCTTTAATGGCTTGCTGCAGATTATAGTCAGGCTTAAGCACTGCCACAATCTGGTCCATGTTCAGCAATATTTTTCCAAGTATGTTTATTTCGGGAGCTATTTTTATTTCTTCATCCGCTGCTATGCGCGTCATCTTCATGATGAGTTTTCCCATCTGCAGGTCATTGGCGCTGGTGCTCTGCGCGTCCATTGCTAGGCGGTTTACCTTTTTCCTGAAGGCATCCAGGTCGGCTTGTGCCGGGTTGTATTTGCTTATGTCAAGCAGCGTGTCTGTAATCTCATCGCCGTTTTTCATACCAATGGCTAATACCAGCGCCATGAGCTTATCCTGCATCAGCGGGCTAAACCTGGCTACCATGCCCATATCCATGAGCGCGATCTTATGGTCGCGTGTAATATTTACATTCCCCGGGTGCGGGTCGGCATGGGCAAACCCGTCTACGATCACCTGTTTCAGATAGGCTTTTACAAAATCGTCCACCACGGGCCCATAATTATGTTCCATGCGCTCGTAGGGTGTAATTTTTGTAACCTTCTTGCCGTCTACAAAATCCATGGTAAGCACGCGCGATGTGGTATAGTCCATTACAGGAGCAGGCACAAGCAACAGCCTGAATTTCTGCAGATTTTCACCGATAATCTGCAGGCTTTGCGCTTCACGGATATAATCGAGCTCGTTGAGCAGGATATGCTGCATCTCATCCAGTATACTGTCAATAGAATATTTGCGCGCGGTTTTAGAATGCTTTACAGCCAGTGCGGTCATTTCTTTTAAACTGCTGAGATCTTCGAGAAACTTTTTACGAATACCGGGGCGCTGAATTTTCACGGCTACTTCCCTGCCCGACCGCAACACAGCTTTGTGCACCTGGCCTATAGATGCGCTGGCGAGCGGCTCTGTATCAAACGAAGCAAATGCTGCTGACATGCGTACGCCGAGCTCGGATTCCACTATTTTTTCTATGTCTGCGTAAGGGATAGATTCCACATCGTCCTGCAGCGTTGCCAGCGCTTCCAGATAATCATCAGGCAAAAAATCCGGCCTGGTAGAAAGCAGTTGTCCAAGCTTTACAAAGGTTGGGCCCAGTTTTTTCAGGTCTTCCACCAGCTCTTCCGGCTTGTTGTACTCATCCTCAGATGCAGGAGCTGCTTGCTCAGCGGCTGTGTTTGCCGTAGCTTCGTCAGATACTTTTTTAAAGATATCGGTGTTGTAATATTTTAGAATAAACCCTATAAACTTACTGTAGTTTTTGACTGATTGTGCAAGAGTAGCCATAACTAAATACTTTATAGGTAATTACGGGAAAATTCTATGCCAAAATAAAAGGCTTAAATTAGTATATGTTTAGATAAAAAATTTACTTACACCAAGAACCAAACTACCAAGTTACGCGTATTGCATCGCGTTCAGCTTAACAAATTAAACAATAGCAGCCTGATTAATTATTCTTAGATTTTTTTAATGATGATTCTCTAATTATTAATTCAGAGTTTATTATAAATGTATTCGTCAATTTTATATCTGTTACGTCCTTTAAATGGTTTATTATAATGCGAGCTGCAATTTCTCCTATTTCTCTTCCAGGGTAATTAATTGTGGTCAATTGTGGCTCAATAAGTTTGCCAATAGCATCATTATTGAAACCTACAACGGCTATATCCTCCGGAATTTTTATGCCAGATTTTTTTAATGTTGACATACAAACTGCACAAGAGAAATCATTAGTTACAAACATACCATCAGGCATAGGCCGCATCTTTATTATCTCTTTAGCTACTTTTATGGCACTTTGTTCGGACAGGTCTTTTATAAATACCAATTCCTTTTCATAATTAAGTTTATGATCTTTCAAAGCTTTTACATAACCACTATGACGCTTCATATATACATTTCTTGAGAGATTTGAGGTAACCATTGCAATTCTCCGGCAACCTTGATCAATAAGATGTTGCGTAGCTCTATATCCACTTGAAAAATTATCTATAATAACTTTGGGGTAGCTACTTTCTTCATCAACCCTGTCAAAAAAAATCACAGGAATACCTTTACTTTTAAATTGTTCAAAGTGTTTTAAATCTTTAGTTGTGAAAGATAAGGATGCGATAACCCCATCAACTCTTTTATGAAATAGATTTGAGGCATTTGCAATTTCTTTTTCCTTGTTTTCAGAAGAATGCGTTATTATTATATCAAATCCGGCTTTGGCGGTAACTTTCTCTATTCCTGCTAACACCGATGTTATAAAATTGCTATTTAATTCGTGAAGAATAACACCAATAGTATTTGTTTTTTGTTTACGGAGATTACTTGCAAAACTATTTTGTCTGTAATTTAAAGATTCTGCCAGCAATTGAACTTTTCTTAAAGTTTGTTTGTTTACCAATTTACTATTGTTTAACGCGCGGCTCACTGTAGCGGGAGATAGGCTTAACTTACTGGCAATATCATATATTGTTACTTCATTTTTAGTGTCCATATCACAATCGGTTTCATTGTTTGTCTTCCTAATAAAGTTAAACCTTAACCTCATAAATATAATCTAAAATTTTAAAATTTCATTACAATTGGGCTTATTCAATACGTTCCTAACATAATAATTTGTTAAAAAAACACCTGTTATCCCAAAAACAATAAGGTTATCGCGCTTTATAATTTAGAAATTGCCATTCGAAGAAAAAAAATAAAAAAATATTTGAAATCGGTTGCAAATTTAAATTATTATATTATATTTGTTTTAAATACACAAAAATGATGCGGCGAAATTAACTGTTTTTTCATTTATTTTAAATCAGTTCAATGCTTTTGTTAGGACTCGATATAGGTACATCTTCCATCAAAGCTTCAGTAGTTGATGCCAATACGCAAAAACCTATGGCATCTGCTATATACCCTGATACCGAGGCTGAAATTGTTGCGCTAAATCCAGGTTGGGCTGAGCAAGATCCTGAATCATGGTGGGAGTATGTGCAACACGCAATTATAAAATGTAACAACACGGGTAGTTATAATGCTAAAGATATTGCCGCTATTGGTATTGCCTACCAGATGCACGGATTAGTGCTTGTAGATAAAGATCAAAAAGTGTTGAGAAATTCAATTATTTGGTGCGATAGCCGTGCTGTTGAAATTGGCAGTAAAGCTTTTCAATCAATAGGAGAAGATAAATGTTTATCATGCCTTCTTAATTCTCCGGGAAATTTTACAGCCGCAAAACTGGCTTGGGTAAAAGCGAATGAACCGCGTATTTATGAAAAAATAAATAAGGTAATGCTTCCAGGTGATTTTGTAGCAATGAAACTTACTGACGAAATTACCACGAGTATTTCTGCTTTGTCAGAAGGAATATTTTGGGACTTTGAACAAGAACAAGTTTCTGATGATGTAATGGAGTATTATGGCTTTCATAAGGAAATAATTCCAGAAATAAAACCATTGTTTTCTTCCCACGGAATATTAAAAACAGATGTTGCCGTAAAGCTTGCTTTAAAACCCGGCATACCTGTAACCTATAAAGCAGGAGATCAACCTAATAATGCGTTAGCATTAAATGTATTGCAGCCTGGAGAAGTTGCAGCAACAGCAGGCACTTCTGGTGTGATATATGGTATAAGCGATCAATTGGCTTATGATGATGAGTCGCGAATCAACAGTTTTGCGCACGTTAATTATACAACAGATGCAAAAAGGGTGGGTATTTTACTTTGCATCAATGGTACTGGCATATTCAACCGCTGGATAAAAGCTATTACAGGCAAAGATATGAGCTACGCTGAATTGGATGGGCTGGCAAGTTCAATAGTTCCTGGCGCTGAAGGGTTAACGGCAATTCCTTTTGGCAATGGAGCAGAACGCATGTTACATAATAAAATTATCGGCGCTCATTTTCATAATATAGATTTTAATGTACACACAACTCCGCATTTGTTGCGCGCAGTACAGGAGAGTATTGCTTTCTCATTTCGTGACGGACTTGATATTATGCGCGGGAATGGCATATCGCCTTCAGTTGTGCGTGCATCCAAAGCAAATATGTTTTTGAGCAACTTATTTGCCCAAACATTTGCAAACGTCAATAACGTAACTGTTGAATTTTATGATGGTGATGGAAGCTATGGTGCAGCAATAGGGGCTGGCATTGGTGCCGGTATTTTATCTGTGGAAGACGCCGGCAAGAACAGGAAGCCGCTGGGGTGTATTAAGCCTGAGAATGTAGAGCTATATAATGATTTATACATTGAGTGGAAAAACGAATTACAAAAGCATTTAAGTTAATTCCTATGTGGTAGCTGTAGTGCATACTAAATGCTGATGCATATTTCTTAACTAAAAAATGCGTTACGCAAGATTGGAAATAATACCACCGTTGTTAGATAAATAAATAAGCATTTCTGATAAATTAAATTTAAAATTTCCATGGCAATCACAAAGGGAAAAACAGAGTACTTTAAAGGTGTCGGCCAGATCAAATATGAAGGCCCTAAAACCGATAATCCGCTTGCTTTCAGGTGGTATGATGAAAATAAAACAATAGGCGCTAAAAAAATGAAAGATTGGTTAAGATTTGCATGTGCCTACTGGCACAGCTTCTGCAACAGTGGCGCCGACCCTTTTGGAAATCCCACCCATTTATATCCATGGGATAAAAAAGATGATCCAATCAGGCGCGCCAAAGATAAGGCTGATGCAGCTTTTGAATTTATCACCAAATTAGGTTTACCCTATTATTGTTTTCACGATGTGGATGTAGTGTCTTACACCGGCGATATTGCAGAAAATGATAAAAGGCTGCAAACGCTCACAAAATATTTAAAACAAAAACAAGCGGAAAGCGGCGTGAAACTGCTTTGGGGTACAGCTAATTTATTTTCAAACAGGCGGTATATGAATGGAGCTGCCACCAATCCTGATTTTCACGTGCTTACGCACGCAGCAGCACAGGTAAAAGCTGCGCTTGATGCAACGATAGAACTTGGCGGGGAAAATTACATATTCTGGGGCGGCCGCGAAGGCTATATGAGCCTTTTGAATACAAATATGAAAAGAGAAAAGGAACACTTGGCCATGTTCCTTCATAAAGCAAAAGATTATGCACGCGCTAATGGGTTTACAGGGACTTTCTTTATAGAACCCAAACCATGTGAACCAAGTAAGCATCAATACGATTATGATAGTGAAACCGTAATAGGCTTTTTAAGACAATATGATCTGTTAAACGATTTTAAGATTAATATCGAAGTAAACCATGCAACACTTGCAGGCCATACATTTCAGCATGAGTTACAGGTAGCTGCTGACGCAAGGTTGCTGGGCAGCATGGATGCGAACCGTGGTGATTACCAGAATGGCTGGGATACAGATCAGTTTCCTAATAACATAAATGAATTGGCTGAAGCGATGCTGGTTGTAATTGAGGCTGGCGGTTTACAAGGTGGAGGTATTAATTTTGATGCTAAAATACGCCGCAATAGCACCGATTTCGAGGATCTGTTCCATGCACACATAGGAGGTATGGACAGTTTTGCACGTGCATTGATCATTGCAGATAATGTGCTCAATAATTCTGATTACAAAAAAATACGCAGCAACCGCTATGCATCATTCGATAGCGGCAAGGGTAAAGAATTTGAACACGGCAGTCTGTCGCTTGAAGACCTGCGCGACTATGCTGTTAAAAAAGGAGAACCCAAAATAAGGAGCGGCAAACAGGAATATCTTGAAAATCTGATTAACAGGTTCATATAATATTATTAACCTCATATATAAATTTATGCCTACTATTGTTAATCCGCCAGGTAGCAGACCATATTCAGCAAAAGGTAATTCTTTTTACTTGTCTGTTTTAACTCTGGTTGCTGCGTTAGGGGGACTTTTATTCGGATATGATACAGCAGTGATAAATGGTGCTGAAAAATCACTGGTAGATTTCTTCATCGGAAACCCTGAACAGAATAAATATGTAGATAATATACTTCAGGTAATAAGCCAGTACCGTGTTATACTTGTTATTACATTATTGCTGATGCTAGTTGTTATATGTTCTTTATTATTTAAAATAGTAAAACGAAATAGGGCACTGGCCGTATCGGGCATAGCTATGGCAATATTAGGAATTTGGTCGTTTTATTATATTTCAAAACCATTGCCTGCTGATGCTTCTGATCTGAAAGGCACAGTAGATGCTGTAAAAGGGTTTATTATAGCCAGTGCATTAATAGGATGTGTAATAGGAGGTGCTATTGCCGGGTTTATTTCGAAAGAACTGGGAAGGAAAAATGGGTTATTAATTGCTGCGGCAGCATTTTTATTGTCGGCTATTGGTGCCTGGCGGCCGGAGGCATTTAATTTTTTTGGGACCATTGATTTATTTTCATTTGTGATTTACCGGGTAATTGGTGGAATAGGTGTAGGCATTGCATCAATGATTTCGCCTATGTATATAGCAGAAATAGCGCCTGCAGAAAAGCGTGGTAAATTAGTCTCTCTAAATCAATTTGCTATTATACTCGGCATGTTGATTATTTATTTTGTCAACTACTTTATTGCCCGCCAGGGTAGCGAGGAATGGTTAGCACATACAGGCTGGAGATGGATGTTTTTCTCCGGAGCAATTCCTGCTGTTATATTTTTTATTCTGCTTTTTTTTGTTCCCGAAACTCCCAGGTATCTTGCCTTAAAAGGTAAAGATGAGAAAGCGCTTACAGTATTACAGAAAATCAATGGCAGGAAGAATGCCCCTGTAATCCTGTCAAATATTAAACAAACGCTTCATGAAACAAATGCGCCATGGCTGTCTTATGGTTTTCTGGTAATATTTATAGGAATTATGTTGTCTGTTTTTCAACAATTTGTTGGTATCAATGTAGTACTCTATTATGCCGGAAATATTTTCAGGAACATGGGCGCATCTACTGATTCCTCACTATTGCAAACGATTATAGTAGGTGCAGTTAATTTGATTTTTACAGTAGTGGCAATTATGACGGTTGATAAGTTTGGCCGAAAACCGCTCATGATAATTGGGTCAATAGGAATGGCGGTGAGTATGATTGCTTTAGGGTCTATGTTTTATATGAATAAAGTAGGTGTAATGGCGCTCATATTTATGCTTACATATACGGCTTCGTTTGCCATGAGCTGGGGACCGGTATGCTGGGTATTACTTTCAGAAATATTTCCTAATTCCATTCGTGGCGCATTGTCAATTGCTGTGGCTTCGCAGTGGATAGCAAACTGGATTGTATCGCTCACATTTCCTATCCTTAACGATAACCTGTGGTTAACCGAAAAGTTCAGCCATGGTTTTGCATATTGGATTTACGGGGTAATGGGCATTTTATCGGCGTTGTTTGTTTGGAAATTGGTGCCTGAAACAAAAGGCAAAACATTGGAGGAGATTGAAAAATTATGGAAGTAACAGACTTTTTATTTGATTAAAAAATTACGAATACATCATCCAAGGCTACATTAAACATAAAGGAATTAATAAGTTTTTGATCATTATGATATCATTGATGTAGGCAAATGAATCCTTGAAATGGGGAATCCAGCTAAATAAAAATTGGGAATAGATGATATTGAATCTTACTAAAAAATGAAACTTTCTTATGGCTTTCAATTCTTTTAAAAACTAAAAAGCATATTTATGAAAATATATAACATCATTCATAAAACCGTATTGATCTTTTCTATTTTACCAGTATTGTGTTTAGGTCAGATAAATAAAAAAGACTATGAGATGCCCTTCAGAGATCCCGACTTAGCTATCAATTTACGCGTAAATGATTTGATCCATCGACTTACAATAGAAGAAAAAATCTCTCAAATGCAAAATAATGCAACAGCTATTAATAGGTTGGGAATTCCTGGCTATAATTGGTGGAATGAATGTTTGCATGGTGTCGGACGATCTGGGCATAAAGTTACCGTTTTTCCACAGGCTATAGCAATGGCAGCTACCTTTAACCCTGGGGCGATTGAAAGAGAAGGAGATATTATATCAAATGAAGCCAGAGGGATTTACAATAAAGCAGTAGCTGAGGGCAAGGGTATAAAACAGTACCAGGGAATAACCTTTTGGTCTCCAAATATCAATATATTTCGAGATCCTAGGTGGGGGCGAGGGCAAGAAACTTATGGAGAAGACCCTTATCTAACTTCAGCTATAGCCCAGTCTTTTGTAAAAGGACTACAAGGAAATGATTCACTAAGGCTCAAGACTTCGGCCTGTGCAAAGCACTATGCAGTACATAGTGGACCTGAGTTTGGCAGACATACATTCGATGTTACTGTTAGCACTTATGATTTATGGGATACTTATTTACCGGCATTTCAAGACTTAGTACTAAACTCAAAAGTATCAGGCGTTATGTGTGCTTACAACAGATATCAGGGTCAACCATGTTGTGGAAACGATTTATTAATGAATGATATTTTACGGAAAAAATGGGGATTTTCCGGTTATGTTACATCCGATTGTGGAGCTATAGATGATTTTTATAAAAATCACAAAACACATTTAGACAAGGCGTCTGCTGCAGCAGATGCAGTGCTTCATGGAACGGATTTAGATTGTGGCACTGAAGCATACACATCACTTATTGACGCAGTTAAAAAAGGGTTGATCTCTGAAGCAGATATCGACAATTCTCTTAGAAGGCTTTTTACTATAAGATTTCGACTGGGCATGTTTGACCCCATTGAAAAAGACCCCTATAGTAAAATACCATATTCTATACTTGAAGCTCCTTCTCATAAGCAACATGCGCTTCAATTAGCCAGGGAGTCAATCGTGCTACTGAAAAATAAAAATCAAATCCTTCCACTTAAAAGTTCTGTGAAAAAAATATTGATAATAGGCCCAAATGCTCATGATGAAGAAGTACAACTGGGAAATTATAATGGCATTCCGTCTCAAATAATTACTCCACTCTTGGGTATGAATAATTGCTCAAAACAACAGATCATTCATATTGATGGCCTTTCACGTACAGAAAAGGCTGATAATTCCTTGATCGAAAAAATAGTTAAAGCTGCTAAAAAAGTTGATGTTGTAATATATGTGGGGGGCATTTCTCCTAAACTTGAAGGAGAAGAAGGGGATGCAGGCAAAGAACTGTTAGATGGTTTTAAGGGTGGAGACCGAACTACAATAGCTTTACCTAAAGCGCAAACAGATGTAATGAAACAAGTTAAAAGTATTGGGACACCCATTATTTTTATTTGCATGTCTGGTAGCGCAATTAGCTTTGAATGGGAAGCAAACAACGCTGATGCTATTCTTCAGGCATGGTATGGTGGACAAGCAGCAGGTACTGCTATTGCTGATATATTATTTGGCAAGTATAATCCATCGGCACACCTTCCCATAACTTTCTACAAAAATGACAGCGATTTGCCTGACTTTGAAAATTATTCAATGTCTAATAGAACATATAAATACTTTACAAAAAAGCCTCTTTATCCATTTGGCTTTGGCCTGAGTTATACATCCTTTACTTATAAATGGAAGCAAAAACCTCGTAGCTCATATACAATAAAAGATACTTTTTTAGAGTGCCGCTTTATAACAAGAAATGTTGGAAAATATGATGGAGAAGAAGTAGCGCAGGCTTATATTCATTATCCGCAAAAAGGTATGCAACGATTGCCGATTAAAGAGCTCCGGTACTTTAAAAAGTCTGCTATAAGAAAAAATAAAGAAGTAGAATTCCATATTCGAATCCCAATTAACCATTTACAAAAATGGAACGAAAAGTTAGGCATCATTGAAGTGCCAAAAGGCAGATATAATATTTCAATTGGAAGCCATTCTAATGACAAACAAATTGAAGCTGCATTTTATATAAATTAAATATCAATGTTAGAAGATTTGATTTTAAATAGAAGCCCCCAACAATTAATTCTTAATTCCTAAAACTTTGAGTAATGTATTTTATCAAAAAAAACACAACAATAAGAATATCCAAGGAAACAAGGAAGCATGGCTGTTGGTTAAAGACAACCAACCTTCTCTGTATACTTCTATTCTTAGGCATATCTCAGTCTTATTCTAAGGGAATAGACAATGTTAAACAAATTATTCAGGAAAAAATCATTATTGTTCACGGACAAGTAAAAGATACCAGTGGTATTCCCCTGGCAGGTGCCGTAGTTCAAGAAAAACAAACAAAAAAATCAGTTATAACAGATAATGATGGTAATTATTCCATTGCTGTACCTCTAAATGCAACACTCATTATTAGTTATTTAGGCTTTTTAACCAAAGAAATTGTAGCTGATAAAGAAACCATCGACATTATCCTCATACAAGACACAAAAAGTCTTGCAGATGTTGTGGTTGTAGGATATGGAAGACAAACTAAAACTTCAGTCACCGGAGCCATAGCAACAATTGGTGGTGAAGAAATTCTAAAAACTAAAAATGAAAATGTTCAGAATATGATTACTGGTAAAATACCAGGTGTTATTGTCGTTCAAAAATCCGGAGAACCCGGATCCTATGTTAGTTCATTACAAATTAGAGGAATGGGGTCTCCTTTATACGTTATAGACGGTGTAACGCGCGATCATATGAATAGAATTGACCCTAATGACATAGAAAGCATATCTATACTAAAAGATGCATCGGCAGCTATATATGGAGTGAGGGCTGCAAATGGGGTTGTATTGATAACAACTAAGAAAGGCAAGCGAGGACGCACAGAATTTGAATATTCAGGATCGGTAGGTTGGCAACAAGCATCTGGATTACCAAAAACAGGAGATGCTATTAGTTATATGACTTTGATTAATGAAGATGATATCAACAACGGCCGGGCTCCATCATACAAAAAAGAAGATTTTGAAAGTTACTCTAATGGGACAAAAAAAAGTACAGACTGGGCCAGTGTTGCAATAAATAATTTGGCGCCTCAAACTCAGCATAGCATCAGTGCCAACGGGGGCTCAGAAAAAATTCATTTTTATGTAAATTTTGGATATTTAAAACAAAATGGATTTTGGAAAAGTGGAAGCCTAAATTATGACAGATTTAATGTAAGATCTAATATAAGCGCAAATCTAACAAATCATTTAAAGGCAGAAGTATTCATATCTGCTATGAAAGATACCAAAAATCAGCCATGGAGAAGTGCATGGTATCTTTATAAATCAATATGGACACAAGTTCCCCTTTGGCCAATTTATGCAAATGATAACCCCGAGTATCTTTATAATGCTGCAGATGCTGATCACCCACTGGTTATAACTGACGCTAAGCTAAATGGATATAAAAAGTTTGACAATAAAAATTTTCAGTCTGCGTTTACGCTGGAATACGATGTACCTTTTATAGTCGGCTTGAGGGCTCGTGGAATGTTTAGTTATGATTATTATATCTCTGTTTCGAAAGAATTTGCAAAGGCATATACTCTTTATACCTACGATGCAGCCAAAGAAAAATATAATAGTCACCTTGCGCAAAGTCCTTCGCACTTAACCCGGTATTTTAATGAAAAGCCTTCAACAACACTACAATTACAACTAAATTATACAAAAAACCTTTTTGAAAAACATCATATAACAGCTTTGGCGCTTTATGAAGAAACAACTTCTGCAATGGACAATTTCTTAGCTCAACGTTTCTTATCCATGGATGCGGTTGACCAGCTATACGCAGGAGATTCAAAAGATCAAAATGCAAATATGAGAATGGGCGATTTATGGAAAAATGCTAATAAAGGATTTGTTGGTCGTGTTAATTACGATTATTTATCAAAATATCTTGCAGAGTTTAGTTTTAGGTACGATGGGTCTTCAAAATTTGCTCCGGGAAACCAATGGGGTTTTTTTCCAGCAGGATCTTTAGGCTGGAGAATCTCAGAAGAAAGTTTTTTTAAAAATGCAAAGATATATTCAATAGTAAATAATTTAAAGATAAGAGCTTCATACGGGTTAATGGGTGATGACAATGCATCAAGCTACCAATTTTTATCCGGTTATAATTTTCCATCTGACGGATATGTGCTAAATGACGTTTGGATTAATGCTATAGGAATGAGAGGCCTTCCAAATCCTTACATTACATGGTACAAAGCCAAAACCTTCGATATCGGTATTGACCTTGATATGTGGAAGGGATTATTGGGCATACAAGCTGATTATTTCAATCGTAATAGAACTGGATTACTTGCTAAACGAAACTTAAGTTTACCCGGCACAATTGGAGCGCGGCTCCCCGATGAAAACCTGAATAGCGATCAAACCAGCGGATTAGAAATATCCTTAAGTCACAAAATGCATATTAATAAATTTGATTATTATGTTTCAGGAAATATGTCATATACCAGAACTATGAAAAAATATATCGAAAGAGCGGAAAGTGGCAACTCTTATCGCAACTGGCGCGATAATCCATCAAACAGATTTAGTGATATTTGGTGGGGCTTAGGATATATAGGCAGGTTTGCCTCCTATCAAGATGCATATAAATCTCCCATTCAAGACGCCAAGGGAAATTCAATATTACGGCCCGGAGACTACCAGTATGATGATTGGAATGGAGATGGAGTAATTGATGGACTGGACGAACGTCCCATATCAACAACGGGTTTTCCTAAAATAAATTTCGGGATTACAATGGGCGCCAAATACAAAGGAGTTGAATTGTCGCTTTTATTTCAAGGGGCTACCATGAGTTATGTTAAATACCCTGAGCAACTAGAAAGGCCCCTCTTCTGGGGAAGAAACGGACTTGATATGTTTATGGATAGATGGCATTTAGCGGACCCTAACAACCCAAATAGTAATTGGATTCCCGGCCACTTCCCTTCAACCAATAGAGGTGAAAGTACAAATTATAAAGATTCTGAGCGGTCTGTTCAGGATGCAAGCTACATCAGATTAAAAACTATTGAATTAGGATATAATATACCAAAATCACTGCTAAACAACACAGGAGTCAACAATATAAAAATATATTTTAGTGGTTATAACTTATTGACTTTTACTGGTATTAAATATCTTGACCCAGAACATCCCAGTGATCAATACGGATATTTGTATCCATTGACCAAAACTTACAATATTGGTTTAAATCTATCATTTTAAAAAGTATACAATGAAAGTAACAATTATATTCATAACAGGGATTTTATCGCTGTTATCTTATTCATGCAACAAATTAGATTTGCCTCCAATGAATATCATCCAAGATAAAGATGTATTTAGTACAGAGTCGGGCATCACAGCATATTTAAGCAGATTGTATTATGATTTGCCAATAGAAAATTTTAGTGCTACTAAAGATGGATTCAGAAGACTCAGCTGGCCAACATCAGGTAATTGCTCTGGAGAAATGCTTATAGTTCAGAATGATATGTTGTATGATTCTCCAAGTGGAGATTGGTTCCAAAATTGGAATTACGGCGCAGTAAGAAATGTAAATTATTTCATAGGTGAATTCCCCAAATATAAGAACAATTATACCCAAGCGCAAGCTGACCAGTGGCTAGGAGAAGCATACTTTATAAGAGGATATTATTATTTTGCAATGGTAAAAAGATATGGAGGTGTCCCCATAATCAAAACTCCACAGTATTACCCGCAGCAAAGTTTAGAAGAGCTGAAAGTTCCTAGAAATACCGAGAAGGAAGTTTATGACTTTATCATAGAAGATTTAGATCAGGCAATAAAATTATTACCCGAAAAGAGTATAGCAAAAGGTAGGGTTAACAGATATGTAGCTTATGCTCTTAAGTCGAGAGCCTGTTTATATGCAGGATCAATAGCTCAATATGGTGCGATGCAATTAAATAATATTTTAGGAATACCGAAAGAACAAGCAGAAATATATTTTAAAGCCAGCTATGAGTCCGCAAAAGCATTAGAAAATAGTTATAGCTTGTACAGGAAATTTCCAGATAAATTTGAAAACTATTGGAATCTTTTTTTGGATGAGAATAGTCCAGAAACAATATTTGCTGAATACTTTATTTATCCTGAAAAAACCCATAGTTTCGACTTACATAACATTCCTTATCAAATGAGAGGAGCTCCTGGTTACTCAAGTAGATTAAACCCAACTCTGGATTTAGTTGAAATGTTTGATGATATCAACGGGAATAGTGGCACTTTAGACATAGGGCCAGAAAATGATCCTAAGAGATTTTCGAATACGATGGATGTATTTGTGAATGTAGAGCCAAGATTGAGAGGATCGGTTATCTTACCTGGCGATATTTTCAAAGGAGAAGCAATAGAAATTCAAAAAGGCTTATACACGTCATTTCCTTCGGGTGAATTAAAAACTTCTGCAGACTTTAATGCACTTTATAATGGTAAAAATATTATTGGTAAAAGTGGCATGGGACATCCGGAAACAACCATTACAGGATTTTTAGTTCGTAAATATCAAAATCCCAAAATGGAGAGATCCCAGGTGTTGGGTTCCAGATCAACACAGGCGTGGATTGATATGCGCTATGCAGAGGTGCTTCTTAATAGAGCAGAAGCTGCTTTTCAAATTGGGCTAATAGATGATGCGCTTAAGTGTATAAATGAAATAAGAGATAGAGCAGGGGCTAAATTATATACAAAAGATCAATTAACAGAAAAGTCTATTCAAAAAGAAAGACGAATGGAACTGGCATTCGAAAATCATAGCTATTGGGATTTACGCCGTTGGAGAATTGCTGATAAAGAAATAAATAATCGCCAATATAAGGCCCTTTCTCCATACTATATTTTTAATGAAAAAAAATTCATTTTTAAAAAAGAATATGTAGGAGGTAAATATACTTTTTATCCAAAAGTTAATTATGCTAAAATTCCTGAAGGAGAGATAGCTAAAAACGAAAATCTACAACAAAATCCAGGCTATTAATCATTAAACATTTATAAAATGAAAAAGATACTATACTATGTTTTTATAGCGCTAATACTTATCTCATCTTCGTGTGATAAGATAGATAATTACGAAATTCCTAAGGAAATTCTTCAAGGCAAATTAATAGATGAGATAACAGGAGAATCATTTATCACTGAACAACCAAACGGATTTAGGATTATGATGAAAGAAATTAGCTATAAGGATAATCCTCAACCAGAATATTTTTGGGGGAAGGCTGACGGCACATTTTATAACAAAAGAATTTTTAAAGGTAAGTATGAAATTACACCTATTGAAGGCGCTTTCTTTCCAGTTGAAAAAAAAACATTGGATATTGATGGAAACGCTACTGTTGATTTTATAGTTACCCCTTATCTTTCAATTTCAGAGTTATCGGTTAAAACAATAAATGATCAAACAATTGAAGTATCTTATAGGTTGTCCAGAAATAAAGTTGGAGATAAAATTATCGATACCCGTGTTTTTGTTTCACAAAATCCAAATGTAGGAGCTAATATATTTGACAATAAAAAAAGCCCTATTATTAATTTAAATGCAACTAGCGATGTTGATATATTAAAAACAACATTCAGACAAACCATATCGAATCTTGAAAAAGGAACAACCTATTACTTACGAGTTGGAGCTCGAACGAATAATTTGCAAAAGCGATATAATTTTACTAAGATAATTGAACATAAAAACTAAAATTATTAATTAGAACAATGAAGGCAATTGTAATCGTTATTCCTTATTCTGACAGGTAAAGTTTTCTTAGGCATTAGCGTGAAAATACTTTTTTAATAAGCGGCTGGAGCTTTTCAACCGCTTATTTTTCATCAGTTGCAGTTTCCCAAGGTGTCTGCCAAAAACAAAACGACCGCTATGCGTAGGCTATCTGTTGTAGAAATTCATCCCATTTGATCCATATTAATCGCTACTGTTTTTAGAAGGAGATCACTATTACTAAAACATGGAGCAAAATTGGATGTAATAAAAAATCGCACTGATGATCAGTGCGATTTGTAGTCCCGACAGGGATCGAACCTGTATCTAAAGTTTAGGAAACTTCTATTCTATCCATTGAACTACGGGACCTTGAATATGAAGTTGCAAATTTAGTATTTCTACTTCATAAAAAAGAAAAGAATTGTGTTTATTAAATAGGAAGGTTATATTTGCACGACTCAAAATACCTGCCGGCAATAGCTTTCAGGGATTTTTTAAAATATTACATATGCAATTTTATAACTGGATTATCAGGTATCGTTTCTGGCTCAGTATCCTAGCAGTCGTTATCGGCATTCTGTTGCAGGTAACGCGTGTTTCTTCCTTCTGGCCGGTATTTCCTTTGTACCTGCTTGGGCTTATCGGGCTGGTTTCTCATTTCCTTATCGGCCCTATCCGCCTGGTGCAGGCGCCTATGGAAGCCGGCAACATTGATGAAGTTAATAAAATCCTGGATACCATCTGGTATCCCAACCTGCTGATAAAACCTATACGCTCTACCTACTATACGCTAAAAGGCAACCTGGCTATGATGAACCAGGATTTTGATACTGCTGAAAAACTGCTGAAAAAAAGCGAACAGATAGGTTCATCCATGCCGCAAGCCGAAGGCGCCAACAAACTGCAGCTGGGCATGATGGCTATGCAGCGCGGCGATATGCGCCAGGCGGAAAGCAACTTCCGGGCAGCGCTCAGAGTAGGCATTCCGGATAAGGAAAGCGAGGCAGTGGCTTACCTGGGCATGTGCCAGATATTTATGAATAAAAGAGAGTTCCGTGCAGCCAAGGATTTCTTCAGAAAAGCCAAAGCCTGCAAGCCCAAAACACCGGAAATTTTAAAGCAGATAAAAGACATAGAAAAATACATCTCCAGGATACCTGGATAGTTTTTATGCAAAAAACTTTACAAATCCAACTTTAATTTTAATGTTGGATTTTTTTTGTAGGTAAGAAGTAAGTGATCAAGTGATGATGTGACGGAGTGATGCAGCTACAAGTGTGACAAATCCACTTTTATACAGCGCTACTCAATACTTATAGCAGACTGCTCTTCCTTATGTTAGCTCAGTGCATGACGAAGAATAGATAGAAACAATTTGAATCCTGCAGAAATAAATAATGTAAGAATATCTATTATTGGTGTTATCACTACGATTTCTTTTCTATCGCCTTCGGGCGATTGTGCCTTTGCGCAAAAAAATAAATGTTTGTCCAAAAAGTGCTCAATGGAGACAGGAAGTATCACAAAGAGAGAAATGCACGTATTTTATTCCTCACCCTCATTCTAATTCAGATTAAAACTGTAGAGAAGCATTTCTTTGCGTGCGAGGTACCAGCGAAGCAATTTCCTTCTTTCATGTTTGCGAAGCGCATGGTGAAGAGCGAGATACATGCAGATTTTAATCCGATAATAGTTACTCTTCCACGCAGTATCTTTAAGCGGGTTACACCTTTTTAATTCATTTGCGGCAATGGCAAAAGAATGATATTTATTTCGCGAAAAGGGCGCTTATTTACTCCACTCCCCTGCCCCTCGCGCTTGAATGCTTCGGAGCAGTTGGGATATTAAAATTGCAAAACCTTCGCACTTTTCACCTCTCACTTTTACAAATCCAAAGTGCTAGATTGTTTCTAAACCTCCGCTATGCTTCTGTTTATCGCAAAGACGGTACTTGTAAAAGCCTGGTGCTCTTTGAGGAAACCTTGTACCTTGTGTTTTAATTGTACTGCAAAGTTGCACGTTTACAGAGTACACATAAATCACCAAATTACAAATCCAAAATTTTAAGATTGCTTCTAAAACGTAGTTTTTGCGGTTTCTATCCCAATGATAAAATTTCGAAGGGCACTATCACCTACACATCAAAAGTCCCGAAGCGCAAGCTCCGGGACTTTGTATATCTGAATGCAGTTTATTAAAATTTGAAGTGCGAGAATGCCTTGTTAGCTTCAGCCATTCTGTGGGTATCTTCTTTCTTTTTAAAAGCAGAACCTTCGCCCTTGCTGGCAGCAACAATCTCGTTAGCTAATTTATCAGCCATGGTACGGCCGTTTCTGTCGCGGCTGTAACGGATCAACCATTTGATGCTTAAAGATATTTTCCTGTCAGGACGAACCTCAGAAGGGATCTGGAAGGTAGCGCCGCCAATCCTGCGGCTTCTTACTTCCACAGCAGGCGTAACGTTTGCCAAAGCTTTTTTCCAAATCTCATAACCATCTTCGTTGGTCATTTTGCCCACTTTATCAATCGCATCGTAGAAAATGGTGATGGCAGTGCTTTTCTTACCATCCCACATCAGGTTGTTTACAAAACGCGTAACCAATTTATCGTTAAAACGTGCATCGGGTGCCAATGGCAACTTCTTAGCTTGTTGTTTTCTCATTGTATGCTGATTATTCTAATTTATTTTTTTGCTGCTTTTTCTCTCTTAGCTCCGTATTTAGAACGGCTTTGCTTACGGCCTTTTACCCCTGCCGTATCCAGGCTGCCGCGAACAATGTGGTAACGCACGCCCGGCAAATCCTTCACACGGCCACCGCGAATCAACACGATGGAGTGTTCCTGCAGGTTGTGGCCTTCTCCCGGAATGTAAGCGATCACCTCAATTTTGTTGGTCAGGCGCACTTTGGCAACCTTACGCAAAGCTGAGTTTGGTTTCTTAGGAGTGGTAGTGTATACACGTGTACAAACGCCACGGCGCTGAGGACAAGCATCCAAAGCTCTTGATTTACTTTTCGCCCTGATTATTTCACGGCCGTTTCTAACTAATTGTTGTATAGTAGGCATTCTAAAATACGATTATTTAATAATTTTTTGGACGGCAAAGGTACATATTATTTTTTTTAAACCAAAAATAATTTAAAAATATTATGCATTCTGCCTAATAATGGTTTAAACCCTGAAAATCCAGCCATGGGCATCTTCGGCCTCACCTGTGCGGATAGCTGCCAGCCGCTGCGCCAGTTCTGCAGCCACCGGTGCGTTTGCCACATCAAATTCCATATCCATATCGCGGTAGCTGAGCTGTTGTATCATGGAAACAACTGCTGCCGTACCCGTGCCGAAAGCTTCGGTGAGGTTGCCGTTTTTATACTCCTGCACCAGTTCGTCAATGTTTACCGGCCGCTCTTCTACGGATTTGCCCATTTCTCTTAAAACAACAATAGCACTGTCGCGGGTAACGCCTTCCAGCACCGTGCCTTCGTCTAAAGATGGGGTTACCACCTTGTCTTTATACACAAACATCACGTTCATGGCGCCCACTTCCTGCAGCCATTTGTGCTCAAACGGATCGGTCCACAACACCTGGTCAAAACCTTTCTTTTGCGCATCTGCTGCAGCTTTCAGGCTGCCGCCGTAGTTGCCGGCATTCTTAGCCCTGCCTACACCGCCGGGAGCGGCGCGGGTGTAATGGTCTTCTACCAATATGCGTGCAGGCTTGGCAAAGTATGGCCCTGAAGGGCTTAGAATAATGATGAATTTATAAGTCAGCGAGGGCCTTACACCCAGGTACTCATCCGTAGCAAACATAAACGGGCGGATGTACAGGGAATGATTGTCTTTCTGCGGTATCCAGTCTTTATCCAGCGCTATCAACTGCTTCATGCCTCCTAAAAATATTTCTTCTGGCACTTCCGGCATTTCCATCCTGGCTGCCGACTCGTTAAACCTCTTAAAATTCCTGTCGGGACGGAATATCACGGTCTCGCCGTTTTTATTGATGTAAGCTTTGATGCCTTCAAATATTTCCTGGCCGTAATGCAATGCCATCAAAGCCGGGTAAAAAGGAATAGGCTGGTAAGGGATGATCTCCACTTTTCCCCATTGTCCGTTGGCGTAATCTGCCACCAGCATATGATCTGTAAAAGTTTTTCCGAAGGAAATATCCATACCTTCCCTTAACCTGCTTTCTGCAATTTTTGTAACTGGAAAATTGGCGCTCATAACCTATTTTTGTATTTTAGTTTAATTATGGAAAATCAGCTCCCCAACGTTGTTATTGCTAATTTATTTAAAAACGGGCTCGTTATTGTTGACGAAAATCCGCCGGATAAAAAAGAAGTGATTCCCCACGAAGATAAAAAAAAATCCAATAGTGAAAATGATACGGAGAAAAATTGGTGGCTGGGTAACAACAGGAAAAAAGTAGCCATTGTCCTTGCCGGTACCGATGCTAAATTTTTAGGCGATGCGGAACTCAATTTCTTGTTAACCATATTAAAAGCCTGCAACCTTACTGCTGAAGATATAGCCATTGTAAACATAGCGCACACGCCCAAAGCTTTTACCGAAATACAACAGGCATTGTCTGCTGAAACGGCCATCCTGTTTGGCGTAGCGCCAATGCAGGTAGGCATACAGGTAAAATTTCCCTTGTACACGCCATCTGCATTTGAAGGCTGTAAACTGTTGTTTGCCGCACCGCTGGAAGCGCTTAACGGCAATACGCCCGCCCAGAAAACGGAGAAAGGAAACCTGTGGACAGCATTAAAAAAACTATTCGGCATTTAAGAGGGTTCTACTCCCGCCAGGCTCACACTAAAATCACACTACATGCAATTAATTTTTGCCACCAACAACCAGAATAAGATAAACGAAATAAGAAAAGTTGTTTCAGAAGAAATAGACATAATTACTTTAAAGCAGGCGGGCATAGATATAGATATCCCGGAACCTTACGACACGCTGCAAGAAAATGCCGCCACCAAGTCAAAAACTATTTTTGAAATGACGGGCAAGAACTGCTTCAGCGAAGACACAGGGCTGGAAGTGAACACACTCGGCGGTGCACCGGGTGTAAAGAGCGCGCGTTATGCGGGCGAGCCCGCGAATGACGCCGGCAATATTCAGAAACTTTTGATAGAGTTGCACGGCCAGGAAGACAGAAGCGCGCAATTCAGAACGGTGATCTCTTTGATTCTTGATGAAAAAGAATATTTCTTTGAAGGCATCTGCACAGGCACCATAACCACGGAAGCAAGAGGCGGCAATGGTTTCGGGTACGACCCTGTATTTGTTCCCGATGGCAGTGATAAAACATTTGCAGAGATGAATATGGACGAAAAGAATATTTTCTCTCACCGCAAAAAAGCAACAAAAAAGTTAGTAGACTTTTTAAATAAAAAATAGTACCAGAGCAGAACATTTACCTGGGCCTGTTAGCTTCAACGCCTGAGTGTGTCATCACCACAGGAAGAATAAACCCGTTTGCATCAAAATACATTTTATCTATACAGGTAGCGCGTGCATTGCCGTCTGTTTGCCCGGAAGGACGGCGGTGATACACAATATACCACTCGTCTTTTCCCGGTACACGGATCACCGAATGATGCCCGGCGCCATTGCCGATTTCCGGGTCCTGCTGCAATATCTTTCCCTCTCTTTTAAACGGCCCGAAAGGTGAATCGGCCATAGCATAAGCCACGCTGTAGTCAGGCCCTGTCCACCCGCCTTCCGACCACATGAAGTAATATTTTCCGTTGCGCATAAACATGACGGGGCCTTCGACATACCCTTCCGGTGTAATTTCTTTAAAAATTTTCCCATCGGCAAATGGTATAAAACCTGTAAAATCATGGTTTAGTTTAGCGATATTGCAATGCCGCCACCCGCCGTAGATAATGTAGTAGGCGCCGTCCTTATCTTTAAACACAAACTGGTCTATTGGTTGGGCGCCGTTATGAAACTTATCGATCAGCGGTTTGCCCAGGTAATCTTTGTACGGGCCTTCCGGCTTATCGGCAACAGCTACGCCTATGCCGCCTTCTTCACGATCGCTTTGAATATCATTCGCACCAAAGAAGAAATAATATTTCCCGTTTTTATGAGTGACCGAAGGCGCCCAAAGCGCGCGCCTGGCCCACTTTACAGCAGCGGTATCCAAAACTTTTTCATGCTTTTGCCAGCTTACCAAATCTTTCGATGCGAATGCATCAAAGAAAACCTGTTGCTCGTAAGGAGCTGAAAATGTTGGAAAAATCCAATAAGTGTTATCAAAAACAATTCCTTCAGGATCGGCATACCACCCGGGAAACAACGGGTTGCCGGATGTTTTAGCGGTTTGTGTTTGCCTGGGCACATTGCAGGCAAACAAGGCAAGGCAGAGCAGGGGCAACAGTTTCTTCATAGTTGATTTGTTTGTGTGACAGGTTACCAAAATTACGCATAAAAATCACATTTCGTCATCAAATCATTTTTAGAAAAGACTGCACAATAAATATTGCCAAAGCAATTCGGAAGGACCAAAATTGCAGAAGAAGGGATTGAGCCGGCCAAGTTTGTATAAAGCATCTCACGGCGCAAACCACAATTCAGCACCATCATGAAGTGTTAAGAGCGGTTGAAGGATGAATTCATAAGCTGCCCGGGCCTAAAAAGTACACCACATAGCATGGGCAATCAATTAAACAATATTCCTGAAAACGGTATATGCTACCAATATACACAAAATAATCACGATAGCGCGTTGGCCAAACAGCAATTTACGTAAGTAAGGATATTTGTTCCTGATATTTTGATTTTCAAAAACAAAGCCCACTGCAACATAAGGAATGGCAAACAGGAACAAAGCATTTGCACGGAAAGCACCTGCAAAATTACAATGCAACAACTGGTGTATGGCACGCTGCGAGCCACAGCCGGGACAATAAAAATTTAAATACCTGTAGGTAGGGCATTGCGGGTAATGATGGGTAGCAGGGTCAAAATTAAAATATATGTATCCGCCAGCTACCAGCGCCACAACAAGCGCAATGAGGTAGATGTAATTTTTCTTAATTGAATACATTGGCAAAATAGGCAGTGCTGATAACACCAAAAATCACCATCAACGGAATGATCACGGCCAGCAATATCGACCCGAAGAAACCGATCTTGGTCCACCGGGCCGCTTCCCTGGAAGCCGCAAGCGCGCCTTCATAGTCGCCGGCATAGAAACGCGATTCTACTTTGGTGGCATATACAATACCAATAATGGTAATAGGGAAATAAGAACAGCAGAAAATGGTAACTAAGATTGATTCTATCAGCCAGCTTTTCGGCGGAGTTCGCGGCAAATTAGTCTGTTGGCCCAAATAGGGTGCATGCGGGCTATTGGGCGGGGGCGGGTAATGCTGTTGAGCACCTCCTTCATTAGAAGTATACATCTTATTACTTTGAAAAATGACTATTGAAACACTATTACAAGCAAAAGACGGGATGCCTGTACATCCCGTAAGATATAAATTAGCTACCCATACCGGCTATACCGGTAAGAACGCCTGCGAAAATCAGGATCACGTATAATACAAGCCCTACCAGGCCGCAGATAAGGCCGATCTTAGTCCATTTTTTAGCTTCCTGCGACGCCTGCAGCGAACCCTGCACATCACCGGCGTAGTATTTAGATTCCACTTTGCTGGCATTGATGATGCCTATGACGCCTAAAGGAAGGCAGCAAAATATGGTCACTAAAATAGATTCCACCAACCAGGTTTTGGGAGGTGCGGCACCGGTATTCTGAAAATTAGGGTTCACATTTTGTTGAGAAAAAGGCTGCTGTGGCTGTTGCTGATAGCCACCTTGCCCCTGTGGGATTTGCTGATCATTCATAGCAATTAAGTAGTTTTTGTGTTTATAATAGTTTATGTACATGCAAAATAATCATTATTTTAATAAACTGATATAAATCTGAAAAATTAATATTCACTTCATTCATTCTTTAAAATGCAATATGCCACCAGCCAACAATTCTTCTAATGACTGTAAGATGCCAGGTGAAAACACCTGACACGGCTTTCGCCTAAAGAAAATCTGCAATTTTTCTATTGTTTGTTATGGCTATTTCATGTGTATTTTTTTATTTTTCTTTATGGTCGCATGGAATAGCCTTTATTCATTCGCGGTTGGTATGCAACATTGCTTATGGCTATTTCATAGCAGGAATTTCAACACACCGCGTAAGCCCCATGGCTGAGCGCATCGCGGTATGTTAGTTGTCCCCATCAGCGTTGTTTATCAAATCGTATATTTGCTGTAATTATTGATCTATGTTCAAAAGACTGGCCGATCTACTTGCTGATAACTACATGAGCTGTTCCTTTAAAGAACATACAGGGCTTGAATGTACAGGCTGTGGTATGCAGCGAAGTATTGCCGCATTGCTGAATGGAGATATTGCCGGATCGGTACACTACTACCCTGCCATGCTGCCCATACTGGCAATGTTTGGATACCTTTTACTTCATTTATTTTTTAAATTTCAGCATGGCGCCAAAGCATTGCTGGTGATGTTTATAACCAATGCATTTATCATCACGATCAATTATTTTCTGAAACTGTCGCCATTATTTTTTCATTAAAACATTACACTTAAACACTTAAAACCATGTATCCGGAAAATCAACAAAACCCGCAGAACACTTTTCAGCCGCAACAAAACACCGCCTTTCCACCAGAAGGCCACAATGCGTTCCCTGCACCTTTGCCTAATGCCACCACGATATTGGTACTGGGAATCGTATCCATTGTTACAGCATGCTGCTGCTATGGCATCGTAGGTGTGATCATCGGCGCCATTGCTTTATCTATGGCCGGAAAAGCCAAACATCTTTATGCATCAAACCCCGGAGCCTACGCCCCCACCAGCATGAGCACCGTAAATACAGGCAGGATCTGCGCGATCATTGGCCTGGTAATCGGCGTGCTGGCTGTGATTGCCTATGTGGCTGTAATCGCTATGTATGGTGTTGAGGTACTTACCAACCCTGAAATGCTCAGAGAGATTATGCAGGGTACATAATCTGCTAAAACCCTTCAACAAAACAGCCGCTGAAATTTCGCGGCTGTTTTGGTTACTTCTTTGATGCTTTTGCGGCTGTATTCTTAGCAGCAGCTTTTTTAGGTGCTACTTTTTTAGGTGCAGCTTTTTTAACCGCTGCTTTTTTTGCTTTTTTGGCGAATGCGTCGGGCTGTTGCGCTTCTATCAGTTTCTTTACTTCTTCGAGAGAGATGGTTTTTAATTCTTCTTCTGTAAACTTCTCGCCTGCTGCATTTTTTCCGAGCTTGAGCATTTGTTTGCCAAAGCGAATGAACGGTCCCCAGCGGCCGTTCTCAATGGCTATCTTTTCTTTCTCCCAATTTTGTATATACCGTTTTGCCTCTTTCTCAATTTTCTTCGATATAAGTTCATCAATATCTTTTTGGGTAAGGTTATCGAAGTCATATGCCTTCGGTACATTTATAAAAAGCTCTTCCCATTTCAGGTATGGGCCAAAACGCCCCTTGCCTTTGGTCACGGGCTTACCCTGGTAATGAGCAACCGGCGCATCAGCTTCCTTTTTTTGATTGATAAACTCAATGGCCTGCTCCATATCTACTGTCAACGGGTCTGTGGTGCGTGGTATGGAAATAAAATTCTCTCCCCACTTTACGTATGGACCGAACCGGCCGGTGTTTACGCTTACTTCCTGTCCTTCATATTCACCCAGCTCCAGCGGGAGTTTAAAGAGATCAAGCGCCTCTTCCAGCGTGATGGTTTCAATGCTTTGATTTTTGTGTAAAGATGCAAATTTTGGTTTTTCCTCGCTATCGGTATCTCCTATCTGTATCATGGGGCCGTAGCGTCCCATGCGGGCAACTACCTTTTTTCCTGAGCTTTCTTCTACGCCCAATTCTCTTTCTCCTTTGGCTCTTTCTGCATTTTCCAGCGTATGCTGCACATCTTTGTGAAATGGTGTATAAAAATGCCCCAGCATTTCGTTCCATACCATTTTACCTGCTGCAATGTCGTCAAATTCTTCTTCCACGCGCGCGGTAAAACCGTAATCCATTACCTGTCCAAAATGTTCTATCAAAAAATCCGTTACCACAAAGCCCAGGTCTGTAGGGAATAATTTTCCCTTTTCACGGCCAACGACTTCTGTTTCGGTTTTTGTCCTGATTGCATTGTCCGGCGTCAGTTTCATCATGCGGTAAGAGCGGGGCGTGCCGTCCTTATCCCTTTTCTCCACATAGTTTCTCTTAATGATGGTAGAGATGGTGGGCGCATATGTAGATGGTCTTCCGATACCCAACTCTTCCAGTTTCTTTACCAGCGATGCTTCTGTATACCTTGCCGCGGGCCGCGTAAATTTCTCTGTGGCTACCAGCTTATCCAGGTTTAACTGCTGGCCTACTTTCAGCGGCGGCAGGCTGTTTTCATCTTCGCTTTCCTCTTCATCATCTTTCCCTTCTAAATACACTTTCAGGAAACCATCGAACTTCAGCACTTCCCCGGTAGCAGTAAGCTGTTCTTTGTTGGTAGAGATAGCTATCTGTGCTGTGGTTTTTTCAAACTCTGCTTCGCTCATCTGCGATGCAATGGTGCGTTTCCAGATCAGCTCGTACAGCCTGCGCATATCCGGCTCATTGATGGTATGGTTTGCCATATATGTAGGCCTGATGGCTTCGTGGGCTTCCTGTGCGCCTGCAGATTTATTTTTAAAAGTTCTTACCTGGTGGTATTTCTCACCGTAAGAATGCTGAATTTCCTTACGGATATCAGCCAGCGCGGTGGCGCTGAGGTTCACGCTGTCTGTACGCATGTAAGTAATGTACCCGTTTTCATACAGCCTCTGGGCTATCAGCATGGTTTTAGCCACACCGTAGCCGAGCTTGCGCGATGCTTCCTGTTGCAGGGTAGATGTTGTAAAGGGCGCTGCCGGAGATCGCCTGGCAGGCTTTACTTCAATATTAGATACGCTGTATGCTGCATCCTTGCAGGATTCCAGGAATGCCAGTGCAGCCTTTTCATCGGCGATCTTTTTAGCGCTTTCGGCTTTAAAGCTGATTTTTTTCCCGGTAATGTCTGCTCCGTTGAAGTACCCTTCTATCTTAAAAGAGCTAACCGGCTCAAACGTATTTATTTCTCTTTCCCGCTCCACGATCAGGCGAACGGCTACACTTTGTACGCGTCCTGCGCTGAGGCTTCGCTGCATGCCCACCTTGCGCCATAGCACAGGGCTTAGCTCAAATCCCACGATGCGGTCCAGCACGCGCCTTGCCTGCTGTGCATCTACCAGGTTCATATCTATTGTGCGCGGATGCTCAATTGCTTTTTTAATAGCAGGTTTAGTGATCTCGTGGAAAACAATTCTTTTGGTAGTGGCAGGGTCAAGGCCCAGCACTTCGGCCAAGTGCCAGCTGATGCTTTCTCCTTCGCGGTCCTCATCCGAAGCCAGCCAGACCTCATCAGCTTTCTTAGCCTTGGCCTTCAGGTCTTTGACCACCTTTGTTTTGTCTTCTGAAATTATATAATGTGGCAGAAAGCCCTTCTCTATATCAATACCATTATCTCCCTTAGCCAGGTCACGGATATGGCCAAAACTACTCACTACCTCGAAATCTTTCCCGAGTATTTTTTCGATGGTTTTAGCTTTAGCAGGCGACTCTACAATTAATAAATTTTTTGCCATAATGTTGATCCGGTATTTTCCAATATAATAGAAAAATTTTTTGCAATATTACTGTAAAGCTGATAAATGCCAAAAGTTTCTATATTTTAAACAAAGCGTGTGTGGTTTCCTGTATTCGGGTGGTATGTAAAAATAAAAAGGAATATCCTCCTGAAACCTGTACAGCATGTGTGTTTCAGAAGAATAACGTTTGCAGAAAAGAATAAGAGGCCGGGATATTTTCTACCTGTTGCCGGAAATATTCCCGGAAAAGTAATTACATAGCTATATAATCTTTGAGGTGATTGATGGTCTCCTTCTGGTAGGCCATAATGGTATTAACCACATCGCCGATAGAGATAACGCCGGCCAGTTTATCTGACTCAAACACCGGCAGGTAGCGGATATTGTTGTCTGCCATCAGCAAAATACATTCTTCTAAAATACTGTCGGGATGCACCTGCGGAAAATGTTCTGATAACACATCGCCTACTTTTGTATCTGATGAGTTTTTTCCCTGCAAAACGATCTTACGTGAATAATCCCTTTCAGTAAAAATGCCTTTGTATTCATCATTGTCTACAACCAGCACGGCACCGATATTGTTGTCTGCCATCACCTGCAGGGCTTCTACAACGGGAATGGAAGATTCCACGGAAATATTTTTCTTATTCTTCTTGGATAGAATTTCTTTAACGGTGATCATATAAAAAGATTTTGGTTAGGAATAATTGTGGTTAAATTAAAAAAGGTTATCCCTTTACGAAGATAACCTTTTCCGAATATATTGTTTGTACTTATTGGTGTACATCTTCGTTAAGGTTTGCATTTCCAGGTTTCTTTTCTGCGTGCGGCTGCACATCCATGGGCTTGCTGAAATGCACATCGTGGTATGGCGTATATCTTGAGCGGAGATTTTTAAAAGATTCGCCATCCATCAGGAAAGCCAGTACAAACCAGACAAAAAGCAGTGAGGGAATAGCTATAGTGCTGATCAGAGACTTGGCCTCGAACTTCAGGTGCATGAAGTAAGCGATGATGTAAAATGCTTTCCAGAGCATCAAAACAATGATTACACCTTTGGTAAAGGTTTTAATAAAAGTACCGTCCTGCCAGTTAAGCCTGAACATGATATAGCCCAATGCCAGTTCTACAATTGTAAGTACCGACAGGTATGCCGTGATCTTCCAGACCTCTCTCTTTGCTGCCGCCGCATCCGTATGATTTGCCATAATATCTAAATAGTTTTGGTTGAATAAGAGTTAAACAAGATAAAAGAACGTGAATACAAAAACCCACACAAGATCTACAAAGTGCCAGTATAAACCGGCCTTTTCTATCATCTGGTAAGTGCCGCGTTTGTGAAATACATTTTTCAATGTCATGATCAGCATGATGATATTGATAAGTATACCCGTAGAAACGTGGAAACCGTGAAAGCCGGTAATGGTAAAAAAGAAATTGGTGAAGTTGGGAGAAGATAAAGTGCCGTCGTGGTTGGGAAAAGGATTGCTGCCCCACCAGGCATTCACATGGTGTAAGTGCGCCCACTCCCACGCCTGGCAACCAATAAATATCAGGCCCCCAACTATGGTCAGTATCAGGTATTTTACTACTTCCTTTTTGTCGTTGCGATGGCCGGCCTGAACGGCAAGCACCATGGTAACCGAACTAAGGATGAGTATAAACGTCATCAGGCTGACAAAAAGCAACGGGTATTGTCCGTTGAGGCCGGGAAAAGAGTTAAACACATGGTTGGGGTCCGGCCATGCAGTGGTAGCATAGCGTGTAGCCCCGTACGTAATCAGCAATCCACCGAAAGTAAAAGCATCGCTCAGCAGAAATAGCCACATCATTAGTTTTCCATACTCTACATTAAAGGGGCTTCTGCCGCCCATCCAGGTATTGATCTTTGTAAGTGCTGTTGACATAAATATATTTTATTCCTTCAAAAAAAATTATACGATATTAAAAAAGATTAGCAGGTAGATCCATAGTACATCCACAAAATGCCAGTAAGTGCCCATTATTTCCACGGGTACCGGGTTGTAGTTTTTCACTTTGGCATTATAGCTCCTGATGGCAAAAGCTGCCAATGCCACCACACCTCCAAGCACGTGCAGGATGTGAAAGCCGCAGATTACTCCCAGGAATGAAGCAGCGGGATTGCTGCCGTTGCCTAAAATACTGATGCCTCTTGTGGTAATATCATGAAAGCCGGCAATCTGCAACGCGCAAAACAGCAAACCAAGCAGGGCAGTAGCAGAGATAAGCATGCGGTACCTGCCTCTTTCCTTATTTTTAAATGCTTTCACTGCAAGATGCATGGTGAAACTGCTCAATAATATTACCAGAGTAGATACCCAGAAAACTTTCGGCAATGAGAACTCCAGCCAGTTTGTGTGTGCCCGCTTTACAAGATAAGCGCTGGTAAGCCCTGCAAATGCCATTACCAGGGAAGCAATGCCTATCCACAACAAAAATTTCTGGGGATTGGTGCGCCTTACAGGTTCATTATGAGTCAATGTTTTCATGTGTATATAGTTATTTGTTTTTCAGTTGTCACATGGAATAGCCTTTATTCATTCACGGTTGGTATGCCACTTTGCTTATGGCTATTTCATGTGTTAATATTTAATTTTTACTGTTTGCCACACGGAATAACCAAAACCTTCATTCTTTATTATCATTCCCGGTGGTATACATTCCTAATGGTTATTTCATATTTTAAATTTTATCTGCCAGTAAGGTTAATAATACAATAGGTAAATAAATATAGCTGCTAAACATTACCCTGCGCGCAGATTTCACATCCATGTGGATATACAGACGGACGCTTTGTATCACCATAAAAATGTTGCTGATCAGTACAATGATAAAACATATCAACCCTATCTGGCTATCAATTCCTTTTACAAAATCTCCCATCACGAAAGGCAGCATGCCAACCGGGATCATTAATACGGAATAAAGAATGGTTTGCAATGCAGTATTTTTCGTAGGGCCTTTTTCTGAAGGCAACAATTTAAAGCCCGCTTTTGTGTAGTCTTTGTGCGCCACCCAAGCAATTGCCCAGAAATGCGGGAACTGCCAGATAAACTGTATAGCAAAAAGGATCAGGCCTCCTGTCCAGCTATTGTTTCCGCCTTCACTGAAGCCTGCCACCCAGCCGATCAGGCAGGGAAATGCACCGGGAAAACCACCAACCAGCACCGAAACAGCATTTTTGGTTTTCAGCGGTGTGTAAATATATCCGTAGATAAAAAGGCTGATGAGCGAGAGCAAAGCAGATTGAAAATTGAAGAAATACCACATCATGCCCACGCCGGCAACACCTGTAATCGAGGCAAATATAAATGCATGGCTCTGGGACATTCTGCCGCTGGCAACCGGACGGTTCATGGTACGTTTCATTACCGCATCCGTATCTTTTTCAATGGTCTGGTTGATCGCGTTGGCGCTGCCTGTGACCAGCATGCCTGCGACAAACAACAACACAACCATCTTCAGGTCGAAAACCACATTGGGCGATAACAAATAGCAAACCACGCAGGAAAATACTACTGTAAAGCTAAGCGTAAACTTGCTTAACGCCATGTAGTCTTTGATCAGTGACACCGGTTTTTCCTCTAACCGGTTGGCTTTCGATATGTAAACCGCTTTGTTCAATGGATAGCTTCTCTTTGATTTAGTTTTAATGTTTTGTTTTTTCTGCTTCTTCTCTCTTCTTATCAATTACTTCTTCTTCATAGCCAACCGGCACGTCCTGCGGAATAAAATCCACTCCGTTTTTACCGTAATCATACGGCCAGCGGTGTACTTCCGGGATATTTCCGGGCCAGTTGCCATGTCCGGGCTCAATGGGTGTAGTCCATTCAAGTGTGTTAGATTTCCACGGGTTCAGTTCTCTTGATCTTCTGCCTTTGTACATAGAATAGAAGAAGTTGAATAAAAACAGGAACTGAGCCAGGAACACGATTATTGCCACTATGGTAATGAATTTGTTCAGCGAAGCGAATTGCTTAAAGCTTTCCCAATTGCTGTAATCGTAATAGCGGCGCGGCATTCCTGCAAAACCCTGATAGTGCATTGGCCAGAAGATTAAGTAAGCGCCCACCAGCGTGATCCAGAAATGTATGTCGCCCAGCGTGGAATTCATAAACCTGCCAAACATTTTCGGGAACCAGTGGTACACGCCCGCAAACATGCCGAAGAATGCTGCCACACCCATCACCAGGTGAAAGTGTGCAATTACGAAATAAGTATCATGCACGTGAATATCAATTGCGGAGTTACCTAAGTAAATGCCCGTTAACCCGCCTGATATAAACAGGCTTACAAACCCTATGGCGAACAGCATACCATTGGTGAAGCGGATATTTCCGCGCCACAAAGTGGTAAGCCAGTTAAACACTTTAATGGCAGATGGCACAGCTATCAGCAAGGTAAGCAATACAAATATTGAACCCAGGAACGGGTTAAGGCCTGTAACAAACATGTGGTGTGCCCACACCAGGAACGCCAGCACTACAATGGCAAACATAGACAACACCATGGCAGAGTAGCCAAAAATAGGTTTGCGTGCGTTTACAGACATTACTTCAGAAACTATGCCCATGGCCGGCAGCACAACAATGTATACCTCAGGGTGGCCCAGGAACCAGAAAAGGTGTTGGTACAAAATAGCATTACCGCCTTCGTGGGAAAGCGCCATACCGTTTATAAAAATATCTGAGAGGTAAAAGCTTGTGCCAAAATGCCTGTCGAAAATCAGCAGAATGAAACCGGCAAATAATACAGGGAATGAAAGTACGCCCAGGATGGCTTGCAGGAACAAGGACCAGATTGTCAGCGGCATCCTGTTCATGCTCATACCCTTGGTACGCATATTCAGCACGGTGGAAATATAGTTAAGCCCGCCCAGCAACTGTGATATCACAAAAAGTATGAGCGATATCATCCAAAGGTCCATCCCCGTTCGTGAGCCTATGGAGGCCTGCCCTAACGCACTCAATGGCGGATAAGCCGTCCACCCACCTGAAAATGGACCTGTCTCTACAAAGAAAGAAGAAAGCATTACAATACCTGCAAGGAAAAACAGCCAGTAGCTGAGCATATTCATGAATGGTGATGCCATGTCTCTTGCCCCGATCTGCAGCGGAATAAGAAAGTTAGCAAAAGTACCGCTAAGGCCTGCAGTAAGTACAAAGAATATCAACACGGTGCCGTGAATGGTGGTGAGCGCATAATAAGCATCGGGGGTGAGCCTGCCGCCTTTTGCCCACTTACCCAGGATTGTTTCCAGTATAGGAAAAGATGTATCCGGATAGCCCAGCTGCAAGCGGAAAAGCACCGACATGAGGCCTCCCAAAATAGCCCAGATGATACCTGTGATCAGGTATTGCTTAGCGATCATTTTATGATCCTGGCTAAAAATATATTTGGTTATAAAATTTTCTTTAGGATGGTGGTGAGCTGCTTCGGGGTGTTGCGCCGTCCATAGATCACTCTGTAAAACCGTTGCTGAGGTACTCATAATTTCTTCTGTTTAGCTCTGATCTGTAAATATTTTTATCTTTTTGCAGTAACTGTACTGTCGGCAACCAACTGATTTGCTACTGAGTCCTTGAATTCTTTCTGGTTATCTTCCATTACATCTTTATCCGGATAAGCCATTTTGTATGCCGAGGTCATAGTTGCAAGCTTTTCCTTGTATTCCTGCTCGCTGACCACCAGTATCACTGCGCGCATGGAGTAGTGCCCGTTTCCGCACATCTGGTCGCAGGCAATTTCATAGGCAAAGTTCGGGTTGCCGGTACGCTGCTTCATCTCTTCGGTAGTATACTTAGGGGTAAACCATAGTGTGGTAGGCGTGCCGGGCACGGCATCTGCCTTCAGCCTGAAGTGCGGCAGGCCTACATTGTGCACCACGTCCCGGGAGCCGATGATAAATTTAACTGGCCTGCCTTTGATGATCATTACCGTACCTTCGGTAACAATATCGTCCATAGCGGCAGGGTCTGCTTTTTGTTTCATTGCCTCATTGTCTTGCCAGATAAGCCCGAGTGAGTTGGTTGCATCAATATTCCTGAAATATTTCTTGCCGAAAACATTGTCTTTGCCGGGATAGCGGAATATCCACCCGAACTGCTTACCGGTAACCTCTATCTGTAAGGAATCTTTGGGCGCTTCGCCGGTGAATAAGAACCAGTTGCGCAGGCCGAAAATAATAAGCAATGTAAGTACTATGGTAGGGATTACTGTCCAGATGATCTCCAGCTTATTGTTGTGTGCAAAAAACTCTATTTTACGGTTTTCCTTGTATTGATATTTGTAAGAAAACCAGAACAGCAGCACTTGTGTAACCACAAATACGATCATACAGATGATGGTGGTGATTATAAGCATGGAGTCTACCCTTTCACCTTCGATGCTGGAAGAGCCTTGTGCAAATAATGTTTTGCCGTACAATAATTTATGACATGCATACACTCCTATCAATCCCAGGACAAGAAACGCGATCATTAATCTGCCGTTGAGGCGGTTGCTGTCCCTGAAAGCTTTTTCTTTTCCTCTAAGAATGGAAACATACTCTCCTGCCTTTGCAACCTGAAAGATCACAACGAACAACATGAGTATCGCGGTAATGGCTAATAAAACTGACATAAAAATGGTCTCTGGTTTCTTATACTTATTTTTTTAATGAAAATGAAAAACAAATAATTAAATATTAAGTATTATTTAATACGAAATATTAATCAGTTGACAACATGACAAATATCATATTTTTGTCAAAGAACGGAAAAAAATGAATACAGTGAATCAATTTTATACATTTTTTTAAGATTCCGGATTTGTAATCGCTGGAAACAATACTTATTACGCCAGCATGCGACAGAACACCCCACTGCAAAGCCGTGAACGATTTGCAGAACTTGTAACAAAGCCGTGTACCTTACGCGTATGTTACGATAGAATATTTGAGTGTATGGCAAACAAGATACAACCAGTAAAGCCATATAAACGAACCTGGTGGCATTTAGAAAGTAATAGCATGGGCAATACCACACTCTAACAACTGTTTGCTATTTATTTTTTTTATCTTAACTTTAGTATTTACAAATCAATGCTTGTTGAAAAAACCATCTTATACCTTCAAACCTATACAACCATGAAAATCATTCTCCTCTGCTCCCTGGCCCTGCTGCTTAGTGCAGGCTCTTGCAAAAAAAGCGCGCAGAACCAATTACCGCCTGCTACACAAACAGGGGCGAATACCTTTGGGTGTAAAATAAACGGAGTGGTCTATAAATGTCGGGGATTATGGGATCCTCGAGGGATATTTCAAACCGATGGCATTTATTTTCAGTATAGCGAAGATAAGATGTATTTAAAGGAGCATTTTAGTGCTCCTGAAAAAACAATTATTGCAATGAGATTTGAATATGATGGAAAAACAGGAATATATAAAGAATTTATTACAAGGTCATTTGAAACAGTGAGCCAAAATTCTTATGTAAAAGTAACTAGGTTTGATGATCTGGTATTTTCTGGTGAATTTACTTTCATAGTAACTTTTGATGATGGAACGGTAAAGACTATTACCGATGGTCGTTTTGACATTAAAAAACCCAATTAATCCGTAAATTATGAAACAGAGAATCTTACAGATAATATTGATCTTGTTATTAGCTTCAAATTGTTTTTATGTACAAGCGCAACAATTGCAATTAAACTTACAGCCGGGCCAAACTTGCACAACTGCTATGATGCAAACCACACAGCAACTGCCTGAAAGCCGCATACCATATAGTGTATTGTACGACAGAGTAGTGGGTTGGCCGGAATGAGTATATGGCACAATAGCGATACTGCCAGCCAAAGCCATGTAATACAAACCTGGTGGCATTTAGAAAGTAATAGCATGGGCAATACCACATTCTAACAACTGTTTGCTATTTATTTTTTATCTTAACTTTAGTATTTACGAATCAATTCTTGTGAAAAGATCATCTTACACCTACAAACCTATACAACCATGAAAACCATTCTCCTCTGCTCCCTGGCCCTGCTGCTTAGCGCAGGCAGTTGCAAAAAAAGCGCTGAGAACCAATTACCACCCGCCACACAAACTGGCGCTAATACTTTTGGATGCTTGATTAACGGGAAACCATTGATTGCTAATAGAAAACCTCCTAAAGGAATGAGTGGACTTTCAAATGGCACTACAAGCTATTCAATTAATCTTTCTTATCCAGGATTAAGCATTTACGGTATCTCATATAAAGATAATGTTCACCCTGATAATGTAAGAATTAGAATTCCACAATTTAAAGGTATTGGAAATATTCGAGAGAAGATATTTTATTTTGGGAGAGAGAACCTATTGCGCACTCCAACTCTTATATTAATATTTCTAAATATGAAAATGGAATTTTGTCAGGTACTTTTCAAGCAAGTATAATGATATCAAATAGCGAAAAAATAGAAATTACCAATGGCAGATTTGACATATCTAAATAGTTATTTAAAAAATATATTTATGAAACCAAAATTTTGTGTATTAGTTTTAATGCTGTTATTCATACAATGTATTTCTTTAGCACAGACAACGAATCTACAGCTGAGCAGCAACAATGGAAATCAGTCTTATGTACAGGCTTTTGTAAAGGCTTCAGAGAATTTACAAGAAAGCCGCATTCCTTACGGGATGCTTTACAACAAGGTCTTTGGCTGAGCCGGAATAAGTATATGGCAGAATGGAGATACTGCCAGCCAAGGCCATGTAATACAAACCGGGTGGGATTTGGAAAACAGCAGGATAAATCCAACAGGATATACGTTTGAAAATATGAAGTCTGCTGAAAGATTAAAAGCGCAACATATTATAAATATTAGCTATAAAGCTGTGAGCGTACCTTTACTTCGAGGCGACAAACAAATCCGGCAAAGCGTGAACGCTATTGCAAAACGTGCAATACATAAACTGCTGTTGGGCATTTTTGCAATGACGAGCTACCATCGGTGGGATTTGCAATCCGCATAGCGCAGATGTAAAAATCAGGTTGTGATCGCGCCTGCGGCGCGATCACAACCTAAATATCAAACAAACAATTAAACAACTACAGGGAATTGTTTTTAACGAAATCAACAATTTCATCAATATAGCCAAAAGCCATACACACCGAAGTATCTGCTGCGCCGTAGTAAACAGCTACTTTTTCTCCGTCTTCGAGCGCAGCGCAGGGAAATACTACGTTGGGCACATCGCCTGCCAGCTCATAGGGCGCGGCGGGCGCTATCAGGTAAGGCTTGGAACGGTACAATACTTTTGCAGGATTATCCTTATCAAGAATAGCAGCGCCCATAGAATAGCGGAAGCCATTGCAGGTGTTGATGACGCCATGGTAGAACATCAGCCAGCCATCTTTGGTTAAAAACGGTACCGAGCCTGCGCCTATTTTGGTGCATTGCCAGGCGCTCTGGTCAAACGGGGCTACCTTCATCACACACCTGTGCTCGCCCCAATATTTCATGTCAGGGCTGAAACTGATGTAAATATCGCCGAAAGGCGTATGGCCGTTATCGCTCGGGCGGCTGAGCATGGCATACCTGCCATTAAATTTCTGCGGAAACAGCACCCCGTTTCTATTGAAAGGCAGGAAGGCATTCTCGCACTGGAAAAACTCTTTAAAATCAAATGTGTAGGCAATGCCGATTGTGGGTCCGTGGTAGCCATTGCACCAGGTGATCCAGTAACGGTCTTCAATAAAAGTTACCCGTGGATCGTATTTGTAATCGGATTCAATCATTTCTGTGTTGCCCGCTTTCATGACAACAGGCTCATGACTAATCTCCCAGTTGATGCCATCTTTGCTGAAGCCCGCAAAGATGTTCATTTGTACAGATTTGTTATCACAACGGAATACGCCTGCAAAACCATCTTCAAAAGGTACTACTGCACTATTGAAAATGCTGTTGGACGTTGGGATATGGTACCTGCCTATGATGGGATTGTTGCTGTGGCGCCACATTACTTCTTTGCAATCTGCAGGCTTTTCCTGCCAGGGGATATTGATTTTGTTAGCCATTTTATTATTCTTTTACTTCTTAAAATTTTAGTTTATTTATAAATTTAAAATCTTTTATATGCTATGTGAATAGTCCACACCTGTTACAGCACAAGTTGCTGCTATCATGCAATCCGGAATAGACAACCCATGGCTCAGCCGATAGACCTTAAAGCGCTCAATTGCCTTTAAAGTAATTTCATTATTAAAGAAAGCAGTATTTTGCCGTAAAAGCTGTTTATTAGTCTTTGCTTCGTCAGATTTATTTGTAGCGCCGGCTAATAATAACATTTTAGTAATGGCAGAGATAATAACATTATCAAGCCCGGTAGTTTTTTCCAAAGTTGTCTTTATAACAGCATGCCTCTTACTGGCGGTATCGCAACAATCAATCAACACATCAGTATCAGATATTACAAACTTCTTTGCCATGTATCTTTTCTAAGCTGTTGGGCATTGAGATCTATGCCGCAAAAAAATGCTTTCAAAACCCGTGGTGTCAATTCTGGATGTGCCGTTATTATAACTACACCGTAAAGCTGACTGCTTTTCTGTTCATCCTTTTTGGTGGAAATAAGACGAAAATCAAAATACTTTGACAACCGCTGCAATAAACGCAGGGGCTTTTTATTACAATATTTTATTATTAATTCAGGCATAGGCAAACAAAGTTACAATAAATTATACCATCTGCTTTTTCAGACAGTATCGGCAGTTTTCTCCTTATCCTCATGCGTAAAAGGCACCAGCCTGGTAATGATCAGGGCGGGAATAGTCATGACCATGACTATCATAAAGAATGCTTTATAGCCTAACCAATCGCTCAGGTAGCCACTGATCATGCCTGGAACCATTACGCCTAAATTCATCAGGCTGTTGGCAAAAGCGTAGTGTGCCATCTGGTGTTTGCCGGGGGCAATCTGCTGCATCATAAATAATATTAAACCTACAAAGCCAAAGCCATAACCAAAATATTCACCGACAATACCGGCTGTAATAATTTTAATATCGGCCGGTTGGAATACTGCAAACAACAGGAAAACAATAAAAGGTATGTTGAACGCGCAGGCTAATGAAAACAACACTTTCTTTAGCCCGAAACGAGATATGTAATAGCCCGCAAGGATGGAGCCCACAATAAATGCCACCGTACCAAATGTGCCATAAGCCAGGCCATACTGCTCTTTGGAAAGGCCTATGCCTCCCTTGGCCCTATCGGCCACTAAAAACAAAGGCGCAATTTTCATTGCAAGGCCTTCTGCAAAACGGTACAGGAAGATAAACAACAGGTAAAACCAGATATATTTCTTTTGAAAAAAACTAATCAACACCTGCCAGAGTTCTTTCTTTTTATCTGCAAAACTCTCGTCAGCAACACGTTCCTTTCCTTTGGGCAAAACCATTAAATGATACAAGGCCAGGCCCAGCATGATCGCCGCGCAGATGCCGACAATGATCTGCCAGGATTGTATCTTGTTCATTTGGTAGTGCGTGGTAAGCCAGCCCGCGAGAAATACCAGCCCACCGTTTGTGAGCACTTTGGCCAGGTTGTAAAAAGCGCCCTGCCAGCCTGAATAAACGCTTTGTGTCTGTGTATCTAACTGCTCCATGTAAGTGCCATCGCCGGCTATATCATGCACAGAACCACTGATAGCAATGATACCCATCAGCGCCAGTGCAATGGCAAAAGCATTGGGCAAAGGCAATACAAAAACTATGATGCCAAACATAATGGCCGTAACCATCTCGCTGATGACCACATATTGTTTCTTGGCGCCGTACGCCTCCATAAACAAACTGAATATCGGCTTTAATGACCAGGGCAATATCAGGAACGATGTCCACAAAGCAATTTGTTTATCGTCGGCGCCAAGGTCTTTGAATATCAGCACGGAAACCAGCGATAACGCTACGAATGGCAAACCCATTGCAAAATATACGGACGGCACCCACTTGAGGGGGTTGGAAATTTTATTTGTTTGCATAATCAAGAATGTATATCGTATCAATCAGTCCGCACAAATATCTTCAACATTGGATTAGCAGCCTAATTTTTAAATTTTTTATTTATGTATTTCGCAAAAAAACAGAGGGATGGTTGGAAGAATTTATTGATCAAGATATATTAAATCCATATCGTTATATAACGACAATTAGTTCAATGTTATTTATATTTAAGGTTGTATCTGCTTTTTACTAAAGTAAACAAGAGGCTTAAAAACAAATCTCTGATTGTTAAAGATCAGAGATTTGCAAAAGAACTTTTAAATTATCTCACCAACCTTAATTCTGTAATGTCTGGATCGGGACTTGATTTATTTAGACTATAAAAGTCAGTAAACCGGATCGATTTGGTGGTGACAGGTTTCTTAAATTTAATGTATAAAATAGTGGTGCGTTCTGTAGTAACAAACTCACCATGACCAATAAAAGCTCCATTTTCCTCAACAGATACTTTTACAGATCCGACCTGATAATGAGTATTTACTGTATTAATCACAATTCCTTTTATTGTTTCTTCTTGAGGCAGTTTTGCAGTTAAGTAAATAGAAGCATTATTGGGGTACCAGGTGCTAGCAAATAAACCATCTTTAAGATATTGCAACCCTGAAGATTTATTGGATTCAAAAGTAATAATATCATTAAACAAAGTACCAGCAAAAGGTATATTAGTTGACTCAATATTATCAAATGCGATATTTATTTTGACAAATACAGCATAAGCTATACTACCTGACACTTTCAAACCTTCTACAGGATCTACCAGATCCAATCTCAAAGGCACTAAATATCCAGGAGGTGCATTCAAAGTATTTATACTTTTGAGTGTAAATTTCAAATCCGCTTCTGTACTTCCGGGTGTAATTTCTGCTTCTGAAATAGAAAAATTATCGGCAGGCAACTCTTTGTAATTGGTTTTTACACCTGTATATTCACTAAGTAAAGTATTATCTGCTACTAATTTAACTTTAACTGTTTTATCCAAAGCACGCTTCATTTTAACTTTAAACGGAAAAGAAGTTACATTATCAGTAATAATAGTGGTCTGACCATCAGTTCTTCCATTTAGTGTTATATTCGTTTGCCCCGACAAATACACAATATTAGAAGGGTCAAATTTAAAAGTATCAGGCAAATCTACTTTAAAGTATTGCGCATTGAGCTGATAAGTACTGTCCTGAGTAACTATTTCCACATTGTTCTTTTTACATGAAATAATGCTAATAAGAAACAGCGAAAATAAAAATATAGGGATTAATCTTTTCATTTTATTTTTTTTATTAATAATTAATTTTTTCCAAATATTATTGCTTTATTTCTAATTTAGAAGCAGGAAAAATGACATTATCCACAAAACTTATCCGGGATGCTGATGGAATGGTAACATTCCATTTGTTTGTAAGTTCCGTAAGACCGGCTTCTTTAGTGAAAGGCATGTACATCAACAATCCCGGAGTGGCAGGATCCTGCGGCAGGTACAGTTTATCCATAATTTCAGCTTGGGTAAGGGCTCTGTTCCAAAATCGCACTTCCCTTATATAATCATTATTTTTATAATTACTATTACCTATTGACCAGCCACTTTGCTCGGTATTGCCAAGATATAACGGGGTTGTTTCAAAAGTCTTTTGTAGTTCCCCGTTGACATATACGGACACTTTACTATCTTTATATACATATGAAATATGCAACCAGACATTTGGCGAAAGAGCTTTTTGAGTCCAGGTATCGTCTCCATCTCTTCCATTCTTGATTTGTATGCCGTTAGATGCTGAAATACGGGTGTAAAATTCGCCGCCTCCGCCGCTTGACATAAACGCCGTTGTTAAATTTGATCTGCTAAGATTGCTATATATCATACTCATTTGAAAAGTCCATTCGCTCATGGGCTCGGAATAGGGCGTTTTAGGCTTTAGCTCAATACTACCTGTTAAATTGTTGATCAATGCTATAGAAGTTCTTAATTGCCTGTTTAGCTGTACAATTGTCCATTGCGGTGAGCTTAGCAATCTGTAACCATTAACTTTTTTAATAATCACAGGTATGGCCAGGCGCTTGCTGTAAGGATATTTAGTGGTGTTGATAGAGTCTATTTTGATTTGCACGCTAGATTCAAAGCTTCCCGGAGGTATGGTTACTGTAGCTTCCCCGTGTGTAGTATCCCCATTGCCGGTAATGAACTTAAAGTCTTCCGCAGCCATAGGTTGCAGTTCCAGATTATTTTTTTGATTGTAGTTGCTTAATGTTTTTTCGCCTATTCCAACCGTTATAGTTACTGGCTTATCGGCAAGGTTGGCGAGGCGCGGAGTCACTACTGCTGATCCTCCGACATCAGTTACAGTGATTGAAACCACTCCGGAACTACTCGTGTTGCCCATATAAACAGCATTATCCGGATGAATGTCTAATACATCTTTTTTCTTGCAAGCAGACAATGCGCTTAAAATCATTGCCAGCATTATTATTATATTTTTTTTCATTAATAGCATCTTAAATGTTAATTTATTATTTTATTGGGGGATTCATGGCAGATATAGCTTTGCGAACATTCATATAATTACTAGTGGTAACAGCATCTTCGTTAATATGATAAACCCCTATTCCACCCGCTTCTCCATTTAAATTATTTACAACATATGTTGAATACCTTGAGAAAGAATTTCTGTTGCTGCTATTATTTTCAAAGGTTTCCGTATAAATAATCCTGTCTCTGGTAACGCCTGCGCTAGATAAACGGTTCATCACCCGGTTGGTCCAGGAAGCGTATGTACCATTATAAGACTGTACAGTAAAATAATTAAAATATTTCGCTGACGCAGGGTCCAGCCAGTCAATAGATCCGTTGATATTCAAAATCTTATCATTGCCCAGCATTTCGCGCAAAGTTTTGAAGAACAAATTTTCCAGTTCTTTATTAGAGTTTTGCTGGCAGGAGATCAAAGCTTTATTGGTTGCCCAAGGCGTACTCCAGTCGCCGCAATGATTGCCGGGTTTAAATGGAGAGGCATAAGAAGGTTCATAGTCAATATCGAAGCCGTCGTAGCCATATTTATTTACAGAATCAGTGATGGCTTTAGCGTAGGCCTTTACTGCTTCCTGCTGATCATTGGGCCAGTGGGTTTTATCCCAATCTATCTGATCACCTATATTTTCTATAATCCAGCCTATCACTACTTTTGTACCTTTTGACTGTACTTCCTTTAGTTGCTGCTTCTTTTTCTCGCTCAAATTAAAAGGCCCTCCCCAGATAGAAACTATGTCCATGCTGTCAGGGAGAAGGTTTAGTTGGGAATAAGGTCCTGGAGCGTCGGGATTCCAGCTATTAAACCAGCCGAACATGATGGGATGCTTAGATTTTTTATATGCTTTTAAATCCTCAATGTATAACGCGTAGAGGCGCGCGTTTTCGTTGGCCAGATTGATGGAATCCTGAATATTCTTTTTTCTAATTGAGTCTTCTTTAGCCCATTTTAAAGAATCGCGGCCTGAATACAGCCCTTTTAAGGCGTCATCCTCAATATTTATATTTTCCACTTTAGTACAGGAGTGCACTGCAGCTATGACAAGTATTGCAACAGACACCAATATGCTTATTTTTTTCATATTATATTTTTTATATTTTTTAGTTTTTAGGCTTTTTATCCCACCATAGGTTTGTGGCAGCGTTATCTGTACCGGTCAAATATTTTTGTACAGCGCTTTGCACATTCGCGGTGTTTTGGTCATATTCTGATTGCGGATAAGGCATACGTCTTATTCCGTTTTTGTATCCGTCACTCAATATTACGCCTGAGTTGGTATAGTTAACTGCCGGCGGAACTTGTCTCGGATATCCGGTGCGGCGCCATTCTGACCAGGCTTCTTGTCCATCGGGGTAGATAGCCAGATATTTTTGTGTGATGATTTTTTCTAATTTTCTTTCTTCAGTATCCTTATCATCCCAAGCAACGGTAACAGTACTTGGCGCCCCAGCGCTGTACAAAGCGGTAGATGCAGGGTCTGCGTAAGCTGCCGGCTGCGAAGTATTTGAAAGATAGCTGCCTATTGCCTGAGCATTTTCAGCAAAAGACATTGTAATGCCTTGTTCGTAAAAGTATTTTGGAGTAGCTCCCATATTATATCCTGCCAACGCTCCTTCGGCTTTTAGGAAAAAAACTTCTGAAGCTTTCATCCAATAAGTGGGATCATATTCTCCCGCTATAGGCTTTGATGCTGATTCATACAGATCTGCCGTAGAGGGAATTCCGATACGTACAGCTTTACTTCCGTTGTTATCAAAATAAACGTTTACTCTTGGGTCATTATATCCTTTTAAATAGCACCAAATTGTTGCGCCCATGCGTGTGTCGTTATATTCATCTTTTATCACCTTGAGGGAATTTTTCATTGTCAGGTTAGCCCCGGTAGCCATTTTTGCTATATCAGCCTGGGTATCTATAAGGCCTACAGAATGAGCAACAGCTTTTTCTGCATATTGTTTTGCAAGATTATTATCAGCAAAGCGCACCCGAATGGCTAATCTTAACATTAGTGAATTGGCGAACTTTATCCATTTACGCACATCGCCATTGTAAAGTACATCAGCTGCATTAGGCACTGTAGTGTTTCCCCTGTTAAGAAAATCTGCCAACACCGCTATGGCCTCATCCAGCTCAGCAAAGAATGATTTGTATACATCTTCCTGGGAATCGTATTCCACTTTAAAAGAGCCACTGCCCACTTTGGAATATGGTATAGGACCAAACATATCGGTTGTTCTGTGCAAAGCAGCAATTTTTGTTATTTGCGCTAATGCAAACATTTCTTTATTGGGATTGGTACCGGCTGTATTGATATTCTTGAGTTGTATCCAAGGCGCGAACACATCGGTTATTCTCCAGGAGAAACTATTATTTACCCAGCTTTGAATAAAGAAGCCGGTGGTAAAGTTTTGCCCAGCGTTAAACTTATTATCACGTGGCGACATATACCCTGCCCAGCCGTCGCCGGCCAGGTTTACTACAATCTGGTATTTATTTACATAATTTGTAGCGTCTGAAGCAGCCCCTACGGGTATCACATTTTTTTGCAAAGTAGGCATGTAGGCGCCGTTTAATACACCATCCATTTGCTCCATTTCCTTATCAGGATTTAATGGATTTTTATTAATATTTTCAAAATCTCGAGTACATGAAGCCTGAGCCAATAAAAAGGCGATCGTACCGGTAATGGCTATAGATTTTATTTTTATTTTATAACTTTTCATTTTAATTGTTTTATGGTTACAAAGATACTTTTAAGCTAAAGCCTAAGCTGCGCAAGCTGGGCGGCATGAAATAATCTCCGCGATTGTATGTTCCGGTAGAAGATGTCATTTCAGGATCGTAAGGCGCTTTTCTATAGAAAATAAACAAATTTCGGCCTATTAATCCCACACTTGCATTAGTGAATATATTGCCTAGCCATTTTTTGGGAAGAGAGTAAGAAAGAGACAACTCTTGTAATTTAACAATGGTTGCATCATAGACATAATAGCCGCCAAGCGATTGTCCTCCTACTGTATTATAATAGCGTTCCGGGTTGTATTTAACGCCGTTTATTTCCACACCTCCGTTGTCTCGCGCATCTGCAGATACCTTAGAAACTCCATACGCATCCATGAAAGCTTGAGTTTGCGAAGTAACTACTCCTCCAAATCGACCCGTTACCAGAGCCCCTAATGATACATTTTTAAATGAAAGGTCATTGCGCCATCCCAGAGAAAAATCAGGGTCTACTGAACCTACTTTAATGCGTTGACTACGATCTACTTTGAAACCATTGCCTTCAGGTATTAGATGACCATCCCTGCCTCGTTCCAGTATTCCCTGAACAAAGATATCCGACATACTATAACCCTCTCTTATATAAACTCCGCCAGCTTCCTGTAAAGTGAGCTCGGTAAAAGTTACCAATGAACTATCAATAGGATTTCTGAAATTGTGCACCATTTCAATAATCTTATTCAGGTTCTTTGTGAATGTAAAATTTGTACTATATTCAAAGCCTCCGAAATTATCCTTATAACCTAATGCCATTTCTACCCCGCGGTTCCGTACATTACCTGCCTGTACATAGAAACCCGAATAACCGGAAGCTGCAGACATGCTAGCCAGGAAGGTTTGATTGTATGTATTTGACTGATACAGAGTAGCGTCGAAGCTGATTTTATTGTTTAGGAAACGAGAGTTAATACCAAACTCGTAAGATTTAGTTCTTTCGGGCTTAAAATCAGGATAAGGATAGGTGGAAATGGGTGTGATAGTACCCCCACTCATAGGATCTGTAACGGTGCCGGGTGTAATGCCCACTTGTGATATTGGAGAACCGACTTCGGTGTAAGAACCACGAGCTTTAAGATATGATATAAAATCAGGCATATCAATCATATCGGAAAGTATGCCTGACAGACCAATAGAAGGATAAAAGATAGGCGTAGTTTTTCCATTGCTTACTAACTGTGAGGCCCAGTCTGTTCGTCCGGTCGTAGTTAAGAATAGTCTGTTTTTCCAGCCCAATTCAGCACTGGCAAAAGCTGCTATATTGCGCGTTCTCAGGTATGTTTCCCCGGCTCCCGGTTGAGACGGGTCAAAGTTATTGGCAGAAAATAAGTTGGGTACTGTAAATAATCTTCCGCCAATATTTACGCCTGTGGTGTAGTGATCTTCAAAGCTGCTGCCCACGTTTGCCGTTAATGAAATTCCCCCGGTAAATCTTTTATTGATATTGAGCATAACATCCGCATAGGTCTGTTTATAAGTTTCATCAGTCTTATGATAACTTCCCTTCGAAGAGTTGGTAAACAACTGAAGAGTAGAAGCATACAACTTTCTTTGGATTACAGAATTCGTGTTATCTACCCTGACGCGTCCGGCTATATTCATCCAGCTAAGTATATCGTATTGAGCCCTGGCATGGAGCATATAACGTGTTTTATCACTTATAAACATTTCCCTGTTCACCGTCCAGTAAGGGTTTTCGAAACTCAAACCTTGGTCCCCATATGGCCAGTACTGAACCGGAAATCTTCTTTCGGCATCATAGCGTTCAAATATTTTTACATTTTCAAAATCTTCGCCGCGAGGAAATAAATACAAAGGCAGTAACGGGTTGAAGTACCGGCCCTGCGATAACATATTTTGATCTCCCTGCAATATATAACTTGCCCCAAAGTCGGTATGTAATTTATCATTAAGCATAGTAGCCGTATTCCTTATGGTGAAATTGTATCTGTAATATTCATTGTTTGGAATAATGCCTTGGGAATTCGTAGAAGCTACTGAAAAAAAAGTTTGATTGGTTGTAGTGCCAGTAGACAAATTCAACGAGTTAATAGTATTGTAACCTCTTCGGAAAAAGTCTTTTGGATTAAAAGAAGATGGAGTAACTAAACTGTCGCCCCAGCTTCTGTACTCGCCTGCCCTGTTTCCGTATTTATTTTGAAACTCTGGCATAATGAGAGGGCTGAGGAATTCATTATTACTTGAAAAATTTACTCTTAATCTGCCTTCTGCACCTCTTCTTGTATTTATAAGCATAACTCCATTAGCCGCCGCGGCGCCATATAAAGCTGCTGCGGAAGGTCCTGTAAGCACAGAAATGCTTTCTATATCTTCGGGGTTGAGGTCAGAAATACCTTCACCGCCCGCCGGACCGGAAAACTCGCTACTTACATCCCCTCTAGATGAATTACCTACAGGCATCCCATCTATTACATACAATACATTGTTATTACCAACAATAGACTTTGTTCCTCTCATTACCACTTTTGTAGCGCCGCCAATACCCGATGAGCTACGGTTAATGGTTACCCCTGCCACCTTACCGTTCAGGCTGTTTACGAAGTTCGCATCCTTCACCGTTGTAAGTTCATCCTGCTTTATCTGTTGAACATTGTAACTCAGCGCCTTTTCAGATCTTTTTATCCCTAATGCAGTAACAACAATATCGCCGAGTGCAGAACTTGCGTCCGGCCGCATTCTTATCAACAATGCACTGTTCTCTGTTTGAGAAAATGAAAGATTCATCAAGGAATCCTTCTCGTAACCCACATGCTCAAAAAACAGGTTGTATTTCTGGCTCGGGACCAATCCGCCAATTGTAAAAACACCTATAGAATCAGAAATTGTGTGTGTGACCGCACCTGTATTTACATTCACAACCGTGATTGTAGTACTTTCAAGCTGTGTTCCGTCTTCTGACAGCACCTTGCCTGTTGTGCTTACCCTTTGCTGGGCATAGAGGCTTCCTGTTGAAAAAAGTATCAACAAGACAGCCATAAATTGCGTACATTTCTTCATTTGCATATATTTTATTTTACGTTTATTGTTGTGGCGATTATTTTCTGCTGGTATGTTTAAGTTGTATCTGCCTACCTGTAAGTGCCTTACTACATAAAGAATTACAATGTGCTGCTATAAGCAATAGTATTCCTTGCAGCCGGAATAAAAATTATTTTGGCTGCTATAAAAAGCATATCTAATACAAAATGCGGTAAAGTACTGTTAGATTATTTTGTCATGAAAATGGTATCATTCCGTTTTTCATAGTTCAAATTATTAATATCACAAATTGATTTTATAATCACGTCCAGAGAATCAGAATAAAGTATTTTACCGGTAATGGTAGCACGATTGATGATCTGCTGATCTACTACTATGGTTACGTTGTACCGGTTCTCTAATTTACGCAGCACATTATCCAGCTTTGCCTTAGAAAGTTGCAGGTTATTGTTTGTCCACAATACGGTGTTATCAGGCTGTTCTGCTTTTTCTTCTTTATCGATGGTAATTGTTTTTGCGGTTTTCATCTTTTGCTCTACCACCTTTACATGTCCTGTGCGCTTATCGATCCAACATTCCTGGGAAGGCTTCAGGTATACGGAGTCCATCGTAAACTTTTTATCTGTAGACACTACGGCAACTTTACCTGAAGCAAGCTTTACTTTTATGGAGCTTACCGACAGATCATTCTCTACCCAGAACTCAGTTCCTAAAGCAGTAGTCTTAATGCCGTTGGCAAATACATTGAAAGGGCGTAGCGTATCTCTGGCAACAATAAAATAGGCATTACCGCTATCGAGGTGCACACTTCTTATACTGGCAAAATCATTCTGGTAAGTTATTGCGGCCATAGGATCCAATATAAGCTTTGAGCCGTCCGGCAATAATACAAGCATCGTGTCAGTACCTTTATTTGCAATATTTTTGAGTAATACAGCATAAGACTGCTCTTCTTTATCGGTAGATTTATTGTTTGAGTTGTAAGTGAAAAATATGCCCAGCATGGCTGCAATAATGCAGGCTGCGGCAAGGGCTCTTTTCCATATACTAATTCGCCTGGTATTATTTGGCGAGATCTTGTTGTAAATTCTATGCTTAAGCGCGGGAGATAATACAGTTATTTCCTTTTCTCCTGCATCACCAAAAACATCCAGCCTGTCCAGCTCTTCAATATGCGCTTTCAGGTAAGCCGCTATCTCTTCAGCCTCAACATAACTGCACTCGTTCGCCAGAAACTTCTCTATCTTTTCTATGTCAATGGATTTATCCATACACTTATTAGTACGTTTACATTTAAATAATTACCTACTCGCTAAAAAATAAATTTTTATTTTTTTTGACAAAAAATTAATACGTACTTAACTTAACTGGGAGATATAAGTAATTATAACATAAAAAGCAAGTAGTTTTCTTAACTGGTTGAGCGCTTTCAGCACATGGGCATCAACCGTCTTGGTAGAAATGTTAAGTTGATCAGCTATCTCCTTGTGTGAGTAGCCATCGATGTAAGCGAGGGAAAACACTTTTTTTCGCATGGCAGGCAATTGCTCAATGGCAATCTTAAGCGTGTCTGTCAGTTCAAATTTGGTGGAGTGCATTTTTTCCGAGATCTGCTTCATCTCATCCATGATTTTTCGCTGATGCGCTTCCTTGCGCAGCCAGTCTATAAATACCAGCTTTGCTTTGCGAAACAATTGTATTTCGGTAGAGAGCTCAAAAGTATAGGTAGAACGGTACTCCCAGAATTTTAGAAACGTAAGCTGTGTCAGGTCCTGTGCAACATTTGTATCAGTCACTTTCCTTCGAAAGGCAGAAAATATTTTATCAAAGTAAGTATCAAATACTTCTTTAAAAAAAACTTCATCAAATCCCTGACCTTGCATATTTGTCATTCTGCTGCAAATTACAAAAATATTCCTTAGTCAATTCAGCTTAAGCTATTGGGGTAAATCGTAAAGTGTTAAGATTACATTATTTGCTCTATCAACGAACGTACACAAATATACAATATTATAAAATTTGCGGAATATTCATGCCCGCACATCATTTCACCGCCCGTTAAAAACAAAAGAGCATCTACACTACTGTAACGCTGAATTATAAGAAATAAGCAGTATTGGTATCTTTGAGCAATAGAAAATCTCCATCGCTGCCTGATATACAATACTGCTTAGTTTACATCAAAAACTTTATCGCTATGCTTAAGTATGGTGTATAATACTTTCTTTAAGGAAAGGATGATACTTTGGCACCAGCGGCTTCACTGCCAGGAACCTGCTTACAAAGAATATCATTACACCCACAAAAATGGATGCTATTCCAAAATCCCACCAACCAAGTGTTACATGCTCTTTAGATATACTTGCCATCACCATCTGGTAAAAATCTATCCAGTGGCCGAAGATGATCAGCACTGCCATAAAGGTCATAATGGTATAATTCCTTTTTGAATCTCTTGTCATTAAAATAAGGATCGGCGCCACGAAATTGATAATCAGGTTCAGGTAGAATATGCCCCTGTACGGCCCTTGTACCCTGTGCTTGAAGTAGACAGTTTCCTCAGGAATATTGGCATACCAGATCAGCATGTATTGAGAAAACCAAACGTAGGTCCAGAAAATGGAGAAGGCAAACATAAACTTACCCAGGTCATGCAGGTGCTCCTGGTTGGTCAGTTCCAGGTAACCTTTATTTTTCAGGTAAATTACAAATAAAACTATCAGCGCTATACCTGCCACAAAGCTGCTTGCAAAAGTATACCAGCTATACATGGTGCTGTACCAGTGCGCATCAATGCTCATGAGCCACAACCAGGGAGTAACCGAGCCTGCCGTAAGGGCAAACCACACCAGGAAAAGCGAGGCATTTACCGTACTTTTAAAAATATATTTTTTACCGCTTTCCTTGGTTTTCATGCCATTGTCGTTTTCGCCGAGCGTCTTCCTCATTCTTGCTCCCAAGAACCACCATAAAACCACCGTGAGAATAGACCAGATCACGAAGAATGTAGGATTTAAGAATCCTTCTTTGTGCTGTAAAATTTTATCAGAAGCTACTGCTGCAGGGTCGTTCCAGTGGTAAATATGGCTGCCTGAAAATATCAGGTAAAGCAATACAGCTAACAACACGGTACCGAATATAGGCACCATGCGGGAAATAGCTTCTGCCACGCGCACAAACGCGATCTGCCAGGCACCCATTGCCAGCGTAGTGACACAGATAAAGAACATGGCGGCATTACAGATGAGTGTAAAGAATATGCTGTTGTACAAAAGCGTACCCCAGAAATTATCCATGCCGTGTGCATCGCCCGAATGAGTTAAAAACCCGATGACCGTTAATAAAATACCTAAACCAATGACCCCAAAAGACCAGGTTTTAATTTTTGCAGGAACTTCAAATTGTGTTTTTATGGATGCCATTTTTCTACGAAGTTGAAAGTTGAGATATAACTTTTATTTTTTAATCTTACTATTTTGCCGCTATGGCTGCCGAATCTGCTGCCGGTGTAGACGAACTGCTGCCGGTGCCTTTCTGTACCATTTTAATATAATGAATTAACTGCCAGCGCTGTTTAGTGGTAAGCTGAGATGCATAGCTGCCCATGGTATTTTTACCATAGGTAACTGAATAGAACATCTGGCCGTCGGGCATTGCTATCATAGCAGGATCGCCTGCCAGGTTTTTAGGCGCCGCAATGAAAGGCCCGTTACCGCCATTGTACAGCGGGCCGTTACCGTCTAATTTTGCTCCGTGGCAAATGCCGCAATTGATCAGGTACAAGCGGTGCATCTGGTCATATTCTGCCTGGGTAAGCGGAGGCTCCGGATTTTGTACAGCTTTGGAAGCCACGTAGTTGGTACTATCCCCTATAGCATCTTTCGGAATAGGAAAAATGTACTCTCCGGCCCTGGATACTGTGCCTCTTACAGGCAGGTTGTTGTAAAATATTTTTCTCCCCGCCTGGTTGGAATCTGTTGTAAATAAGGTAGAATCCATTTCGACATAGGTCTCGTACGCACGGCTGTAAAACATATCGGGCATATACACTTTTCCGGGATTGCGTTTTATTCCGTTTCCGCATCCGGCAAGTATGGTAATGCCTGAAATGATAAGAACCGCTATGACTGATAATTTTTTCATCCGTATATCTTTAATATTTTCCAATTGCCGGTTGTAACTGTGCATGAGGTAATCCTTCATGCTTCGTTATAGCCGTATATTTTCGCCGTTGCCCGGTTTATTGTTTATTACCGGTAAAATATTTTAATGTAGAATGTTTTAGCATTCTTTCTTGCAAACTAATTTTCCAGGGATGCCCACTCTTTAGGAACTTTAGGCTCTTTAATGATTTGCTGTTCCTTATCATAGCGGCCCCACCACCATCCGGGATTGGCTTCCTGCACTTCCACTTCCACTGTGCCGCTGTTTTTCATTTTTTCTACCAATTCATTTTCTGTAGCTGCATCAGGCGCTTCTAATACCATTACAAAAAGATCATCTGTAGCGCGTGGGTGAAAATGATGTTTTTTCACAAACGGAGCCAACTGGCACAACCAGCAATAGGTAAGTACCATACCTACAGCAGAGAAAAGTACCGTTAATTCAAATGTAATGGGGATGAATGCCGGTAAAGCAAAGTGCGGCTTACCGCCGTATACTTGCGGCCAGTCTTTTACAAATATCCAGCTCATGCCGGCCAGTGCGGTAATCGTTCCGGCAATACCGTAAATAAACCCGGCAGTATGCAGGCTTGTTTGCCTCAGGCCCATAGCATAATCAAGGCCGTGCACAGGATACGGTGTATACACATCGTGCAGCTTATATCCTTCACTGCGTACATTCTTCACCGCTTCAAACAACGGAGCTTCATCATCAAAACAAGCCACTACAAATTTCTTATTTGCCATATGATTGATCTTTCAAAAAATTAATGATGTGCGTATTCGTGAATAAATTTTTCAGGTTCAATTGCTTCTACATGGTTTACATCCAGTTTATGGTTGTCTCCTGAGGTTTTTACGATAGCTTTGATCTCCGCTATTGCAATTACCGGGAAGTATTTTGCAAATAAGAAGAAGCAGGTAAAGAATAAACCAAAGGTGCCTAAATAGAAACCTATTTCCCAAATAGTGGGGCTGTAGTATACAGACCAGGAAGATGGTAAATAATCCCTGTAAATAGAAGTAACGATGATCACGAAACGCTCAAACCACATACCCACATTTACAATAACGCTCATGAAGAAAGTAAACCAGATATTTCTTCTGAGCTTTCTTGACCAGAACAATTGCGGGCTTACCACGTTACAGAACATCATGCCCCAATAGCTCCAGCCGTAAGGGCTGAATAAGTTAGCACGGCTGTAGAAGAATGCATAACCTTCGTACTTATTTGCGCTGTACCATGCCATGAACAATTCCGTGAGATAGGCTACGCCTACGATGGAGCCGGTAAGAACTATTACCTTATTCATAGCTTCAATATGTCCTATGGTAATGTAATCCTGCAGGTTCATCACCTTCCTTACGATAATCAGCAGCGTTTGCACCATAGCAAACCCGGAGAATACCGCACCTGCCACAAAGTACGGCGGGAAAATGGTAGTATGCCAGCCGGGAATTACAGAGGTAGCAAAGTCAAAGGATACAATGGTGTGCACCGAAAGTACCAGCGGGGTAGACAAGCCGGCCAGCACTAACGCAAGGGCTTCATTGCGCTGCCAGTGTTTGGTAGAACCTGTCCAGCCAAAAGCTGTAATACCGTAAAATAATTTTCTCAACTTGGTTTTTGCCCTGTCCCGCACAGTAGCCAGATCGGGAATTAAACCTGTATACCAGAATAATAAAGAAACAGTCAGGTAAGTACTGATTGCAAACACGTCCCACAACAGCGGTGAGTCAAAGTTTGGCCATAGCGGACCTCTTGTGTTGGGGTAAGGCAATGTATAAAATGCCAGCCATACACGGCCCATGTGCCAGATAGGGAACTGGCCCGCACACATTACCGCGAAAATGGTCATAGCCTCAGCGGCACGGTTTACCGCCGTTCTCCAGCCCTGGCGGAAAAGCAGGAGGATAGCTGAAATAAGCGTACCGGCGTGGCCGATACCTACCCACCATACGAAGTTGGTAATATCCCAACCCCATCCTACAGTTTTATTCAGGTTCCACTGTCCTGTACCATAGATCACCTCCACAGTAACGCTTACTACCCCGAAGAGCAGCAAAGCCAGGGAGATAAAGAAACCAATGTACCACAGTTTAGTTGGCTTGGTCTCAATAGGCCTTACAATATCCTCCGTAATTTGAGCATACGTTTTATCACCTCTTACCAGTGGTTCTCTTAGCTCCGATTCGTACTTAAATAATGACATTGAGTATTTTTTATTACCTAATTAATTATTTTTCTTTTTAATGATGAGCTGCCGGCGCCGGTGTTTCATCTTTTTCTACTTCATCTGTGTTTCTCACCTTGGCCAGGTAGTTCACATTGGGCAATACGTGCAATTGCTCCAGTGAATAGAATAAACGCAGGCGGTTCTCCTTTCTCACTTTTGCAATGGAGCTCTGTGTATCGTTGATATTCCCAAAAACGATCGCGTCGCCCGGGCAGGCTTGCTGGCAGGCAGTTTTTACATCGGCTTTTTCCATGTCTGCGCCGGTGTCCAGTTTTCTGCCCTCTTTTTTAGCTTTTAATTTTCCTTCCTGCAGGCGTTGCACACAGAAAGTACATTTTTCCATTACTCCTCTTGAACGTACTGTAACATCGGGGTTCAATACCATTCTTGTTAGGCTGTCATTCATATCAAGCACAGGAGCATCTAATACACCCACTAATTTCTGGTCCTGGTTGTTTTTAAAACTATCTGCACCGTTATAATCTGCCCAATTGAAACGGCGTACTTTGTACGGGCAGTTGTTTGCGCAATACCTGGTACCTATACAACGGTTATAAGCCATCTGGTTCAAACCTTCAGAGTTGTGGTTGGTAGCATTTACCGGGCATACGTTCTCACAGGGAGCGTTATCGCAATGCTGGCACATCAATGGCTGGAACACTACTTTCGGGTTGTCGATATCACCGCTGTAATACCTGTCTATACGCAGCCAGTGCATATCATGGAACCGGGCAACCTCGCTTTTACCTACAATGGGTACGTTGTTTTCAATATTGCACGCTACTACGCAGGCGCCGCAACCGGTACAGGAGTTGGTATCTACGCTCATTCCCCAGTGGATACCGGGTTTATCGTAGTACGGGTATAGCGTACCTTGTTTTTCAAAATTTTCCAGGCCGCCCCAGGGCGCCAGTTCGTGCGCTCTTTCGTTCAATATTTTTTCAGGGCTGTGCTTAAAGGTAGCCAGCGAAAGCTCTTTCATGATCTCTCTTCTCTCGCCGCCCACTTTAGGATCGTAGCGGTCATGTGTCTGTACCTGGGCTACCTGGTAAGTTTTCCCTGTTCTTTCAATTTTTACATCGGGCTGAAGATAAGAAACCGTATTGCCTGTAAAAGAAGCCAGCGGGAAGGCATTCTTTCCATAACCGTCAGCGGCCTTACCCACATGCTTGGTTCTGCCGTAACCAACGGCTATACCTACCACATTCGGGTGAGTGCCCGGCACAATGATGAATGGCAACTCTATTGATTTTCCGTTTACGGTAAGCTTTAAAACTTCTTTTTCCGGGTTTACTTCGTAGGAGTCGGCCTGTCCTTCCTTGCTGATGTCGATATTTAGTTTTCTCCTGGCAAAATCAGGAGAAACAATGATATAGTTGTCCCATGTTGCGCGCGTGATCGGGTCTGGCATTTCCTGTAAAAAAGGATTGCTTGCTCCGCTTCCGTCGCCGATAGCTACAGACTGGTAAAGTAGAAGTTCGGTATCACCACCTTTTTTAGCCGTGCTCAATACACCTGCTGCGGTTACTGCAGAGCCACTGTTGTAGGTAGCAGGCGCAGTTCTTGTGGATGTGAATGCTGCAAGCACTGCACTTGCGGTATCTGAGTTTTTGCCATTTGCTGAAGAGTCGCTTCTGACAAGCGAAGAAGCTGTTGCTCTTCCGCCCGGGTTCAGTACACCTTCCTGTAACAGTTTGTTCCAGCCTGCATCGCCGCCTGCCCTTGCTGACCAGGTAGCTTTTACAAGGTCTGCGTAGGTAGTAGCTTCGCCGGCCCATTTCAACAGGCTGTCCTGCCACTGCCGGGTTTTGAACAATGGGTTGATGGTAGGCTGTATAAAAGAGATATGCCCTGTTTTAGGTTCGGCATCTCCCCAGCTTTCCAGGTAATTATGTGCAGGCACTACAAACTTACAAAGTTGTGTAGTCTCATCATTTTTTTCATTTAGTGCAATGGTGTTCGGCACTTTGGCAAATGCTGCTTTTACGGCTTTCTCATCATGCCACGCATAAGCAGGGTTGGCACCGTGTACAATTAAAGTTTTTACCGCGCCGGCATTCATATCGTTCAGCAACTGAACAAAATCTGCGTCAACACCTTTCTTGGTATTGTTGGTAGCGCTCCAGTCGATTGTAGAGCCGTTGGCGCCTATAGCTTCGTTGATGGCATTTACCACCAATTGCAAATTAGCATCGTTGCTGCCGCAAACAACCAATGCACGGCCTCTGTTTTCGCTCAACGCCTTAGCAGCTTTGGCAATGCCTGCACTCAATGCAGCATCTGAAATACCTGCGGCTGACTGGCCTCCGACTGCACCAAGCAATGCCTGGGCAATGGCTCCCCATTCGGAAGGACGGCAGAGAAAACGTTCGTCTGCGCTGGCGCCTGTTGTGGTTAACACACTCTCAAACTGGAAATGTTTGCTCATGGAAGGATTCTTTTCATCGATCTTCCTGTTGCGGGTGTATTGCCTGGTAAATTCTACGGGAGATATCCAGGTGCCGAGAAAATCAGCGCCTATGCTTACGATTACGTTAGCATTATCAAAACGGTAAGATGGCAATGCCCTTCTTCCGTAAGAAGCTTCATTGGCCATGAGCAGGCCGCTGTAAGAAACCGCATCGTACGTTACGTGGCGGCTGCCGGGATATTTTGCCAGGAACCTGTTGATCACTTCCTGAGAAGTAGGTGAAACGATCGTTGAGGTTAGAATGACTGCCGGTGAGGCTATTGCGCCCTGGATTGATTCGTCTATTTTAGAAAGCGTTACTTCTTTACCGCTGATGGTAGGGAAACGAAGGCGTGCTGTATTGTACAGATCCAATACGGAAGCCTGAGCCCTTGCAGAAGTGCCTCCTTTTGTAATAGGGCATAAAGTATTGCCCTCGATTTTTATGGGCCTGCCGTCGCGCACTTTGGCTACCACGCTCTCTGCATAGCCATCCTGCACAAAGGTTGTGGCATAATACATTGCTTCGCCCGGGTGCACATTCTCTGGCTTAACAGCGAAAGGGATAGCACGGTTTACAGGCGTCTCACAACTTGCGGCTATGGCGGCTGCGGCTGTGCTGAATCCTAAATATTTTAAAAAGTCTCTTCTGGGAGTAGGCGTATCCAGGATACCTTTGCTGTTGTCTTCAAAAGGCAGCTCTTCGCGAAATTCATTTTTAGCCGATTCCCTGTAAGCCTCCGAGTTATTAAACTCTCCAAAACTTTGCCAGTACTTTTTATTATCCATTTATTCGGAATTTGAAACTTTAGATTTAATTGACAATTACTTTTTTAGTAGTGACATTTCTGACATTCTATACCACCGACCATTTCCACTGTCACGCCTTTTGTTGTATCTATTTGTCCGTTCTTTAATTGTTCGTGGTATTTCTCGTACATGCTGTAGTAAGCATTTCCTTTGAAATTAACTTCTGTAGTCCTGTGGCAGTTGATACACCAGCCCATATTCAGGGTGGCAAACTGCTTCACTTCATCCATCTTATTGATCTCGCCGTGGCAGGTCTGACACTGTACGTTGCCCACCATCACGTGTTGTGAGTGGTTGAAATATACGTGGTCAGGAAGTTTGTGTATCCTTACCCAGGGGATTGGTTTTGCTTTGCTTGCATCCCAGGGCTGGCCCGGTGTGTAGCCTGCATATTGATATAATTTTTGTATCTCCTGTGTGCCGTTTACCGTATCGCCATCAGCATTATATAATTTTTCGCCCGTATATTCTGTAATGGCCAGGTGGCAGTTCATACATACATTTACAGAAGGTATCATGGCGCTCTTGCCATCCTGTGTATTGGTATGGCAGAACATACAGTTTACCTGGTTAATGCCTGCGTGCACTTTGTGTGAGAAGAAAATAGGCTGTTCGGGCTGGTAATCTTTCTTTTCCCCCAGGTTAATTGCTCCCTGCACTACCCAGAATCCGCCCAGTATGAACAGCAATATGGTAGCTAAAGCTATAAAGGATTTTTTCCTGTAGAAAGGGATATGTGATACGGGATCGCCTTCTTTGTGCTCGGCAATAACCCTGAGCTTTTTATTGAGCAGCAATAAAACAAAACCTACAATTGCCAGGAGTATGGTGATGATACCATATAATAAGGTATGGTTTGTTTCGGGTTCGGGTGCAGCAGCAGCGGCAGGTGCAGCGGCGGCAGCGGCGGGTGCAGCTTCTTCTTCCTTAATGAAGGCCAGAATGGCATCTATTTCTTCTGTAGAAAGTATACCCTGGAACGCCGTCATCGGTATTTTGTTCCATTTATTGAACATTTCTACGGCATAAGGATCTCCTTTCTGAATTACAGCAGCGCTGTTAAGTATCCAGTCGTGCAGCAGTTGCTTGTCTGCCCACCGGCTTTCAACACCTGCCAGAGCAGGGCCCGTCATGTCTTTGTGTACGTTGTGGCACGCGGCACAGTGCGTCTGGAACAGTGCCTTGCCATCCTGTGCAAATGTCCCTGTGGATATTGTTAATGCGAAAATCAGATGGAATGCTAAGAATAATTTGTTAGCAATTGTTTTATAATTACTCATACTATTTTTCAGTGTTATTTCCGGATAACGAGTTAGCTTGAATGGCAACAAAAGTATGACACTGACTTGACAAAAAGAAAAAATTTGAATAATTTTTTAACAACCGTTATTTATCATTGGAATTAGCGCTGAAAATTTAGAAAAACAGCTGTGCGAATGGGCTAATAATTGTCGTATTACGTATAGCAATGGACGGAAGGCTCTACCGGCAAGATCTAATATATTTGATAGTGATTGCGGAGAAGCAATTTCCATTGAGCGGCAATTGCTTCCAGCTCAGAGCTTTGGGCGTAGGTCGCCTTCAGGCAGGGTGGAATTTGATTTTTTCTGTGGCAATGGCAAAAGAAGCACAAATAAATTGAATCCGGAACTCACCATTCCCATTTGCCATTTATCATTTACCATTCCCTTCTTACTCACCATACACATCACCTTACAACATCCTGCCTGCTAATAAAATATTTTTCCTTGCTGTTTTAATTTCTCAAATTTGCACCAATATTTTATTGCATGCAAACCAACCTGACCATATTTGCCTCCGGAACCGGGAGCAACGCCCAAAAAATAATTGAGTATTTCAAAGCACACCCAAGCATCAGCGTGGGTTTGATTGTCTGCAACAACCCTGCTGCCGGCGTACTGGATATTGCGCGTGACAATAATATTGACACCCTTATAATAGAAAGAAACAGGTTTTTCCAAGGCGATGCATACCTGCCGGAGCTGAAAGATACAGACATCATTATTCTTGCAGGCTTCCTCTGGAAGATACCCGGCGCCCTTATCCGTGCTTTTCCGGATAAGATCATCAATATACACCCTGCTTTATTGCCAAAATACGGAGGCAAAGGCATGTATGGAAGTAATGTACATAAGGCTGTGCTGGAAAACCAGGAAAAAGAAAGTGGTATCACCATACACCTGGTAGATGAGGAGTACGACCATGGCAGGCACTTATTCCAGGCAAAATGTGCAGTGAACCGGGAAGATTGTGCAGACCGTTTAGCGCAAAGAATACACCTCCTGGAGCATAAGCATTTTGCAAAAGTAATTGAAGACTATGTAAAAGAGTTGCAGGCTACCAGCTTGCAATAACGGTAACGCCGCCCTGCACCATATCTCCAAGGCCTACTTGCAATTTGGCATCCAACGGCATCAGCAGGTCTACACGGCTGCCGAATTTTATAAAACCCATTTCCGCGGTTTGCTCTGCTTTTTTTCCAACGCCGGCATAGTTGCATATCCGCCTTGCCACAGCCCCCGCGATCTGTTTCACCAATATTTCACCGTGCCCCTCTTTTCTGATCACAATGCTATGCCGTTCATTGTCTGTGGAAGATTTCGGATCCCAGGCTACCAGGTATTTTCCTTTATGATATTGATTATAAACTACCTCGCCAGACACAGGATACCTGTTTACATGTACATTGAACGGGCTCATAAAAATACTTACCTGCAACCGCTTCGTTTTAAAATACTCATTATCCACTGCTTCTTCAATTACTACCACTTTACCATCTGCCGGCGCTATGATGTTATTTTCACCAGGTGTATGGGTTCTTTTAGGTATCCTGAAAAAAGATACAGTGAACAGGAAAAAGAAAAAAGACAGCGCAGCTACTGCCATATTAACCAGCCACAAGGTTTTTGGCAGGAAGAAAAACAATACGCCGTTGAGGATCAATAAAGCTGTAAATACTACAAAAATGGTAGTGGTTCCCTCTCTGTGAATTTTCATTTTTATATCATTGATTGATTCAGCTTACGCATAAAATTTGTTTAGGAGAAATCTTACTAAGAATTCTGATGCAAAGATACTTAGTAAAATATGGATTTGCACGAAAGTTGATAGATATTTGCTTAAAATACAACTTAAATAAAAAATAAATTCGTTACTTGCATAAAAAAATATCAGATGTTTACAGCCGAACAAATAGCTTCTATCATCAATGCCCGTATTGAGGGCGATGCGAACGCTTCGGTGAGATCTTTCAGCAGAATTGAAGATGCCAAACCCGGGGATTTGAGTTTTTTGGCCAACCCTAAATACGAAGAGTTTTTATATACGTCCAAAGCCTCGGTGATTATCATCAATCAGAATTTTGAATTGAAACAACCTGTGCCAGCTACCTTGTTAAGGGCAGCAGATCCGTATAGCTCTTTTGCCACTCTGCTTAAACTTTACCAGGAACACAAAAATAGCTTGACAATAGGGATTGAAGAAAACGCTTATGTTTCAGAAAAAGCCGAGATAGGGGAAAATGTGTATATAGGCGCTTTTGCCTACATCAGCGATGGCGTGAAAATCGGTAAAAATGCGAAAATATTTCCAGGTGTTTTCCTGGGAAAACAGGTAGAGGTAGGAGAAAATACAGAATTATTCCCCAATGTGGTAATTTATAATGAATGTAAAATAGGCAATAACTGTACAGTACATTCCGGCACCGTTATCGGTGCAGATGGGTTTGGCTTTGCTCCCCAGCAGGACGGTACATTCCAGAAAGTACCGCAGATAGGCAACGTATTGATTGAAGATAACGTGGAAATAGGCGCCAATACTACCATCGACAGGGCTACCATCGGCTCCACCACAATTAAAAGCGGCGCTAAAATAGACAACCTGGTACAGATAGCACACAACGCAGAGATCGGGCCGAATACGGTAATTGCAGCACAGGCAGGCATCAGCGGAAGCACAAAATTAGGCCGCAACATCATGATCGGCGGACAGGCAGGACTGGTAGGCCACATTCATATTGCTGATTTTGTGCGCATCAATGCACAAAGCGGAGTCTCTAAATCCATACTGGAACAGAAAAAAGCCGTAACAGGCACGCCTGCTTTTGATTACAGCGCGGCGCTCAGAAGCCAGTCTGTAGCCAGGAGGCTTCCTGAACTCGAGCAAAGAATTATAGAACTTGAAAAACTGGTGAAGTCTTTAAAAAAGCGTTAGGCTTTTTTAAAAAGGACAAATCCTGTAATTTTGCGCTTTATCATTCATTGTTAGAGAAGAAAACATGCAGGAGAATTTCAACCAGGACAAGCAGCACACCATATCATCCAGGGTTTCTATCAGCGGCGCAGGATTGCATACAGGCAAGCCTGTAGACGTAACGCTTATTCCCGCTAACCCGGGCTTTGGCATTAAATTTCAAAGAGTAGACTTGCCTTCTAAACCTGTAATCAATGCAGACTGCGACCTGGTGACAGATACCAGCCGCGGCACTACTCTGCAGGTGGGTGAAGCGCGTGTATCTACAGTAGAACATTTGCTGGCAGCCATTGTAGGTTGCGGTGTTGACAATATTCTGATAGAGATCAACGGCCCCGAAATACCTATCATGGACGGAAGCGCCATGCCATTTGTAGAATTGCTGGAAGAAGCCGGCATTGAAGAACAGGACGCAGCCAAAGTATGGTACCATATTCACGAAAATATTTTCTTTGAAGATAAAGAGAAGCGCGTAGAAATGGTAGCCATGCCCGGAGATAAATATTCCCTTACAGCGCTTATTGATTTCAACAGCCCCGTACTGGGCACCCAATTTTCCCAGATAAAGTCGCTGGATAAATTCAAAGCAGAGATTGCATCCTGCAGAACTTTCTGTTTCCTGCACGAGCTGGAAATGCTGATTGAGCACAACCTCATTAAAGGCGGCGACCTCAACAACGCAATTGTAGTGGTAGACAAACCTGTATCGGCAGATGAAATGGAGCGCCTCAGCAAATTCTTCAACAAAGAAAAAATTGAAGTAAAAAAAGAAGGCTACCTCAACAACCTGGAACTAAGATTTCCTGATGAGCCTGCACGCCATAAATTGCTGGATATGGTGGGCGACCTGGCATTGATAGGCTACCCCGTGAAAACACGCATTCTTGCCCACAGGCCCGGCCACAGCTCCAACGTAGCTTTTGCCAGGAAAATAAAACAGTATATTAAGAAAAACAAGAACATAAAAGAGGTGCCGGTGTATGACCCTACACAGCCGCCGGTCTATACCATTGAACAAATAGAACAGACACTACCGCACAGGTACCCCTTCCTGCTGATAGATAAAGTGATAGAAATGACTGATACCCATATCATCGGCATCAAGAATGTGACCGCAAACGAACAATACTTTCAAGGCCATTTTCCGGGAAACCCGGTAATGCCGGGCGTATTGCAGGTGGAAGCGCTTGCACAAACAGGCGGTATACTTTGCATTAACGCCAGCCCGAAAGGTGAGTATGATACTTATTTCTTGAAAATAGATAACTGCAAATTTAAAACTATGGTGAAGCCAGGCGATACGCTGATCCTGAAAATGGAATTGATGAGCCCGATCCGCCGGGGCATTTGCGAAATGCACGGAACGGCTTATGTCAACGGCAAAATTGCTACGGAAGCAGACATGGTAGCCCAGATTGTAAAAAGATCGTAATAATAAAATTATACTAAAAATTGGCAGATTGTTTTCTGCAATTTTGTATGGAATGGATCTGAACCAAAACTATTTTCTCTCCCAGGAATTGCTTACAGCTCAGGAACAACAAATTCCGGGCTCACTCAACTACAAGCTCATGCGCTACCGGCTGATCAACACAGACCCGGTGCAGGAGAAAGGCAGTATACATTACCATTACGATAAATCCGAAAATGCCGCCCACAAGTTTGAACTAAAATTCTGTGTGACCGGAAACCGATACTGCATTGTGCCTGACTGCAGCAATTGCCGGATAAGCGCCTACCAGGGCTGCTCAGGCGAGACGGACACCATTGATATCTTTCATTTTAATTTTTCCCCGGGTTTCCTGGCCACGTTTGTTCAGCAGCATAATAGCGATAGAAAAAACCGGGTACTCTCATTTCTTCATACAGAATCGTTTTGTGAAGAGCTGCCGGTTTGCGGCAGGAAGAAAAAATTGCTGAATGCATTGCAGGAAACTTCCTATTGCTCTGCCTTACAGAATGTGACTTTTAACTCTATTGTACAGGAACTTTTTCTGTGCTCCTGCGAGGCACTGGATGACAGCAAGCCCGCAATGTTTTCCTGTAAATTCCTGGCTGATCAATCCGGCATTGAAAAAATGTACCTTGCCCGTGAAATCCTGCTGCAGCATATTGATTCGCTGATTTCCATAAAAGAATTGAGCAGGAAAGTGGCCATTAATGAATGTTACCTGAAAAAAGGGTTTAAAGAAGTCTTCGGACTTACCATATATGATTTTTACCTGCAGCAGAAAATGGAGCATGCAAAGTTCCTGCTCTGCGAAGAGGGCATGACCGTTACCGACGTGGCTGCACTGCTGGGCTACTCCTCTATTTCTCACTTCTCCACTGCTTTTAAAAGGCAAACCGGCCTTAAACCCTGCGATTTGCTGAAATAGATTATTATAGTTGAGTTCCCATTACACAGGCTGTATTGCTTACACTTTACTGTTTTGATTCTTATCACAATCTCAAATATTCCCTTGAAAATCTGTCTATTTATCTGTCATTTTTTAAGTCTAACCGACAATTTTTCATTTAAATACCACAGAAAAACGCATGGCATGGAGGTTGATTTATACATAGTGAAAATTTAATTTATTAACCATTAAAAAAGGAGGTAATTTATGACACTTGTAAAAAGAAATGGAGGCTTATTCAATCCATTACCTACTCTTTTTGATGACTTCTTCAGCCGGGATATGTTCAATTGGGGAAATGCCAATTTCTCTGAAACGAACACAACTGTTCCAGCGGTGAACATCAAAGAAACAGGCGACCATTACGAGGTAGAAGTTGCCGCCCCGGGAATGAATAAAGAAGATTTCAAGATTGAGCTTGATGGCAACACACTTACAATCAGCTCTCAGAAAACACACCAGAAAGAGGATAATAGTGATGAAAGATATTCCCGGAGGGAATTTAGCTACCAGTCTTTCCAGAGAACTTTTACTTTGCACAAAGATGTAATGGATGTGGATAAAATAGAAGCCAGGTATGACAACGGCCTGTTGCAACTTCTGATACCTAAAAAAGAAGAAGCTAAACAGAAGCCTCCAAGAATGATTGAAATTTCATAATGAAAATTTATTAAAAAAAACCGCTCTTTCTCCGGAGGGGTTTTTTTGTTTTTAATGCACTCCCGGCTGCGCTTTATTTCTTTGTACAGGTGTTTGATTGCGTCCTTGCAACACTTCAGCGTTCTCTGCATAAAATAACCAAGTCTATATTCAACAGGAATAATTTATGCTAAGGCAAGATGTATCCTTTGAACCATAAACTTACCGGAGCTAAAAAATTGATTCTTTTCAATTGACTTTATGAGATTTTCAACCTTGCGGATATATGGTAGGACCACCTGTGGCATGCAGCTGAATTATCATCAAAAAACAAAATAATATTCTTTAAAAACCTGTCAAAAAAACTTCTTTACCCTTACCTTTGCCAATAGTGAAAAAATAATTGTATTTTTCCGCTTTATTATTCAAACTAAAGATTATCTAAATCAATTTTTTTATTTTATGGCCAACGTTGGTAAGGTAAAACAGGTGATCGGTGCGGTTGTTGACGTTCAGTTCGCCGATGCTAAAAGTCTGCCCGAAATAGCAAACTCATTGGAAATAACCAGACAAGACGGTAGTAAACTGGTGCTGGAAGTACAGCAACATCTTGGAGAAGACAGTGTACGTACAATTGCAATGGATGCCACAGAAGGTTTAGTGCGTGGCAAAGAGGTTGTAGACACCGGAAACCCTATTAAAATGCCAACAGGAGAAGGCATCAACGGCCGCCTGCTGAATGTGACCGGCGATCCCATCGATGGCTTACCTGCCATTGATAAAACAAATGGCCGTGCCATTCATGCATTGCCTCCTAAATTTGAAGACCTCAGCACGGCAACAGAAGTGTTGTTTACAGGCATTAAAGTTATTGACCTGATTGAGCCTTATGCCAAAGGTGGTAAGATCGGATTGTTTGGTGGTGCGGGTGTAGGCAAAACAGTACTTATCCAGGAATTGATCAACAATATCGCCAAAGGACACGGCGGACTTTCGGTTTTTGCAGGTGTGGGAGAGAGAACAAGAGAAGGAAATGACCTCTTGAGAGAAATGCTCGAATCAGGGATTATCACTTACGGTGAAGAATTTATGCATTCCATGGAATCCGGCGGCTGGGATCTTTCCAAAGCCGATATGGAACAAATGAAAGAATCTAAATGTACTTTTGTTTTCGGCCAGATGAATGAACCTCCGGGTGCCAGAGCCAGAGTAGCGCTTTCCGGGCTTACGGTAGCAGAATACTTCCGCGATGGAGATGGTACTGGCAAAGGCCGCGACATCTTATTTTTCGTAGACAACATTTTCCGTTTCACACAAGCCGGTTCTGAAGTATCTGCCCTTTTGGGGCGTATGCCTTCAGCAGTTGGATACCAGCCTACTTTGGCTACAGAAATGGGACTGATGCAGGAACGCATTACCTCTACCAAAAGCGGTTCCATTACCTCCGTACAAGCCGTTTACGTGCCTGCGGATGACCTTACCGACCCTGCGCCGGCAACTACGTTTGCCCACCTGGATGCCACAACGGTATTGTCCCGTAAAATTGCCGACTTAGGCATCTACCCTGCGGTTGACCCGTTGGATTCCACTTCAAGGATCCTGACTCCCGATATTGTTGGTGAAAAACATTACGAGTGTGCCAACCGTGTAAAATCTATGCTGCAGCGCTATAAAGAACTTCAAGATATTATTGCCATCCTGGGTATGGATGAGTTGAGCGATGAGGATAAATTAACGGTATCACGCGCGCGTAAAGTACAGCGTTTCCTTTCACAGCCCTTCCACGTAGCAGAAGCATTTACCGGCCTGAAAGGCGTGTTTGTAAACATTGATGAAACAATTGACGGCTTTAACTCTATCATGAACGGCGAAGTAGACGAATACCCGGAAGCAGCCTTTAACCTGGTAGGCAACCTGGACGATGCTATTGAAAAAGGCAAAAAAATGATGGAGCAGGCTAAGTAATTTAAATTCAAATTCAAACGTACAAACGCAAAATAAAAAGTAATACCACCCCACCATGCAATTGGAAATATTAACACCTGAGAAAAGACTTTACAGCGGAGAGGTATATGGTGTGCAGCTTCCCGGTGTTGACGGCTTGTTTGAACTGTTGGATAAGCACGCTGCTATTGTAAGCGCTTTGGGTGAAGGTGAAATAAAAATCCTGCCCGAAAAAGACAAGAGTGGCGACAGATACCATATTTCCGGCGGTTTCCTGGAAATGATCAACAACAAAGCCACAGTATTGGTAGAGAAAGTGCTATAAAGTTTATTATGAAATTATAAAGAACAGGCTGCCGGCATTTCGGCAGCCTGTTCTTTATACTGGCTGTGTCTCGCTAAGCATGCCATCCGGTTCTGATCTGCAACCATTCAACTATAATCTCTGCATCTACAAAGCACTATTTGAACATCCCATTTTTTTGATTTATATTTTCACTATGGGGATTGTGGGATTGTAGGATTGTGGGACTGTGGGATTGTAGGATTGTGGGATTGTGGGATTGTGGGATTGTGGGATTGTGGGATTGTGGGATTGTGGGATTGTGGGATTGTGGGATTGTGGGATTGTGGGATTGTGGGATTGTGGGATTGTGGGATTGTGGGATTGTGGGAACGCGCCTCAAGGCGCGTTCCTACCATACCCGGTATCGTCAGGCGATCTTACAATTACAATGTTTTCAATTAGGAAACAGGATTTTTAAACCCGAAATAACTTCTGAATTGATTTTCATATGTGTATAATTAATTTTTTCTGTTTGCCACATGGAATAACCAGCTTTTTAGATTCATACTCATTCACGGTTGATATAGATTCCTAATCTTTATGGTTATTTCATGTGGGAACGCGCCCCGAGGCGCGTTCCTACCATACCTGATAAAAAAACCGCCTCAGAAACTGAGACGGCTTGTTGTGTTGCGAGGGATGGGATCGAACCACCGACCTTCGGGTTATGAGCCCGACGAGCTACCGCTGCTCTACCTCGCGATATAATTAGTTGAAATTGTAATCGCTTTGTCCGTAATGGACTGCAAAGATAATAATTTTAAGCTTACCAGACAAATTATTCAAAGAACTATTTTGAAAATAAAATGTTTCTGGCCTAATAAAAGTAAATTCGCCGTTTAAATTTGTGGCGTGAAAAAAATATTTCAGATAGTATACAGCTTGTATGCAATCCTGGTTTTTGTGTTGCTGATGTTGATGGTAATAGTTTTGGTACTGATCGCATCGGTGTTTGGCAAAGACAAGGGAGGCGATATGGTGTATGTGATTTGCCGGGTGTGGGCAGCAGCCTGGTATTTGCTGATCGGGATACGGCATAAGGTTATTTATGCAGTACCCCATGATGCGCGCAGGCAATATATTTTTACAGGCAATCACCAGTCTTACCAGGATATTCCTGCGTTGTTATTAACTGTAAAGCAAAGAATGCGCGTACTTGGCAAAGCAGAGCTGGCCAAAGTGCCTGTGTTTGGGTTTATCTACAACATGGCTGCCGTACTGGTAGACAGGTCAAGCCCGGAAAACCGCGCACAAAGCGTAAAGCAATTAAAGCATGTGATCAGCCATGGCAAATCTGTCTTTATCTTTCCCGAAGGCACTTTTAATGAGAGCGATGAACCGTTGAAATCATTTTACGACGGCGCATTCCGCATAGCCATAGAAACTCAGACCAACATAAAACCGGTAATTTTCCCGGACACCGCCAGGAGAATGCATTGGAGCAGCATTTTCACCATGTCACCGGGAATAAACAGGGGTATTTACCTGCAAGAAATAGATGTACAGGGCCTTACAGCAGATGATATCAAAACACTGAAAGAGAAGGTTTACCGCATCATGGAAGCGGGCCTGTTGAAGTATAAAAACTAACTCCGGAAGGTAACGAGGTAATTGGCAAAGAAGTTCCAGATCACCACTACGCCGATGGCTATCAGCTTGGCTGCATAAAACTTCACATTCATTTTTTCTGTAAGCAAATAAATGATCAGGTTATTGATCAGCAGACCGATGACGGATACCGTGAAGAAAGAAAAAAATTCAAGTGGAATATTATCTTCATGGCTTTTAAAGGTCCACACCCGGTTGAGGATATAGTTGCTGGTTGCGGCCGTTACAAAGCCTATGCTGTTGGCAATGTATTTATTTACTTTGAGTTTTTCCTTGAATATCCAGGTAAAGCCAAAATCTACGATCATGCCTGACATACCAACAATACCGAACTTTATAAACTTAAGCAATAGATCCATGCGTAGATTTTGTGCCCGCAAAGATAACGTTAATCCGCTGATTTTTCAACCACTGGCAGCGTCAGCAGTAATTCCTTCCTGGCATCCAGCAAATGATAAATAAAAAAATACCGGGTGGTTTTACCTCCGCGTTTGGACGCCAGAACTTTGGAAAGTTTTATCCTGGAAAAATCATTGCCATACAATTCCGCCGGATCTATAAAGTAATTGGAAGATGCAATAAAATAAGCATTTTGTCCCTGCTTTATATTTTCCTTCCCCAGATTCAGCCAGGCAAATTTATGTAAGCGGTTAAGCGAACCAACCGACTTAAAAGGAATATTGTTTCCCTTGTTTACATAAAATAAAATGTGGGCTGCCGGGAACCAGTTTTCCAACAAAACAGGCGTGCCGGGCTTTATAATACCGGAACGGAGATCGGCCTTATACACTTCTTCAAAAGCTTTCCCAAAACTTCTCCAGCCGGACATATCCAATGTAAAGTCGTATTGTCCGTGTTTCTTAATGTCTTTGTTGGGATTAAGCGTACCGGGGTAAAAATTGATAGCAGCCACGCCGGCAACTAACGCCACAACAATTACAGCGGCGCTTATTTTCAATCCTGTGAAATAAAAACTTTTCCTGCGTGCAGCCACAGCATCTGCTACATACGCGGTCATTAACATCAGCGCAATAAATCCCGGGCCGCTCCAGTGCGGCAGTGTACTTCTGAATAATGATACACCCGTGGTGACTATAATGATCGGCAACGAAAACCACAGGAGCATATTACGTATGTTAGCAGGCATACCGCTTTTTTTCAAGCCGAAAAAGGCGGCGGCATACAAGATGATGTTGAGGGGGTTATTGTACAATATCTGGCCAAAAAAAGTCTGTAAAAACGAATTGATATCAACCGCAAACTGCTTTACCTCTACCCTTTCGCCATGAAACCTGAACGTAATAAAATCATACCTTATGTTCCAGAAAAGAACCGGCGACACCACAATACAGCTAATTAAAACAGCAACGTACAGGTAGGGGTTTCGCAACCATTTCCTGTCGTGAAGTAAAATATAAGCACCAAAGCCCAGCCATAAAAATATACCGTGGATCTTGCTTATGATCGTGAGCCCTGCCAGTAAGCCGAACAACAATAGCCACCTGTTGGCTCCGGGCGTTTGCGGCATTTTCACCAGTGCCAGGATGCAATACAAAGCGCCAAGCCAGAAGACTACCTGCGGCGAATCCGGCAGTATGAACAAGCCGGCGATAATACCGGTATAAACCGAAAGATTGTAGAGTATAGCTGCCATCCAGCCGGTGCGCTCATTGCGTATAAGCTTACCACAGCAATATATCAGCCAGGTAGCAATGCCTGCGCACACAATAGCTCCCAGCCGCATAGACAACTCTGAAAGCCAGTGCTGGTTTAAAGTAAAGAAGCGTATGAGCAGCCCTACCATTGGCGGGTGATCAAAATGATTCCAGTCGGGCTGCAAGGCGTAGGTATAGTAATAAACCTCGTCATTGCCCAGCTCCACCATAGCCGCAAGGATGCACCTGGCAATGAAAGTGGCGGCTATAAGCCAAAAGACTTTATGTTTATAAGATGAAGCTTGTAGGTTCATAACTTAAAAATACAAAAGGCTGGCATGCCACCAACCTTTATTTAAAAATATTATCATTGTGTTTTAGCCACCGGCAGTAAGCTTTATAAAATCAGCATTGCATCGCCGTAGGTAAAGAAACGGTATTTGTCTTTAATAGCTTTTTTATAAGCTTCCATAGCCAGGTCATAGCCTGCAAAAGCAGAAGCCATGATCAGCAGGCTGGTTTTAGGCAGGTGGAAGTTAGTCACCATGCTGTCTGCAATGTTGAATTCATAAGGCGGATGAATGAAAATATTGGTCCATCCTTCCCCCGGCTTTAGCTGCTGGGTTGCGGTGTAGCTGCTTTCCATGGCGCGCATAGTGGTTGTACCTATAGAACAGATCCTGTGGCCTTCGGCTTTAGCCTTATTTACAATATTGCAGCATTCCTGGGGTATCTGGTAGTATTCCGCATCCATTTTATGTTTGCTGAGGTCTTCTACTTCTATCGGGCGGAAAGTGCCAAGGCTGGTATGTAAAGTAAGCTCAGCAAATCGGATGCCTACGATCTCACAACGTTTGATCAGCTCGCGGCTGAAGTGCAGACCGGCGGTCGGGGCAGCTACTGCACCCTCATGCTTGGCGTATACTGTCTGGTAACGTTCTTTATCATCTTCATCGGGTTTGCGCTTGATGTATTTTGGCAAGGGTGTCTCTCCCATAAACTCCAGCATTTTCCTGAAGCTTTCTTCTGAGTCTTCCCAGAGGAAACGAATGGTACGCCCGCGGGATGTGGTGTTATCGATTACTTCAGCCACCAGTTCATCATTCTCACCAAAGTACAGTTTGTTTCCTACGCGTATTTTACGCGCGGGGTCTACGATCACGTCCCAGAGACGGTTTTGCTTGTTGAGTTCACGCAATAGGAATACCTCGATCTTTGCGCCTGTCTTTTCCTTTCTGCCATACATGCGTGCGGGAAACACTTTGGTATTATTTACTACAAACACATCCTTATCATCAAAATAATCTATGATGTCTTTGAATGTGCGGTTTTCCATATTGCCGGTTTTACGGTCTACAACCATCAGCCGGCTGTCATCACGTTTTTTGGCAGGATTCTGGGCAATAAGATTCAGGGGGAGATCGAAACGGAATTGGGTTAATTTCATTTAAATGTTCGGGGTTTGGTCTATTATAAAATTAATAATAGCCACACATGCAGTCTGTCGACGCCTTACGGGGCGACGGAATGATGTTACGGCATCATTTGAGCGTGCAAAGGTACGAATTTTTTCTGTAATGATAAAACCATCTTAACAAGGCTATATGATTATATGGAATAATATTTGCCTGTTTTAATTAAACTAAAATGTATTCGTATGATTAAAAACATTTTTTGCTTTAGTGCAGCCGCTTTACTTTTTGTAGCTTGCAATAATTCTAATGATGAAAACACTACCGACAGTGTATTGGCAGCTTCTGATACTTCCATGGCGAATGCAATACCAAACGTGGATACTGCCAACCCTGATCCGGCACACAACAGCCAGAACTCAGTTGACTGGGCAGGAACTTATTACGGCGTACTGCCTTGTGCTGATTGCCCCGGCATAGAAACTACAGTTACATTGAAAGACAACCTGACTTACATAAAAGAAACAAGGTACCAGGGAGATAAAGCCAAAGGAATGACACCCGAGAAAGAAGAAGGCAGTTTTATGTGGGATGCAGACGGGCAAAAGATTATCCTGAATGGTATTAAAGATGCCAGCAATCAATATTTTGTGGGGGAAAACGTACTGTACACACTGGATATGAACGGTAAAAGAGTTACAGGGCCCATGGAAAAAAACTATACCCTGAAGAAGAAAAATTAAAAGTTTGGCTGTGGCAATGCGTCCAACAGCATTTTAGTGTACGAAGACCGGGGATGAAAATATACATCTTCGGTCTTTCCTATTTCTTCCATATTTCCTTTGTTCATCACCACGATCCTGTCTGCCACATACTTTACCACTGCCAGGTCGTGTGAAATAAAAATAGCCGTGAAGCCCAGTTCACGCTTCAGGTCATTTAACAAATTGAGTACCTGTGCCTGCACACTTACATCCAGGGCAGACACACTTTCATCGCAGATCACAAAAGAGGGTTGCAGGGCCAGGGCGCGCGCGATCACTATTCTCTGGCGTTGCCCGCCGCTAAACTCATGCGGATAACGGTCGTAAAAAGCCGGGGGCAAGCCCACTTTATACAGCCAGTCTTTGACTACGTTTTTCACGGAAGATTTAGTGTACACTTTATTCAGCAACAAAGGTTCGGCAATAGCATCCCCGATTTTTATGCGCGGGTTTAGAGAAGAATACGGGTCCTGGAAAATGAATTGTATGTCTTTGGAACAGGTTTTTTGTTGTGCAGCAGATTTCTCAAGCAAATTTTCACCGTTAAAAAATATTTCGCCTGTGTATGGCTTTACCAGGCCAATGATAGCGCGGCCCAAGGTAGTTTTTCCGCAACCGGACCCGCCTACCAGGCCAAGAGTTTCGTTTTTGCAGACATCAAATGAGATATTATTTACGGCATTGTTGTACTGCAACACTTTGCCGGTAATACTTTTTTTAACAGGATACCGTACGCTTACATTCCTGACAGATAAAACAACCTCGTCTGATACCGGCAATGGCTGTGCCTGTTTTATATGCACTTCTTGTTCTTCCAAAAAATCTGCTACCACCGGCAGGCGCTGTGTTTTATCGTACAACTGCGGCTGGCATGCAAGCAATGCTTTGGTGTATGCGTGTTGGGGCTGTGTAAAAATATTCTTTGCTGTATCCTGCTCTACAATATTTCCTTTATACAACACGGTGATGTAGTCTGCAATTTCAGCCACCAGGTTCAGATCGTGGGAAATAAATATCACGCTCATGCCATGCGCTTCCTGCAGTTTTTTGATGAGGCTGAGGATCTCTTTCTGCACACTTACATCCAGCGCGGTTGTAGGTTCATCGCAGATAAGCAGGTCGGGATGGCAGCTCATGGCCATGGCAATCATCACACGCTGCTTTTGCCCCCCGCTGATCTCGTGCGGATAACGGTTGTAGAGTTTCTGCGGGTCAGGCAGCCGTACTTCATCAAACAACCGGATGGTGATTTTTTTCGCTGCTGCGCGCGATAATTTTCGATGCAGTATCAGCGCTTCGGCTACCTGTGCACCACAGGTAATTACCGGGTTCAGGCTGGTCATGGGCTCCTGGAAGATCATGGCAATATTATCGCCGCGAAGCTGCTGCAGCTCTTCCTTGCCCAAATCTGTAAGACGAATAATTTTTTGCTTTTTAATAAAATCTATATCACCCTGTACTGTAGCATTGCGCGGCAGCAGTCCAAGCACCGAAAGTGATGTCAGGGATTTTCCCGAGCCAGACTCACCCACTACTGCCACTACTTTGCCTTTCGGTACGTGGATGTTTACGTTGTTCAGCACTTTATTGTCTTTAAAAGAGATGCTGAGGTTTTGTATGTTAAGCAGTGTTTCGGGCATGTTCCGGTAAGATCAAAAATAATATTAAAAACTAAACTTCCGGTTGGTCTTTATTTTTTTTACTGAATACTTTTGCATCGCGGTTTTCAAGCTGCATGGTGTAAAGATTGTAGTACTTACCCTTTAGCTCCATCAGCTCATCGTGAGACCCCATTTCTTTTATTTCTCCTTTATCCAATACAATGATCTTATCCGCTTTCCTGATAGTTGAAAGACGGTGTGCAATTACAATAGATGTGCGGTCGCTGATGAGCTTATCTATGGCATGCTGTACCAGCATTTCACTTTCACTGTCAACGGAGGAAGTGGCTTCATCAAGAATAAGAATAGCGGGATCGAAAAGCAAAGCACGAATGAAAGAGATAAGCTGCCGCTGGCCCATGCTTAAAGTATTGCCTCGCTCGCGTACATTAAAATCATAATTGTCGGGCAACTGCATAATGAAGTCATGGACACCGATGATCTTGGCTACTTCTTCTACCCTTTCACGGGAAATCTTTGGATTGCGCAAAGTAACATTTTCCAGGATAGAGCCGGAGAATAAAAAAACGTCCTGCAATACAACACCCATGTTTTTGCGAAGATTCTTTACATTATAATCTTTGATGTTTACCCCATCTACCAGTATCTCTCCCTCACTGATCTCATACAACCTGTTGAGCAAACTGATGATGGAGCTTTTACCGCTTCCCGTATGGCCTACCAGCGCCACCACTTCTCCCTGCTCAATGTGAAAGCTGATGTCTTTTAAAACATAATTATCATCAACATAAGCAAAAGAAACATGCTTAAAATCAACAACGCCCTTTATTTTATCAGGGGCATAGGCATCCGGTTGCGGTGGCGGCAACGAGTCTTCATTATCCATTACCACAAACACTCTTTCGGCAGCGATCATGCCCATCTGAATGGTATTGAACTTATCGGCTATTACACGCAACGGACGGAATATCTGGTTGATGTATAAAATAAAAGATACCAGCAGGCCGGCTTCCAGTTTTTTATCGGCTACGTACCAAACCACAATGCCCACACTCACGGCGAGAATGATCTCTACCACCGGGAAAAATATTGAGTAAGCCAGGTTGGAGCGAATGTTGGCGTCCCTGTGCACTTTGTTTATATTCCTGAACTTTCTGCCTTCACTATTCTCTGCATCAAACGCCTGCACCACGCTCATGCCGGCTATATGCTCCTGCACAAAAGCATTGAGCGAAGCCACGGCATTACGTACCATGGTAAAACTTTTGTTTACGCTTTCTTTAAAAAAGTAAGTAGCCACTATCAACAAAGGGAATGGGATAAGCGCAATCAATGTAAGCCGCCAGTCAATGTAAAACATTGTAAAGAGTGTAAATACAATTGACAGCATATCGGCAATAATAGGTATAAAGCCATCTGAAAAAATATTGTTGATACTCTCAATATCATTCACAGAGCGGGTGGTAAGCGTGCCGATGGGTGTACGGTCAAACTGCCGCAGGTTTAAAGAGATGATCCTGTCGAAAATATTCTTCCGCAGATCGCGCACTACCGTCTGACCCAGCCAGGAAGTGATAAACGAAAAAGAAAAACGGAGGATAGATTCCAGGATAAGAAAACCCAGCTGAAAGACGGTGATGGTAACCAGGAACTTTGTAACATCCGTCATCTGCTCCTGTGTGAAAAATATTTTTACAAAACCCGGCAGGTCTACCATTTTACCGGTAGCCTTATCAATGGTACGCTGGATAAGTAATGGCCTCACAGGAGCAAAGAAGGCTAAGACAACAGAAAGCAGTACGCTCACGTAAAAATGCATCCTGTATGGCCTTACGTAGCTGAAAAGTCTCCTGACCAGAGAGGCGCTTATTTTTACTTTCGTTCCGTCTTTTCCCATTTGCATGGCAAAGTTAACTGATTAGCGGCTTACAGCAAAAAGACACAGGTTGCGAATATCCTGTGTCTTTTGTTAAAAAATATTTTTACCGGTTTAAATAAACAATTTGGCTTCCATTTCTTTGTCGTGGTTATAAATATCATCGCGCATCATCAGCCTGCCGTCATCTGCCACCCATGAAGTAAAATATACCAGGTATACCGGGAACTGGTATTCTTTGTTTATTTTAATATGCGTCTCCTTGGTATTTTTATGCATCATAGAGTCTATGTAGGCAGCACTGTATTTTTGAGGGTTGTACCTAAGCACCCACTGGGCAAATTTTGCCGGCTGCTCCAGCCTGATGCAGCCGTGGCTCAGGTCCCTGTTTGAGCGGTTAAAAGCCCATTTGCTTGGCGTATCATGGAAATAAATATCATAGGCATTAGGGAAAAGGAACTTTACCAAACCCAGGCTGTTCTTGGGTCCGGGCTTCTGGCGAATGGTTGGGATGCCTCCGCTGTTCCCGGTGATCTCCATATCATTCCTGGCAAGGTAATTACCATTTCTTTGCATAGCAGGCAGTATTTCTTTCTTCACTATACTTGCGGGCACCCCCCAGTAAGGCGCAAAGACCACATACTCCATGATGTCTGTAAAAATCACGGTATTGTTGGCCTGCGAACCTACTACAACGTTCATATCAAAAACTTTATTTTTATTTTCATAAACATTCAGCTTAAACTCGGGTATGTTTACCCATGCGTATGTTGGCGCCATGTCTACAGGCATCCATTTAGCACGCTCCAGGTTTATCACCAGCTTCTTTAAGATAGAATCAACCGGTGTGTTGACAGAGCGGACAAATGCCTTGTCGGGTACGCCGGTCTCATTTAATCCATACCTCTTCTGGTAAGACTTTACTGCCTGTGTAAAGGCAGAGTCATACACATTATCTACATTACCAGTATAATCGCCGAACAAAGAAAGCCTGCGTTTTACCAGCAAAATACTGGTGGAATCTGCCGGCGTCAGTTGCTTGCCTTTACTGATAGTAACGCTATCCCAGGGTTCTTCTTTAAATTTTTTATACCTGATCAGCTGTTCCTGCAGTTTGCCATAAATAGGATTCATAAACAATTTCTCTGCATTCAGGTTCTTTGCTTTCACGGTAGAGTCAAACAGCACATTGATATCAACCTTCTTTTTAGGGATAAACCAGCCAAGTTTTTCTGCATCTATTTTTCCTTCGTAAGTACTTTGTGCAAATTTAAAGAACTGGCCGGTGAGCCTCAGCTCGGCTTCGAGCACATTTTTTTCAGAGCGTTTTGTACTGTCAACATCAATATTTTTCATCTTTTCAAACATGGTGAACAGCTTTTTATCTCTCAGTGTAGAATCTTTGTGCAAGGCTTCGTTGTTGTTAAGCACATTGATAAAATTGCTTGCCTGCTCAATCATGCCGGTACTGTCAAACCAGGCATACTGGAAATTTCTGGTACGGTAAAAAGCGATCATGTCTGAAACGAACGGCTCAACTTCAGGATTATCAAGCATGAACTGCTTTACGTCTGCACTGTCCAGGAACAAAGTGTTGTAAGCTGTTGTGGAATCAATAGAGCGGTCGATCGGGATAGTATCTGCGCCTTTGAATTTATCTTTTATACTTGCAATAATTTCTTCGGGGGTTAATTGCTTATTTTTGTTTTTACAGGATACTATGGAAAATGAAGTTATCACTACCAACAATAAAAACCATACATTTAATTTCCTCATACTTTTTCAAAAACTTTTTATGTGTTAACGCTTATGTTTTGTCACAGCTTATCAGCTATGGAATGAATAAATTGCTTCACAGGATACAGGTTTCATGCAGCCAACGGCTTTACACTTTATTACAAACTCAGCAGCACTGCACTATACATGGCAGCCGTTTCGGTTCTTAATCTTGTTTCGCCTAATGACACCGGCTGAAAACCTGCATTCAATGCGGCATCAATTTCTGCGGGGGAAAAATCTCCTTCAGGTCCTATCAGCATCAGTGCATTTTCTTTTAACGGACAAAACCCATATAACAATTTCTTTGCCGAACTTTCGCAATGAGCGATAAATTTATTTTCGCTACCTGGCTGATTAATAAACGAGTTGAACTGAACCAGATCCGCTAACTGTGCACGGTAAGCCTGCCTGCTCTGGAGCATGGCAGAAATCAAAATATTTTCAAGCCTGTCTTTCCTGAATTGGTGCTTCTCTGTGCGGTCGCAGATCAATGGTGTAATGGTGTGTACGCCGATCTCAGCCGCTTTTTCCAGGAACCACTCAAAGCGGCCGGGATTTTTTAATAAAGAAACAGCAATATGTACCTGCTTTGCTGGGGGCGCCTGCTGCGTGGTTTCCCATACGCTTACCACTGTGTTTTTTTTATTCACCACCTCTAAAACCACGGTGGCTATTAGCCCATACCCGTTCACCAGCTGAATTTTATCGCCCTCCCGCATGCGCAAAACCTGCGCGCAATGGCGGCTGGTGTTTTCAGATAAAATAAATTGTGTACCGGATGCTGTTACGGATGGTTCATAAAAAAATGGTAGCTGCATGATGTGAAAATGATTTGCGGCAAAAATACATTAATGATCAGAATGAGACAGCAAACCACTTTGATCAATAAATGAACAGTTATAAGCGTACAATTATTTGTATTTTTCTTTTTAGAAATGAAGTTAAAGAGCTGGAAAACTCTGGAAAAAAGGGATAAGAATTAGAACATATCGCTTCAATTGGATATCATAAAAAAGCTGCCCGTAATTTTATAAGAGCAGCTTTTGGTTTTTTATTGCTGTAAGAGCTTATAAAGTTCATCAAGATTGGGTGTGAGGATAATTTCCGTTCTACGGTTTAGCGCCCTGCCCTCGTCTGTGCTGTTAGAAGCTACAGGATTGTATTCGCTATGGCCTGAAGCTATTACGCTGCGCGGGTTTACATTGTATTTCTGTGTAAGCACCCTTACGATTGACAAAGCACGCTCGGTGCTGAGCTCCCAGTTGTCTTTGTATCTTTTGCTGATGGGAATAGAATCCGTGTGGCCTTCCACGTCAATGGAGATATCAGGGTTCAGGTTCAACACGGCAGCCAGTTTTGACAATGCATCAACGCCCTTTTGGTTAAGCACCGCGCTGCCTGAAGGGAACAGAAGATTTTCCTGCATACTTACATACACTTTTCCGTTTTTTTGTGTTACCGTCAATTCATCGGAACTAAATCCTGCTAAGGCATCTGTCATTTTTTTGCGTATCTCTTCAGACTTTGCCTTCTGTGCTTCCAGCAAAGCATTCAGCTGTTGCAATCTTTGCTGCTGCGCCAGCAACACTTTCTGAGTGCTTTCCAGCTCGGAAGATTTATCTGCATTATTCATTGATAAAGATCTGACCTGGTTTTGCAGTTCTTCCACCTTCAGCCGAAGATTATTCCTTTCGTCTGTAAGCCTTGAACTGTCTGCTCTTAAATAAGATATCTGCCGTTCAGCTTCTATCAGGTGTCTTTTAGGTACACATCCTGTGTTAGCAAGTACTACAGCTGCCAACAAGAAAACATATTTATACATAAAGTAGGTTTTTAGTTCAACATATTTAAAACAAATAATATACCACTCTGTACGAACTTACTGGTCCTTACCACTACTGATGATCATATCGCGCGAACCTGCAAAAAACGGCGTAGTCTGGTGAATATGCTTTGGCTGAATATCCAGTATGCGCTGGTCGCCGTCAGAAGCCGCACCACCGGCGAGTTCGGTAATAAAAGCCATGGGGTTGCACTCATACATCAGTCTGAGTTTGCCGTGGGGCCTGCCTTTCACATCGGGGTAGAGAAATACGCCCCCTTTAAGCAGGTTACGATGAATATCAGCTACCATACAGCCGGCATAACGGAAGGACAGCGGGCTAGCTGCAAGATCATTATTGCCCTGCAGGCTGTCATCAATATATTTTCTTACAGAATCATTCACTGCATGATAATATTTGAAATCAAATGAAAAGTTTTTCCCCTTTTTAGGTATCCTAATGTTTTTGTGGCTCAGGTAAAATTCCCCGATATCACTATCCAGCGTAAAGCCGTGCACGCCGCGGCGTGTAGCATAAATAAGCATCGTATAAGCGCCGTAAATAATGTAGCCGGCCGCTATCTGTTCAGACCCTCTCTGTAAAAAATCTTTTTTGGTGCATGGAGTTCCGGTTTCAGTTACTCTTTTATAAATACTGAAAATAGTACCGATAGTTACATCAATATTCCCAGATCCATCCAGCGGATCGAACATCACTACATATTTTGAACGGTTGCTCCTGGCGTCATCAAACACCACAATATCATTATTTTCCTCGGAAGCCACGCCGGCGCAGAACACGCCTTTCTGCAAGGCTTTTATAAAAATATCATCAGCGATCATATCCAGCTTTTGCACCTGCTCGCCAAATGTATTGGTAGTGCCAAGCGAACTGTTTACACCCAGCAGCCCCGATTTTCTTACGGCAGCATTTACCATCTTCCCTGCAAGACCTATACACTGCAGCAGCCCTGACAATTCGCCCGTAGCATGCGGCACTTCTCTCAATTGCTGTATAGTAAACTCATCCAGTGTGATCATTGTTGTATTTTTTAATTAGTCGAATAAAGATGGTTGTTCATCTTTTGATTTTTCCAGCCATTCCATTTCAATGGATTTGCTGTAAGCCATAAGCTTGGTGCCTATTGCCTTCCAGCCCATTACTTCTACAAGGTTAGCTATTTTAAATTTCACGCTGCGCACGCTTGAACCCCTGCCTGTTTGCACATGCAGCACAGGCTCTTCATCTGTAGTTACAGTTTCCAGGTAGTTGCCTTCACCATCTTTAATGAATGTAAATTTATTTTTCAATGTGGTGGTTTCAATCCTGAACCGTTTTACATTGAACTGCTGTTTATCATTGTCGAGGTAGACAGCAGTAATAATTTTTTCAGGATCAAATTTTTCTATGAGCAGGATTTTATCACTGTCAAAGCGTTGCATGATCTCGGTATCCGTAAGCTCGTAACTGCCGTCATTGTATATGACCAGTATATGCTCATCTTCAAAACTGCCGAGGTACTGCCCTTTCTCTTCGGCATTTAACCTGCCGAATTTGTCGTCGAACCAAAGTTTTCTGCCTTCAAGCGTTGATTTTCCTTTCTCTTTAAGTTTTACAGAACGCACCGGGTATTTGGTTACCTGGTTGCCGTTGCTGCCCCTGCCCTTGATGTCGAGCTCTGAAAAATCATAATCCAATTCTTTGATCCTTGCATTGCAGTTGGGGCTAAGCAGTATCTTTACCACCTCAGCCTCGCCGTTAGGGTTTGCCGTAAAATAATGTACCTTACTCTTGTCTGTTCCCTTGGTAAGGTCATATTCCTTGTCGCGGGTAATGCCTGTTACATTGAAACGTTTGGCATAGGTTACGCCGGACTTGCCATCAACATACATCATGTTGTAGGTAGTGCGTTCATCATTTTTCTGAAAAACATTGGCGTACAAAATATCTTTGCCGATGAAAGCTTTATCAGACACGCGCACTATTTTCATAATGCCCGATTTGGTGAAGACAATAATATCATCCAGGTCAGAACATTCACACAAGAATTCATCCTTCTTAAGGCTGGTACCTATGAAGCCCTCACTTCGATTGACATACAGCTTGGTATTGGCAATAACCACGTTCTTCGCCTGAATGGTATCAAACGCACGGATCTCTGTTTTGCGTTCCCTGCCCTTTGAAAATTTCTTAATAAGATTTTCAAAATAAGCTATGGCATAATCGGTGAGATGGTTGAGGTGATGTGTTACCTGTGCAATTTCTTCTTCAATATTTTTTATCTGGTCAATAAGCTCATTGATATCTAAACGGTAAATTCTTCTTACCGGTTTCTCGGTAAGTTTAAGTATATCTTCACGAAAAATTTCTCTTTTCAATTTTTTCTTGAATGGCGTGAAAGCCTTATCAATGGCTGCAATTACATCATCCCAGGTTTTATGTTTCTGCTCAAGTTCTTTATATATTTTCTCCTCGAAAAATATTTTTTCCAAAGAAGTATAATGCCACTTCTCTTCTAATTCACCCAGGCGGATCTGTAGTTCTTTTTGCAGCAGCGATTTGGTATTTTCGGTTGAAACGCCCAACAACTCGCGCACACCGAGAAATTCGGGTTTATCGTTTACTATCACACAGCCATTGGGTGAAATACTGATCTCGCAATCTGTAAATGCGTAAAGCGCATCAATAGTGATATCGGGCGATATGCCGGGTGCCAGATCAATGTGTATGGCTACTTCCGCAGCGGTCTCGTCCGTAACTTTCTTTATTTTGATCTTACCATTATCATTTGCTTTGATGATGCTTTCCACCAGAGAGGAAACCGTAACACCGTAAGGTACACTCCTGATGATAAGGGATTTTTTATCTACTTCCTCGATGATGGCGCGCGCTTTTACTCTGCCGCCGCGTTTTCCATCATTATAATTACTTACATCAATATAGCCCCCGGTTTGAAAATCAGGATATAGTTCAAACTTTTTACCCTTAAGGTATTTAATAGAAGCCTCGCATAATTCTGTAAAATTATGCGGCAGTATTTTTGTTGAGAGCCCAACAGCAATGCCTTCGGCACCCTGTGCCAGCACCAGCGGGAACTTCATCGGCAATGTTATTGGCTCATTTTTTCTGCCATCATAACTTATCTGCCATTCGGTGGTTTTATTGTTAAACGCTATTTCCAACGACAGTTTGGAGAGGCGTGCTTCTATATACCTCGGCGCGGCTGCATCATCTCCTGTGCGCACATCGCCCCAGTTTCCCTGTGTTTCTATCAGCAGGTTTTTCTGTCCCATGTTTACCAATGCATCTCCGATACTCTGATCGCCGTGAGGATGATATTGCATGGTTTGCCCGATGATGTTGGCTACTTTATTGAAACGGCCATCGTCCATTTCCTTCATAGCGTGGAGGATCCTTCGCTGTACCGGCTTCAATCCGTCTTCGATAGCCGGCACAGCGCGCTCTAATATTACATATGATGCATAATCTAAAAACCAGGTTTTATATTGTCCACTGATACCGGTATTTAATTCCAGGTCTACTTCTTTCTTAACTTCTTTACTCATCTACTGATCCTTGTTTTGTTGTTCTTCTTCCACTATTCCGAAAAGCTCACCACTGTTGATCTTCAGAACTATATCTTTTTGTTTTTGCCAGTCGCCGGACATCAGCAGGGTATCATTCATCAGCAGATGTTTTATACGCCACATCCAGAAGGCGGCTGGTTTTTGTATTTTTAATTTAGATGATACATTAGCCAGCAACCTTGGCAGCCTGCAGGACTCTTTGCCCAGTACTTTTAATATCTGCTGATCGTAATAGTTGCCTGGTTGAGATACTATTTTCTTTCCTCCCTCCAATGTCCTTACAAAAGCGTCTTCGACACATAACTTTTTCCATTCTTCTGTATCAAGTTCAAACTCAGCTACAGATACTTCGCGGGTAAGCTTTCTTGCTTTTACAAATTCCCTCGGCAGGATCTCCGCGAGGCGTGCCGGATAGAAAATACCGCCTTTCTCGTTAATGAACGGAAGATTATTGAGATACAGCACATGTACTCTTCCGTATAATGCAGCAAGTTGTGAAATAAGCCAGTAATAGCCGCAAACATCCTGCTCATTCTGCCCCATCCATATCCAGAGATGCAGGTCTGGCTTTTGCTGCATATCTTTCAACAGATTGTGTATGCTCAGTTTGTCTTCCGTCATCGCATCGTTCTCTTCCTCTGTAACCGGAATAGCTTCGTCTATATTTTTCCAGAAATTTCTGCGTTTCTGCCAGCCTTCGGCCTCAAATATATCTGCTATATTTCCTACCGAATAATCTTCTTTTAACACAATTACATTGCCTTTGGCACAATCATCCAGCTCAAAACTTTTTTCCAATGCTTCAGCCGCTTCCTGCTGAAACACCAGGTGAACAATATCTCCTTCCCACAGGAAGCCATTTACGGCGGCAGCGCCTGATTTTTTACCCATAATTTTTATAAATAAACGTGCTATAATCTTTTTTAATCATGGCCTACTCTTCCTCTTTCTTAAAGCCTATTCTTTGCCTTTTGGCAGGTTTAACCTCATTTTGTTTTTCCTGTATCAAATAATTCAGCGCTTCATAAATATCTTTAAACTGCTTATCATACCTGGCTTCCAGGCCTTTAATTTTATCAACCAGTTCTTTATGCGTCAACGTATAGTTGCGCAATTCAATAAATGCGCGCATGATAAGTATATTCATTTGGATGGCTTTCCTGCTTCTGAGCACGCTTGAAAGCATTGCTACGCCATGTTCGGTAAATGCAAAAGGCAGGGCTGGAGAAAACTTAACAGTAGCTGAGAGGCTATCACAATTTGTGATAAGCTCTTTCCACTCTTCTCTCCTTAATTCAAACATAAAGTCTTCCGGGAAGCGGTCCATGTTGCGCTTGACCGCCTGCTTCAGTGTACGTGTTTCCACATCAAACAACATTGCAAGATCAAAATCAAGCATTACCCGCTGTTCGCGCAGGGTGAATATTTTATGATGAATCACCGAAAGCTCCATATTGTAAAAATAAATATTTATTTGTACTTTAGTTTTTACGCAACAGCTTCCTCCACCGCATCAACTTCTATCTTCAGGTTGCCGATAATAAACTCCTGGCGTTGTGGCGTATTTTTTCCCATGTAATAGTCCAGCAGCGCATTGATGTGTTCTCCCTGCTCGATCAGCACAGGCACAGCGCGGATATCGTCGCCGATAAATGCAGCAAACTCTTCGGGAGATATCTCTCCCAGACCTTTAAAGCGCGTGATCTCCGGCTTGCCGCCCAGTTTCCTGATCGCTTTTTGCTTCTCGCTTTCGTCGTAGCAATAAATTGTCTCCTGCTTATTCCTTACCCTGAACAAAGGCGTTTCCAAAACATATACATGCTTTTGTTTTACCAGGTCAGGAAAGAATTGCAAAAAGAAAGTCATGATCAGCAAACGGATATGCATGCCATCTACGTCTGCATCCGTTGCAATAACAATGTTTTTATAACGCAGCCCTTCCAGGCCGTCTTCTATATTTAACGCATGCTGCAGCAGGTTGAACTCTTCATTTTCATACACCACTTTTTTAGTGAGGCCGAAGCTGTTCAGCGGTTTACCGCGTAAGCTAAACACAGCCTGGGTTTCAACGTTCCTGCTTTTGGTAATGCTGCCGCTGGCGCTGTCGCCCTCGGTAATAAAAATGGTAGTTTTATTTTGCAGCTCTACATATTCTTCTTTGTTTTTGCCTGTAGGTTCATCGTTGTAGTGAACACGGCAGTCGCGTAACTTTTTATTGTGCAGGTTGGCTTTTTTGGCCCTTTCATTGGCCAGTTTTTTAATGCCTGAAAGCTCCTTTCTTTCCCGCTCGCTCTGCTCAATTCTTTTCTTTAAAATATCTGCAACCGCGGGGTTTTTATGCAGGTAGTTATCCAGTTCTTTCGACAGGAAATCAAGCACAAAGTTCCTGATGGTAGGCCCTTTTTCAAACATATGCTGTGAGCCCAGCTTTGTTTTTGTCTGGCTCTCAAACACAGGCTCCTGCACGCGTACAGCCAAAGCTGCCACAATACTCTGGCGCACGTCGGCCGAGTCATAATCTTTCTTGAAGAAGTCTCTTACCGTTTTTACAAACGCTTCCCTGAACGCCTGCTGGTGCGTACCGCCCTGCGTGGTGTACTGGCCGTTTACAAAGGAATACAGGTCTTCACCATAGTCATTACCGTGAGATATGGCCACTTCTATATCTTCGCCTTTGAGGTGTATTACAGGATACCGGAGTTCTTCTTCATTGGCCTTGCGCTTCAAGAGATCGAGCAACCCATTTTTGCTGTAGTACTTTTTCCCGTTGTAAATGATGGACAAGCCGGCATTGAGGTAGCAATAATTCCACAACAGGTCGTCCAGGAAATCAAGCTTGAAATGGAAATTTTTAAAGATCGTATCGTCGGGTACGAAGACGATCAGGGTGCCGTTAGGTTCTGAAGATCTTTCTTCTTTCGATGCAGTTGTAAGCTCTCCTTTTGAAAACTCTGCCCATACCGTTTTACCGTCTCTGAAACTCTGCACTTTGAAATAATTGCTCAGCGCATTTACCGCTTTTGTACCCACACCATTTAAACCGATAGATTTCTGAAACGCTTTACTGTCGTACTTTCCACCTGTATTCATCTTACTTACAACATCTACAACCTTGCCTAAAGGAATGCCTCTGCCGTAATCGCGTACAGTAACCGTATTGTCTTTGATAGTGACTTCTATCCTGGCGCCGTGACCCATCATGTGTTCGTCAAGGCTGTTATCCATCACCTCTTTTACCAGCACATAGATGCCATCGTCGGGAGAATTTCCGTCGCCAAGCTTGCCAATGTACATGCCCGGACGCAGGCGTATATGTTCTTTCCAGTCGAGGGTGCGTATATTTTCTTCTCTGTAATCAGACATTATTTAAATAGAATAAAACTAATTTTTTTAGTAATAAAATGCACGCAAATATAAATAAAAATGCCTTTATATTTTATAACAAAGGCACCTGTGTTAATAAAACATACTAAAGATTAAAGTCCCAGGCGGAAGCCTGCCTTAAAGCCTATCCAGGAATTTGCCCCGGCGGGGTCTGTTTTTTTCCTGCCGAAAAACTCATAGTCCAGGGAGAGGTCAAATGTGGTAAGCTTAGCCCCCACGCCTACACTGCCTGTAAAGCGCGTACCATCGGTAAGTTTATTCTTTACTGAAGCAGTACCAAAATCTGCATGTGCAAATAAAATATTCATCGGCAATAAACCCTGCCTTATACCAAGCCTTACCGGTACGTAATGCAGGTCGCCGGGCTGCTGTGCCAGGTTGGCCTTATCGAAAAAGTAAGTGTAACCCAATGTGCCCGTAGCATATGTTTTATTAATGATCTTAATGCCGGCGCCTATTTCTCCGCCAACGCCACCGGCGTATTGCGTACTCAAAGCCTTACCCGAAGGCTGGGCATAGACTACATGCCCGAAGCCAAAGAAGAGCTTCTGTGCTTGTGCCTGGGTGTATACTAAAAACAAAAAGAACAGGAGCGATAATATTTTTTGCATAACATAGTGTTTTTATAAGCAAGTGATTTCTAAGCTAAGCTACAAAATATTTTTGTTTTAGTCTTATATGATGGTAATTTTGAATCATGCTTTCAAAAAAGACACAATATGCATTTAAAGCATTGGTATACCTGGCACAGCAGCAAAACAACCATCCGGTGTTGATATCGGAAATAGCCACAAGAAAAAATATCCCGCTGAAGTTCCTGGAAAATATTTTGCTGGAACTCAAGAACAATGGCATTCTTGCAAGCAAGAAGGGAAAAGGCGGCGGCTATTACCTCAATAAAAGCGCACACGAAATATACCTCTCAAACATACTGCGTCTTGTAGACGGGCCCATAGCATTACTCCCCTGCGTAAGCCTGAACTTCTATAAGAAATGTGAGAACTGCGATGAAGGTAATTGCAAACTACGCGATGTGCTCATTGAAGTGCGCGATGCTACATTAGCTATCTTAGAAAATAAAACAGTGGCAGATATCACTTAGAAATTATTGCATTAGCTGATCCAGGTCTATTTCAAACAACAACAATTGCGTTTTTTGCAATCCTAAAAAATTATTATCAGATACTAAGATTAAAGAACGGCGGCCATTTGGCAATGCTGGGCCCAATGTGATGCCTTCTATATTATCTATTCTTTTTCCGATAACATTTAGGTTGAGCAACAACTTTTTCTTGATAGGATTTTTCCCCTGTTCTTTGAGATAGTCAATATCCTGACTGTTAGCTGCATCGCTCAGTTCAGCTAAATATAATTTTATGGTATTATTTAAATAGCCCATAGAAAAAGAGCGTTCAATCACGATAAGTTTGGTAGGACTTATCGCCAAAATCTCTGAGATGCCGTTTACCGAAAATGCAGAACGCGGTTTAGGTTTTTTGGCTACTTTATCGAGCGGATAAGCATACTGTGCTATCGGCTTCCTTTGCGCATAATCGTATTGCACAATCCTGCACCAGCCTCCGTTTGTGGGCGTAGCCCTTGGGCCATCGTTGTACAAAGGCTCTTCCGTGCTTACAAACAGGGTTTTAAAATTATCGGCGAATGACAAACCTTCGAAAACACCATTGCGGCGAGGCCCGGTTTCTTTCTCCGACATGATGAATTGTTTTGGCACAGGCAATGTCTCTATTTCTTTACCAGACTTATCTGCAATAGTTACCGATGGATTGTACAGGATAGAATTACCTGCCGGATCAACAATTCTCTCGCCTTCACTGCTCCATACAATGCTGCGCTCATCCGGGTTGTAGCGGATACTTTCGGGATCGGGCACATTCATTGCTTTTATTCCGGCATTGGGGTACAGATCACCGTTTTTCATTCTTAAAGAGTCTACTCCAAGAATTTTAAAGTTGGCGATTTTGCTTTGCGTTACATCAAAACTGAAAGTATAAAAACGTGCAGGATTAATATTACTTCTGTCGTCTGAGATCACATAATACACACCCTGCTGCTGATCATAATCAATGCCCGAAAGCCCGCCGACTTTAGTATCCTGAAAAGTGGTTTTGTTCGGGATCACATATTCATCCAGGAAACGGATAGCCGATCGTTGAGCTGCGGGTCTATTCCTTAAAGTGCTACAGGAAGCAAATAGGAGCAATAAGGAGATATATAAAAATTGTTTCGCTTGCATGTTTTCCAATTAAAAAAGAAGCTGTAGCGTGCTTGCAGGATACAGTGCACACATACGGCTTCTTATATACTAAATATGCTATGCCCATTCTTCAGTAGGTGCACAGGTACATACCAGGTTCCTGTCGCCATAAGTATTGTTGATGCGCGATACGGCCGGCCAGAATTTATTTTCCCAAACATAAGGCAGGGGAAAGGCTGCCATCTCGCGTGAGTATGGTTGTTTCCACTCATCTACACAAATTACTTTCTGGGTATGCGGTGCATTTTTCAATACATTGTTTGTGCGGTCATACACATTTTCTTCGATGGTTTTTATTTCCCGGAATATGCTTTCCATAGCATCGCAGAACCGGTCAAGCTCAGCTTTGTCTTCACTTTCGGTTGGCTCAATCATGATGGTACCCGGTACAGGGAAACTCATGGTAGGTGCGTGGAAGCCATAGTCCATCAGCCTTTTGGCAATATCCTCTGCTTCTACGCCCGCAGATTGCTTAAACGGGCGCAGGTCTACAATAAACTCATGCGCACAGTTGCCGTTCCTGCCTGCATACAACACGGGGTAGTTCTTTTCAATCTTCGCTTTCATATAGTTAGCGTTGAGTATAGCGTAGGCTGTAGATTTTTTCAATCCTTCAATGCCCAGCAGCTTAATATATGCATAGCTGATCAGCAGTATGGATGCAGAGCCGTAAGCGGCTGCACTTACTGCATGCGCCTTATTCAAACTGAAATGTCCCGGAAGATGTGGCGCCAGGTGTGCTTTTACGCAAATGGGCCCAACGCCCGGGCCTCCGCCGCCATGTGGAATAGCGAAAGTCTTATGCAGGTTCAGGTGGCAAACATCAGCGCCTATAAAGCCGGGAGAAGTATAGCCTACCTGTGCATTCATATTGGCGCCGTCCATATAAACCTGTCCGCCGTTGTCATGCACTATCCTGCAGATCTCCATAATCTTTTCCTCGAAAATACCGTAGGTGGAAGGATAGGTCACCATCAGGGCCGAAAGGTTTTCTTTGTTTGCTTCGGCCTTCTCACGCAGGTCTTCTACGTCTATCAGGCCTTTTTCATCACTTTTTACTATCACTATCTTCATGCCCGCCATAGCTGCAGATGCAGGGTTGGTGCCGTGTGCAGATACGGGTATCAGTACTACATTACGGTGTTCCTGGTTATTGGCTATATGAAAATTCCTGATGGTCATCAGGCCTGCAAACTCGCCCTGCGCGCCACTGTTGGGCTGCAAGCTGCATGCATCAAAACCCGTGATCACAGAAAGGTATTCGCCCAGTTCTTTGATGATCTTGGCATAGCCCCTCGCCTGCTCTTCCGGCACAAAAGGATGAATGGAAGCAAACTCAGGCCAGCTTAGGGGGATCATTTCAGTAGCTGCATTCAGCTTCATGGTACAACTGCCGAGAGAGATCATACTGGTATTTAAAGCGAGGTCCCTCTTTTCCAGTTTTTTAATGTAGCGCATCATCTGTGTTTCACTGTGGTGTGAATTAAAAACTTCCTGCGTCAGGAATGCTGAAGTTCTTGTTAAGGATTCGGGGATATGATGCAAACTATACTCCTCACTGTCAAACCCAATGGTAGCTTCATCCTGGCCTTTGGCCTCTGCGAATACATATAAAATGTCCAGCGCATCCTGCTGGGTTGTGGTTTCATCTATAGAGATTTGTACAAAACCGTCGTCTGTATACAGGAAATTGATGTTGTTCTTTTCCGCGACCGGCAGTATTACCGCTTTATCAGCTTTTATTCTTATTGTATCAAAGAAAAATTCACTGCCGCTTTCATAGCCAAGCGCTTTCACTTCCTGCAGCACAGTCTGCGCAATCAATGCAATTCGTGCTGCAATATTTTTCAGGCCTTCAGACCCGTGGTATACCGCATACATCGCAGCCATGTTTGCCAGCAACGCCTGCGCAGTGCATATATTTGAAGTGGCTCTTTCTCTTTTAATGTGTTGCTCCCGTGTTTGCAAAGCCATGCGCAAAGCCCTGTTGTTATTGGCGTCTACGCTCACGCCTATGATCCTCCCGGGTATGTCTCTTTTAAAATCATCTCGGGTAGCAAAGAAGCCTGCATGCGGGCCGCCGTAACCCATCGGCACCCCAAGACGCTGGGCAGAGCCTACTGCAACATCTGCACCCAGCTCGCCGGGCGAAGTGAGTAAAGTTAATGCCAAAAGATCTGTAGCCATGATCACGTATGCACCTGATGCATGTACCTTTTCTATAAATGCACGGTAATCTTCCACGGAACCTTTACTGTCTGGATACTGCAACAGTGCCGCAAAGTAGGTGTCATCAATGGTTGCAGCAGCATGATCGCCGTAAACCAGCTCTATACCAAAAGGCTGGCTGCGTGTATTGATCACGTCTTTGGTCTGACGAAAAACATTTTCATCAATAAAGAACTTTGGCTTGCCGGTATGTTTAGGGTTACACTTGTTAAACAGCATGCTCATTGCCTCGGCTGCAGCTGTAGCTTCATCCAACAACGAAGCGTTTGCAAGCGGCAAGCCAGTGAGGTCCGCCACCACCGTCTGATAATTCAATAAACTTTCCAGCCTTCCCTGTGAAATCTCCGCCTGGTAAGGCGTGTAAGATGTATACCAACCGGGGTTTTCAAATACGTTCCTTAAAATCACCGCAGGGGTTATGGTATTGTAGTATCCCTGCCCGATATAGGTTTTATACACCTGGTTCATAGTGGCAGTTTTCCAGATATCCAGCAGGTATTCCTGCTCGCTGATAGAATCCGGCAACCTGAGTTCCTGGTTTAACCTGATCTGGGTAGGAATGGTATTATCAATCAATTCATCAATTGATGCTGCGCCAACGATCTCCAGCATCTGCTTTGTTTCCGCTTCATTTGGCCCGATATGTCTTTTTTGAAATTCTTTAGATTGTGAGAGAAATAAATTCATTTTGAATAAGATTATTATAAATAGGCTGTAAATATACTTTAATTAGAAAATATTTAAAAATTGAAAACTACCCATCCTCCTCACACAACAAAATTGTGCAGGTAAAAATAATTATTTGCAACATTGATGCATTTAATTATTTTTGTAGCAATTAAAAATCAAAATATAGTACTATGAACAAATTAAGCTTATTCATGGCAACAATTGTATTACTGGCAGTATCGTGCAGTAAAAACGATGAGCAACCCGGTCATCCGTTTAAAAAAAATTATATCTCTGGCGCCATCAACGGCAATAAATCTCCTGAAAGGAAGTCGCCGTTTATTGTAGTTTTCAAAGACGCTGTGAAGGCTTCATTTGTGCAGACTACCAAAGATTTTCCGGCTACTTATGCCATTGTGGATGATACCCTGATCGTGAAAACAGATGACAGGGAGAAAATAATAAAGTTCCTGGTAAAAAATCAAACCATAACATTTGCCTCCTATGTAGCGCTGGCCAATGAAGCCAAACCCAATGCGGATTTTACCGTTCATGCTTATCTCGGTAAAGTACCCGGGAAAAATGTGTTTGCCGGCAAAAGTTTTCAAGGCGATCTGTATAAATTTGGTTCAAAAGCTGTGTTTCGGCCGGGCTGCCAGGTAGCATTCAACACGGCAGGAAACAGCTTTGGAGAAAGTGGTGCGGAAAACACGCCAGATGAAAATCAATACAATGCTACCCTATACAACAACGTAGCGTTCCGTTACCAGAAAGGCTCTGTCAGGATCATGGGCGCAATGGTAAAAGATTCGCTGGTGTACTTCAGGGAAAGCGGGCTTTATTATTGGGGTACTTTCCGGTAATACTAATACAGCAGCCTGACCTTAATGGTCTCTTTTACATGCTTTAAGAGATCGAGGGCCTTGTTGGATATCTTTTTATCAATATCCAGCACTACATACCCGATGGTTTCATTGGTCTTTAAATATTGACCTACGATATTAATATCGTGCTTTGATAGTTCAGTGTTGATGGCACTTAACACGCCGGGCATATTTTTATGAATGTGCAATATTCTGTGGGAGTTGGGATGCAATGGCAGGCTTAAAGCCGGTATGGTAATACAGCCGTAAGTTACACCCGATTCTAAAAAGTTAAGCAATTTGCTGCTGACGTCTACACCAATATTGGCCTGTGCTTCTTCGGTGCTGCCGCCTATGTGTGGCGAAAGGAACACGTTTGGCAGCCCCTGCAAAGGCGATGAAAAAGTATCCCCGCTTTTTTCCGGTTCTTCCGGGAAAACGTCCACGGCAGCGCCGCCAACATGGCCTTTCTTTATGGCGTCTGCCAGGGCATCGAGGTCTACAACAGAGCCGCGTGCATAGTTGATCAATATGGCGCCGGGTTTAAAATATTTCAGGTTGCTGCGGTTGATCATGTGTTCGGTATCTTTCTTTTCGGGCACATGCAGCGATACGATGTCTGCTTTTTGCAAAAGCTCTTTCAGCGACTTGCAGGCATTGGCATTGCCTAAGGGCAGTTTGGTCTCAATGTCGTAATAGATCACATGCATGCCTACAGCTTCTGCAAGTACGCTTAACTGTGTGCCGATATTGCCGTAACCTACAATGCCCATAGTTTTCCCGCGCAGCTCATGGCTGTTTTTACTTTCTTTAAGCCATACACCCTCATGCGCCATTTTATTTTTATCTATCAGTCGCCTGATCAGCAGTATAGATGCGCCAATGACCAGTTCTGCCACGCTGCGTGTATTGCTGTAGGGTGCATTAAACACTGCAATCCCTTTTTTCTCAGCAGCCCGCAGATCTACCTGGTTGGTGCCGATACAAAAACACCCGATAGATTGCAGTTTCCTGGCTTCTTTCAATACTTTTTCCGTCAATTGAGTTTTTGAGCGTATGCCTATGATATGTACATTTTGTATGGCTTTCAACAATTCAGCTTCTCCCAAAGCGCCTGTATGCGTTACTACATTGTAACCGTTGTTTTTAAAAGTTTCTACTGCAGTATGACTAAGGTTTTCGAGGAATAAAATATTGATCTTTTCTTTTGGATAACTGGTCATGAAATCTGTGTTAAAAATTTAGGCAAATGTAAGGATTTAAGTTTTTACTTAAGAAGGTTAAGGCTGATGCCCGCATTTGACACAGGCTGTATTAACCAGATAAATAAACCAAACAGGTAAAATTGCAAAGATAATAGCTGAAATAGCAAAGATCCTATTTGTTTTTCCTCTTTAAAAGAAAGAATTTTGTTAATAGCAAACATTCGTTTTAAGTATTTGATAGAATAAACTATTTTAAACTTAAATTTTTTAAATAATACTTATTATGAATCACGCACTTTACGCATCATCTGCTGTTATAATTAAAATGCTATAATGTTCAAAAGATTTTTACCTACTTTATTATTTCTTATAGCCTGTTGTTATATTAACGGGCAAGTTGGAATTAAAGAGATAAGAATAGATCCCAAAGCCGCTCACGGCGGCAACATTTCCGAATATTTCGATTCAATAGAATATATTCCTTTAGAAACGAATAAAGAGAGCCAACCCAAAACACGAAATCAAATCCCGTCATTGTAAAATTGAATTTAAAAGAATGAAGATCATTATCTTTTATTTACTACTGTTGATACCTAGTGCATTTTATGCACAGGAGATACAAAAAATACGCATAGATCCTTCATTAGCTTATGGCGGAAGGGTTTCTGATTATTTTGAAACAGTAGAATTTATTCCATTAGAAACCACGAAGGAGAGTTTGTTTGGAGACAGAGACCAAATGATTGTCACGGACAGTAGTTTCGTAATAAGCGATTTTGACACTAAATCAATATTGTTTTTTACATTGAAAGGAAAATTCTTAGGAAAAAAAAGCTTTCCTAAAAATAAATATCTAAACATACAGGAAGATATACTTTCAAAAAAAATTATTTTACGTATTTACGACCCCGAAGCGTATAAGGCAGAGGCTGAACACTACTCCTTTACAGGCAGGCTTCTCGCTAAAACAAGCATCAAAATGAAAGATTTTCTGGGCACTACTGCATGGGTTCCTTTAGGAAATGATTATTATGCCGTTGGCAGAAACTGTTATATTGAACCAGGCAAAAAACCCCGAGATAGCGCTTTCAACTTAATAGAAATTTATCATCGCGATGTTTTATACAACTCTTTTTTACCTGTTAATCAGTTGAAAAAGATGGGACTGTGTAGGATAAATGGCTTTATAGATATCAGCAAAAGAACGCAACAAGGGTCTGTGTTTGCTGCCACTCCTTTAGAACACGTAATTTATAAGATCAATAAAGATAGTGCCACTCCTATATACAAAATGCTGTTTCCTGCGGATAGAGCGGTTTCAGATAGTATATTATATAGTGTAAATCTGAAGAGAATTGACAGCACAATAAAAAAACTTCAAGATGACCCAAATCTGATAACAAATTTAAGTAATATATTCTTTCATAATAACCTGTTATTCTTCAGAATAAATGCTAATGTATATTTCTCCACTACAAGTTCGGAGAGCGCTGCCCAATATAATTTCTTCTATGATACAGCAAGCAGAAAACTCTCCTCACTCGAAAGAATAAAACCAGACGAGCTAAGTTATTTTTTACCGCTTTCGGACTTTACCACTTCAATGAAAGGGTTCGAATATGACGGTGATTTTGTTTATTCAACCGTTTCGGCGCTGAACATGTTTGCCCAGAGAAAAGCAACAAAAGAAAGAGTATCAAAATTATCTAGCGGACTTGAAAAATTTTTCAATATGGAAAACCGTAAATCTAATTTGATAATTGTAAAAATGAAATTAAAAGAATGAAACTTTCATCTTTTATTTACTACTGTTGACACCTTCTGCTTTCTATGCTCAAGAAGTACAAAAAATTCGTATAGACCCTGCCCAAGCCTTTGGAGGAACAGTGTCAGAATATTTTGATAGCATAGAATACATATTATTGGAAACTACCAAGGAGAGCTTATTTGGCGATATTAATCAAATGGTAATTACTGATAGAAATATTGTAATATATGATATAGATACTAGAACCGTTCTATTCTTTACGATCCATGGAAAATACATTCGTAAAGTTAGTGTAAAAAATGCTGAGTATTTATTTTTATCATATAATAAAGATGGTAATATCAACATTTCTATGGCACTTAAAAACGATAAGGGAAGTAACCTTGTAGAGCATATATATTCAACTAAAGGCTTAAAAATAGAGCAAACAAATTCTTTTAGTTCCAAAGATGGTCTTGTTGAAATAGATAATGATCATTTTTTAGGTTTTAGTAGTTGTAGATTCTCTAAAAGCCAAAACCCCAAAGATAGTACATATTATCTCCTTAATATTTATAAAGGAGACAATATATATAAATCATTTCTACCATACAACCAAAAACGTCAGGCTGGTTTTTGCCGTATTGGAGGGGTAATGAATATGAACCCGAGAAGTTTAAGAATTTTTGATAAGAGTGTTTATATATCAACACCTTATGAGCATCTTGTTTATAAGGTAACTAAGGACACGGCCATAAAAATGTTCCAATTTATTTTTCCTGCTAAAAGAAGTATTTCGAGTGATATATTAAATTCTGATAATCTTCAATTAATAGATAGTGTTGAACAACAAGTAAGTCGTAACGATATTGGAATTATCAATAATGTTATTAATATTGGGTATCATGAAAACAAGCTACTCTTTAAGATAGTGCCTCAAAAATACATTCAAACTCTTGGCTCAACATCTACAAGGCAGTATAATTTTATGTATGACCCAGTATCAACAAAATTGGTTTCCATGGAAAGGCTCACCCCTGATACACAAAATTTTTTTCTGCCAATTATAGGTAACGGAACTATGGTAACATTTGATGGGCTATATTTTTACAAAGGGGTCTTCTATACCCCAATATCATCACTGTCTATGTTTGAAGCTTACGAACAAAATAAATTCCGCAATCCACAATACCCTATATCATTGCAGGAATATTTTAAAACTCAAAATAGTAAGAGTAATCCCGTAATTGTAAAAATGAAATTGAAATAGCAACTCTAATACTCTATTTGAAATTAAGTAGTAATTTGTACAAAAACCAAATAAATTAATAAATACAAGGTATATGAAAAAGTTGTTAACCGTATTTTTCGCTATGTTTTTTATTCAATTATTTGGGCAAAATGTTGTAATAAACTCCAATGGAACGCACTCTACAATTGTTGGCAACGGCAACACAAAGACAATTGTAAATCCAGATGGAACACATTCTACGTTAGTTAATAATATCAATACAAATAAAATAATAAAACAGCCCTTTCAAATAATATCTGCACGCACCATTTCAGTAAACAAAGATTTAAAAATAACGAAGTTCGAAGGGAATGTAACTATTGAAGGTGAAAATTTTTATTTTAAGAATGCGGATAGCATCATTTACCACAGCCAGACTTCTGAGTTTTTGATATACAAGTGTGCGGATTTTGATGCCAGTGGAAGAATCTCAGTAAAAGGCAGCGGGGCATCCAAATTAATAAGATATACCCGCCAAAACGAAGCTCTATAAAGTGTTGGGCACTTGTAATAATTCATTAATCTTGGCATTCCTTAAACCATAAGCCCAATCTCTGTCATCGTAAAAATGAAATTAAAAGAATGAAACTTATCATTTTTTATTTACTACTGTTAACACCTTCTGCTTTCTATGCTCAGGACGTACAAAAAATTTATATAGATCCATCAAAAGCTTACGGCGGCAATGTTTCTGATTACTTTGATAGTGTGGAATATATTCATTTGGAAACAACTAAAGAGAGCACTGTCGGAGATATTTATCAAATGATTGTAACGGATAGTAGCTATGTAATAGCTGACTTAGACACTAAATCCATTTTTTTCTTTTCACTTGATGGAAAATTTATAAAACGAATACCAGATCAATACTCTATTTTTTATGACCAATCTAACAATCAAATTGTCACCTTGAAGTTTTCCGGTGACAAGACAAAGCTTTATTTATCCTATTCATATCTTTCCGGCAAAAAAAAGCAGCATGATGCTATAGTTGACATAAAAAATGCTGACTTGCCGATGATCAGATTCTTCATGACACCACTCGAAAATGATTATTTTTTAAGCTTGAACCAGCATATTTTCAACGATAAAAAAATTTCACCTTCAGACACTTGTTTTTATCTTTCTGTTTACAAAAACGATTCTTTATATAAGCAACTTGTTCCGGTACCAAAAAACATATTGAGAGCAACGCAAAAAATATCAGGTTATGTTCCTCTGCCACGTGTCGTCGAAAAAGGTACTTTTTATTTTTCAACTCCTTTTGATTTTAATCTCTACAAACTAAACAAAGACACAGCTGTCAGGCTATACCAGTTAGTTTTTCCTAGTAACAGGTCGCTGCCGAAAAACATTATTGAATCAGTTAATGATAAACTACTCGATAGCGTAAAAAACAAGATATACACAAGTCGAACAATGATTATGAATATAGAAAATATATTTTTTTCCGGATCTAAATTATTTTTTAAGCTAAGAATTCCATCTTCCGTGCTCGCATACAATACATCTGTTAATGAATATCAATACAATTTTGCATATGATACTATATCAAAAAAACTGGTATCTGTTGACAGGTTAACGCCGGATAATATTTCCGCATTTCTACCTATAATGGGAGAAACTTCTAAAACGAGAGGTATGGTTCCTTTTAAAAATCATCTCTACAGCTATTTGTCTTCTTTGGTTTTATTTACCGCCAAAGAAGCCACCAAATCTAAAAACCCACAATACCCGCTAGTATTGCAGCAGTACTTTAAAACCCAAAACAGGAAATCAAATCCTGTCATTGTAAAAATGAAACTGAAATAGCAACTGTAGTGTTGTATCTAATAATAAAATTAAATGGCAGTAACCACGAAATGCAATAAACATAATATATGAAAAAGCTCTTGATGATATTTTCAACTATGTTTTTCTTCCAAGTATTTGGGCAAAAGGTTGTAATAAACTCCAATGGAACGCACTCTACAATTGTTGGCAACGGCAACACAAAGACAATTGTAAATCCAGATGGAACACATTCTACGTTAGTTAATAATATCAATACAAATAAAATAATAAAACAGCCCTTTCAAATAATATCTGCAGGCACCATTTCAGTAAACAAAGATTTAAAAATAACGAAGTTCGAAGGGAATGTAACTATTGAAGGTGCAAATTTTTATTTTAAGAATGCGGATAGCATCATTTACCACAGCCAGACTTCTGAGTTTTTGATATACAACTGTGCGGATTTTGATGCCAGTGGAAGAATCTCAGTAAAAGGCAGTGGCCCATCCAGCTTTATCCGGTACATCATTACTCGTGAGGCACTATCAAATAAGCCTGATGATAGCTGGTGAAAGGGGGAAATATTTTTTTATAGAATTTTCAAACCCAAAACAGGAAATCAAATCCCGTCATTGTAAAAATGAAACTGAAAGAATTATAAATAATGCAGTCCCGGATACTTTTTACCCTACTTTTTGCTCTGCTTGTTTCAGGCATTTACGCACAAAGCAATACAGGCGCCATAAAAGGCAGGGTAAAAGACTCCACCTATAAGCATGTTTTAAGCAGCGCTACCGTTGCTGTTTATAAAGCTAAGAACAGCGCCCTTTTACAGTTTCGTATCCCGGACAATTTCGGGGAATTTATCATTGATAAGCTTCCGCTCAACGACACGCTGCAGGTACAGATTACACATGTTGGCTACAAAACTTTTAAAAAGAAATTCATTATCCAGCCGGCAAATAATCCGCTTGACTTCGATTGGATCTACATGCACCAGCTGGAAGAAGATGAGAAAGACGTGGTGGTTACTACCTATGCACCTGTACGCATGAATGGCGACACGCTGGAGTTTAACCCGCGCGCGTTTAAGATGGATGAGAATGCTACGGCAGAAGACCTGATGCGCCGGCTGCCCGGCTTTGTGATCTGGAGTGATGGCGACATTACCTTTAACGGCAAAAAGATCTCAGCGCTGTTTGTAGACGGCAAACCTTTCCTCGGCGGCACGGATGTAACCGTGGCTACACAAAACCTGCCCAAAGATGCGCTGGATAAGGTACAGGTATACCAGCAAAGAGATGAAAAAAACCCGCTGGATTCTACGCTGATGGCCAACCTGAAACTGAAAGAAGATAAAAAGATGGGCTACTTCGGGAAAGCCGGTGGCGGGTACGGAACCAAAGAACGCTACGCCGCAGACGCGATGCTCACCGGCTTCAATAAGAAGCTGCAGGTAAGCGCCACTGCAGCCGCAAACAACATCAATAAGATAGCACGAAACGTAGATGAGCTGATCCGCTACAGCTCTTATAAAGGTGAAGGCACTAATATTGATTACCAGCCCGACTTCAACATGGCCGGGCTGAACAAGCCCGTCACCGGCGGCATAAAATTTCAGTACGACTTTATCCCAGATGTGGATTACTGGAAAAGCAACCGCTTAAATGCTGATTATTTCATCAGTCATAACGACCGCTTAACTGACCGGAACACCACAACCCGCACCTTGTTGAAACCAGACAGCATCCTCACCAGGCGGTCGCAAAGCAGGAATGCCAACACGTATACCAACCAGAATTTTAATAGCGTATATAAGAAGAGGGATAAAAACTATGATTTGGGCATCAGCGCAAGAGGCAGCATCCGGTATAATGAATCATCAGGAAGCAGCACAGATGAGCAGGAACGCACCGGAGAAGGTATTGTGAGTAACGGGCAATCGCAAGTTCAGAATAAGAGCCTGGCAAGGTCGGGCATTTTTGCCGCTGAATTCACGAAAGGGCAGGATTATTTTTATACAGGAAGGGAACGCCAGCGCATTCCCACCAACTTTACGATCCGTTATTCCCTCAGCATTTCGGATGAGGAAGGCAGCGGGCACAACAGATCGCTTTACACTTTCTACAAAAATCCAGGTGCCAACAAAGAGTTTGACCGGGTATATGAGCGGATCAGCAGCCGGGATCAAACGCATCATATTTCTGCCTCGTATCCTTTTTTAAAAGAATTGATTTTTGGGAGAAAACGGCTGGGAGACATCAATATACGTTTAGGAGGTAATTTTATTTTTAATAACAATGATCACATCAACGATGTTTTAGATTTAGATACGGCATCAAGGCAATATAAGCAAAACAGCTATCTTACCAATAAGCGGCATGGAGGTTTTAGGGATTTATCACCGGAACTTACTTTTTCAAAGCTTTATACTAAGTCGCTGACCAACCGTTATCACAAAACCTTCAGTGCATCGCTTAGCGCAAGAAAGCAATATTATACGAAATTTCATGAGGCTTCACAGGCAGCGCAGAATTTCAGGTATTACTATGATGAATTTGTACCGCAGGCCTCTATACAGTACACCAACCATCAGTACGGCAGCTATGAAGCAAGGTATAGCCTTGATTTTCAAACCAATATCAATTATCCAACACTTAACCAGATAGCCCCATTGGTTGACAGCAGCAATCTTTACTATATCCCTAAAGGAAACACGGATATACGGCCGGAGCATAATAGAAAGCTTTTATTGCGCTACACCATCGAAAGCCGTAAGTCCAAAAACCCCGCAGGCTTTGAAGTTAATACTGATTATAACCAGGTAAAAGATAAAATATCTGACAGCTCTTTTTATGACGATGCCGGCAGAAGGTTAGTATATAATATAAACGTAACAGGCTTCGAGAACTGGCACCTGGGCTCGAGCTTTAGAAAAGCATACAGCCCTAACAAAAACAACACGTTTGAGTTAACCGCTTGGTATAATATTTACCGGTATATTTCACCCCAGTACATCAACAAGCTGCTGAATGTTTCAAAAACATTTAATCATCAGATTGATTTGCAGCTTGGCTATACTTTTAAAGATATTGTAGCGCTGAAAGCGCAACAGCTAATTTCTTTTTACAATTCCGTTCAGAATGAGGGAGCTGAAAAGTTTAAAAGCAATAACGAATTCACAAGATTAGCGGGTACATTGCAGTTTCCCAAAAACCTTACGTGGAGCACCAACATCACCTACAACAGAAGTGTATCTAACAATCAGCCGGCGGTAGAATACACCATCTGGAATGCCAGCCTTACGTATCGTTTTCTTCAAGGCAACCGCGGTGAGGTAAAGCTTGCCGCTTTAGACCTGCTGCGCCAGAACAAAAGTGTTATCAATAGAATTGACGGCAACGTGCAGGTATTTGGCTATGAAAACGTGCTGCAGCAATATTTTATGCTGAGCCTGGCGTATTATCCGAGGAAGTTTGGAAAGAAATAATTTATAAAAAGTCTGCCGGTTAATTAAATATTTCCATAACTGATGCACAACACAATTTTTTTAAATAAATTCTATGAAACGATCATGAAGAATTTTATACACAAGGAATATAATTAAACGTTCTCCCGATCGCGAAAAGATCGCACTTGAACAAAAATCATCCTCAGCGTCTAAAAATAAACTTTTACGAATGAAAATGAATAATATTTTAAATAGATTTAAAATCTTTACATGCTTTATACTTTTGCTTGTGTCTGCTATTGCTCGCTCTCAAAATGCAAAGTATAATAATCCTGAATATAATCAGGTAGTTAACACGTTCAAACAGGCAAATGAAAATCGCAAAGAATTAGAAAGGGTTTTAACTCATTATAATCAGAATCCCAAAGACTCTCTGAAATTGAGGGCAGCCTATTTCCTGATAAAGAACATGTACTGGGGATACACTGCGACAAGAACTATTAAAACTAATAAAGCCGCAGCAGAAAGAATTGTGCGTTTGACCGATTCATTGTATTACATTCTCGTTAAGGGAAAAAATGAAGAAGACCCTAAAGAGCTTGCTTCTGATGCTGTTGTCAAGGGTATTGGCCAAATTAAAAAAGTTGTGCAGCAAGAGAAGAAAAAACTAAATTTTGAACCTGCTCCTCAAATCATTGAAGAAAAACCCGATGCTGAAGTTATCACTGCTGCTTTTTTAATAGAGCAAATTGATAATGCTTTTTACCAGAAAGAAAACAGTCCGCTGGTGAAAAAGATGAGCTTTGAAGATTTCTGTGAATATACCCTTCCTTACAGATTTATTCCTGGATTTCCTATGCTTAAATCAGGAAAGTTCTTGTTCGGCTTTTTCTCAAAATACATCGGGAAAGTAGAAGACAACCCCGTAAGTATCAGAGATTGTATAAGGAGATACAATGCTACTGTAAGAAATTTCAAGACAATTATCGGTGGCTTTCATTACAGCGAATACGGCTTTGAAGAGATGTTTTTCTTTAACAGCTGGAGTAATTGGGATTGTTTTGACCAGTCAAACTTTGCGGCTGTTATTTTGAATGCTTGCGGCATTCCAGTTGCGGTTGAGAATAATGTGGCTTATAAAAAGTTTTTGAATCATCACGCGAATATATATTTTCATCCGAATGTTCAACTAACATCATTTAGCCCTGAAAATGAATATCCACAAATATCACAGTTCCCAGTGTTCAAAGAAGACGTATTAAATTTTTACAGGTATCATTTTTCTGTTCAGCCCCAAACGCCCTTTTTTCTTAAAAGCAAAAATGAGTATGTGCCGGATGAATTATTGAGCCCCATCATTGAAGATATAAGTAAGAGAACTTTAAAAATTACCTCTATAAAATTAAATTTCTCCCAACAGACAAAAAACAACCTGGCTTATTTAGCTACGTTTAATAGTCAAAATAAATTTGTGGCTACTACTTGGGGGATAATCAACCATAATGAAGAATCAGTTGTTTTCGAAAATGCAGTACTTAATACTATGTATTTCCCTATATACTTTGAAGACACAAACATACAACTTTTTGGTAATCCCTTTTATTTAGCAGAAGATAGTACCAAAGAGGAATCAACGACTAAAATAATTGAGTTGGTTAAAAATAAATTTGTGTTGTTAGATACAACTTATTTACTTCGCAAATTTCCTATTAAGGATAGATCGATAGAAGTTTCTAATAGCCTCATAGGAACAACTATATTAGGGGGCAATGATTCAACTTTTTCGAAGGTTGATACATTGTACATTTTAAATTATGCCCCTCCACCTTATTTTCAGGATATTCACTTAAACGGAAATAAAGCATACAAATATTTTAAGATACAGACCCCCCAGAAAAATCTTAACATGTATTTTGCGGAGGTAGAATATCTTACAGATAAAAAACATCAATACGAAAACACATCATCCCCAACCCCGCTCCCTGTTTTTAATTACGATGAATTAAACAATCATAGGCCTGATAGTTTACTAAAAATCTGGGATGAAAATATAATTGAAACACTTCCTCAATATGATGGCAATGTTGAAACGTGTCCTAAAAATGTCAATGCCATAACTCTATCACTTGCTGAACCGAGAAGAGTAGAAGTAATTAGATTCGCACCTCAAAACGAAAATAATGGGATTATTAAATTCAATGAGTATGTTCTTTTTGAGTGGGAAGAAAATGATTGGATAGAAATCGGACGACAAAATCCCGAATATGAATTTCTTCTTTTCAAAAATTTAAAGACTAACAAACTTTATTGGTTAAAGAACTTGTCTGCAGGAACAGAAGAAATGCCGTTTATTATTAATGACAAAAGAGAGCAAGTGTTTATTTATAGCCATGAATTTAAAGAGTATTTAAAAACTCTTTAACCGATCTATTTTGTACAGAGAATATACGAAATTTTTAAAATCGTACGGGTAGAAGACAGCACCTTCACCCGCTCGTCAATTCTCATGCCCACTATCCATACAATTTTCTTATCCGATTCAATAACATAAATATTTTCTTTGCAGGTAAGCGAAAGTTTATTATCTATAAAAAATCTGGAGAGCTTCTTTTTTTTCTTCATTCCCAACGGATAAAAGTAATCGCCGGGTTTCCATTTTCTCAAGATCAAAGGGAACTTGATGCGGGAGGCGTCAAGCAAGGCTATATTTTTATCAGTCAGAATCCTGTTGTCATTGGCATAATAGGAGAACTTTAATTTACCGCCTGCAAATTTTATTTCAGTATCGTGCTCTTCTACCAATATTATGCCCGCGTTCTGCGTATTCAGCTCGCTTATTACCAGGTGATTCCTGTTCCTGAATATCCTGTGCGATGCTGATGACAGGTAGCTGCCGTTATCGGCCGTAAACAATTTCGCTACTTCTGCAACTTGCCCGGAAGTAAAATGATAGTTCCTGATCACCTCCCACAAGAGCGTAGTATTTGCGGGTGTTTTTTGCCATTTCAATATGGGGAGAAACAATTCTTTGCCACGCACTTCCACCAGCTTTTTTTTGTGCCGCTCAACTGCCTGGGTATACAGTAAATTTATGTCACTGAAGCGTGAAATATTTTGCAGCAGGTTATTTTCCACATTGGGAAAATGTTTTTGGATTGCCGGCAGAATGGTTAACCGGAAAGCATTACGTGTATAATCATCGGAAATATTGGTGATATCTTCTCTCCACGCGAGGCCCTGCTGCTGTGCATAGTTTGTAATTTCTTTTCTCCCCGCAAAAAGCAGCGGCCTTATTATGCGGTTATTTTTTACAGGGATTCCTGTAAGCCCGGCGATGCCTGTGCCACGAAAGAAATTGATCAGCAGGGTTTCAATGTTGTCATTGGCATGATGTGCTGTGGCCAACAATGCAAGGCTGCCATTCGCTTTCATCAACGATGCAAACCAGTCATAGCGCAGGTTGCGCGCGGTTTCTTCAATGCCTGTTTTACGTTCCCTGGCAACTGCATTGGTATCGAATGTGGCAGTATACAGATATTTTTTGTAGCGCGCAGCAAGCTCTGATACAAATACTGCGTCCTTATCGCTGTCTTCTGCACGCAGCTGAAAGTTGCAATGTGCCATTTCAAAATCAATATCAGAACGAAACAACAGATCGGCAAGCGCTACACTGTCTACACCCCCGCTTATTGCCAGCAGGATCTTTTTTTCTTTTGGCAATAAGGAAGCAAATTGCTCCTTCCAGCTTTGCTGAAACTTTTGAAGTAACGACATATGTACGCCCGTTATTTTTTATTTTCCTTTGCCCAGGAATCTTTTAATCCTACCGCCCGGTTAAATACCAGGTGATCGGCATCACCATCTTTATCCAAAGCAAAATAGCCTTTGCGCAGAAACTGGTATCCTTCTCCGAGCTTAGCTTCTTTCAGAGCCGGCTCTGCATAAGCGTTTGGTATGATCTTCAAGGAATCCGGGTTCAGGTAGTCAGTATACTCTCCCGGCACATTGTCCATATCTTCTTCTGTAAACAACCGGTCGTACATGCGCAGCTCTGCACTTACAGCATGCGCTATGCTCACCCAGTGCAGCGTACCTTTGGGCCGCACGCCGGATGTGTCGGCGCCGCTTTTGCTCTCGGGGAGGTAAGAACAATGTATCTCTTTTATTGCTCCCTGTTCATCTTTTACAATGCTATCGCATTGTATTATGTAAGCATATTTTAAACGTACCATCTGCCCGGGCGCCAACCTGAAATATTTTTTAGGCGGGTTTTCCATGAAATCTTCTCTCTCAATGTACAACTCTTTACAGAAGGGCACTTCGCGGTAAGTAATTGTTTCTTCTTCTGGGTTGTTTTCTGCCTGCAGCATCTCAACTTCCCCATCGGGATAATTGCTGATCACTACTTTCACGGGATCAAAAACAACCATTCTGCGGACTGCAGTTTTATTAAGGTCTTCACGTACAAAGTGCTCCAGCAAGCCCAGGTCAACAGAGTTATCTCTTTTTCCAATACCTATCCTGTCGCAAAAATCTCTTATACTTTTGGGTGTATAGCCGCGGCGGCGCATGCCCGAAATGGTGGGCATCCGGGGATCGTCCCAGCCGGCCACGATTTTATTATTCACCAGTTGCAATAATTTTCTTTTGCTCATCACCGTGTAGGTAAGGTTGCGCCTGGCAAACTCGTATTGCCGGGAAGGAAATATCTCTAATTTTTCTATGAGCCAGTCATACACCTCCCTGTGCGGCACAAACTCCATGGTACAGATAGAATGTGTAATGCCCTCAATGGAATCACTTTGCCCGTGAGCAAAATCGTACATGGGGTAAATGCACCATTTGTCTCCCGTGCGGTGATGATGCACGTGCCTGATGCGGTAGAGCAACGGATCGCGCATAAGCATGTTACTGGATTCCATATCTATTTTGGCACGCAGTACTTTTTCGCCGTCTTTATATTTACCGGCACGCATTTCTTCAAAAAGCTGCAGGTTTTCTTCTATGCTTCTTTCCGCAAACCGGTTTCTTCTGCCGGGTTGTGTAGGTGTACCTTTTTGTTCTGCAATCTCTTCGCTGGTGCTGTCATCTACATAGGCAAGCCCTTTGTTTATCAGCCTTACAGCGTATTGGTACAAAGTTTCAAAGTAATCAGAAGCATACAACTCTTTCTCCCACTGGAAGCCGAGCCATTGTATATCTTCTTTAATGCTGTCTACATATTCTGTATCTTCCGTTACGGGGTTTGTATCGTCGAAGCGCAGGTTGGTTTTGCCGCCATATTTTTTAGCTACACCAAAATTCAGGCAAATGCTGGAGGCGTGCCCCATATGCAGGTAGCCGTTCGGCTCCGGCGGAAAACGGGTAAGTATAGATGTATGCCTGCCCTTGGCCAAATCCTGCTCTATAATCTCTTCGATAAAATTTAATGATCTCTCTTCTGACATGAATCTATGTATTAGTAAAATTTCAAATTGCAAATTGCAAATTGCAAATTGCAGATTGCAAAAATATATTGTTTGCCTGCAAATGTAGTGAATAAAAAAATTGCAGATTGCAAATTACAAATTGCAAATTGCAGATTGCAGATTGCAGAAAATTTGTGACAGGCAATTTTAGAAGCAGGCTATGAGTTATTTTGATTCTTTAGAATATATCTCTAATAATTTCTGATAAAACACCCAATTATATTTAGCTTGCAGCATAGCACTTTTTGCTGCTATTAAATTATTTCTTGAATTAGTTACATCGTAAATACTACTTTTGCCTGCTTCATAACTTTTTTGAGCAAATAATGCAGCTATGCCAGCACTTTTAACGGCTTCTGAAGAGGCCAAATAATTTTCATAGCTGCTTTCTATATCAAAAAATAATTTTTCTAAATCCTGTCGTACTATCTGCTTATAAATATTTAATTCATTCTTAGCTAACTCTTCTGCCATTTTAGACTTATACAAAAGAGTATGTTTTGTACTTTTCATAATTCCTTACTTATCGTAAAGGACTAAGGCTAACATAGCTAAGCTTTCGGTACGTCTACTAAAAAACTCCTTAACACTACACCACGCACAGTGGGTTTTCGCACCAAGCTCACAAACCCATCTCCCTCTGAAATTTCTTTCATTTCCTGGTTAGCTAAAATCTCTACTTGTTTCATAATTTTTTTAGGTGCTAGAAAAAAGTGCGAGAGATAAAAAAATCAGATTATAGCTTGCATGATAAATCACTACAGTAGAATATTTTTCATACATTCTTATATAAGTCAGGATTATACCTAATACAAGCTGTGGAACGAACAATAAAAAAGTAGCTAATAACGATAATTGCTTTATTTCATCAATGTTGTAATTTGAAATATGAAAAACAACAAAGAGAATTATGTACACCAAAATAACATAAGGAGGTAATTTCTTCTTTCTATAAAAAAAATATAATACAAAAGAATAAATACTTATTGCTATGGTGAGTAAAAGAATGTACAAAGATACCTGTGAAATAACTGCATCCAATATAAATAAAACTAACGATAGATATACATACCTCTCTCTTACAAGAGGGTATCTAAAAATAAATTCTTCAACAATAGGAGCGAAAATTACCACTAAAAAAAACAACTCCCAAGGTTTAGAAATATATTTCGTTAACGAAGAGATAGGCGAAGCTACATTAAAATAACTTTTTATTAATTCGATAAATATCATTAATACAATGTGTATTAAAAATATTTTAAGTAACTGATGAATATTCATCATTTAATTTTCTCGCATTTATAGCAACTAAAAAAGACAGTTTTCGCTGTTTTGCGCTTTTACTGGTAACCCAGTATCTTCAGCATACTTTGTGCTGTCTGTTCTTTAGCGTAAACCCATTCCGTAAGCTTGCCATTCTTGTCGTATTCAATGATTACATGCTTAGGCGATGGTATCAGGCAATGCTTAATGCCGCCGTATCCGCTGATCTGATCCTGGTATGCACCTGTATGAAAAAAACCTACATACAAAGGCTCTTTATTTTCCGGGTCAGCCTGATCGTCATTTTTTATTTTGGGGAGGAACACTTCATTGATGTGCTCTTCTGAATCGTAATAATCATGCCCGTCGCAGGTAATGCCGCCTAAGACCACACGCCTGTACTCGTTGCTCCATTTATTGATGGGCAGCATTAAAAACTTCTCACCAATACCCCAGGTATCCGGCAATGTAGTGATGAAAGAAGAATCTATCATGTACCAGGTCTCGCGGTCATTCTGTTCTTTCTCACCGATTACGCTGTAGATATGTGCCATGCTCTCTCCTACCGTAAAGCTTCCGAATTCTGTAAATATGTTCGGCATCGGCACTTTGGCTTTTTTGCAGGCAGATTTTATATTGCCTACAATTTCATTGATCATGAACTGGTAATCGTATTCAAACGCCAGGGAGTGCTTGATGGGAAATCCGCCGCCGATGTTGATAGAATCCAATTCGGGGCAGATCTTTTTTAACTGGCAATAAAGTGTGATGCTTTTCCTCAATTCAGACCAATAGTAAATATCATCCTTGATGCCTTTGTTTAAAAAGATGTGCAGCATTTTTAAGTGATACTTATTTTCATTGCCTTTCAGTTCATTTACATAGAACTCCAGCACATCTTTTGCGCGGATACCGAGGCGCGATGTATAGAAAGGGAAGCTTGGTTCTTCCTCGGCTGCAATGCGAATGCCTATTTTAAAAGGCTCTTTAATCTTTATACTGCGCTTATACATAGCCAGCTCTTCCTTATTGTCCAGGATAGGGATCACATTTTTGAAGCCCGAATTGATAAGCCTGGCAATCCTTGATGTGTAAGATTTTTGCTTAAATCCGTTGCAGATAACATATATGTCTTTGGTGATCTTTCTTTTTTTATACAACTGGTTGATGATCTCGATGTCGTACGCATAAGAAGTTTCCAGGTGTATGTTGTGCTTTAGCGCTTCCTCCACTACAAAAGAAAAATGGGAGCTTTTGGTGCAATAACAATAAAAATACTTGCCTTCGTATTTATGCTTTTTAAAAGCCTTATCGAAGTAGGTTTTTGCACGATTGATATTGATTCCAATCTTCGGCAGAAATGTGAGCTTTAAAGGTGTGCCGTGTTTTTCAATGATCGGCTTGAGGTCCAGCCCGTTAAATTCTAAAAAACCATTCTTGTTAAGATCAACGCCTTCCTGGGGGAAGTGAAAGGTCTGTTTAACCAGATCGGTGTAGGTATTATTCATTTCTGCAAAATGATGAATTTGATTTTAAAAATATTTTGGGTGCAAAAATAAATAAATATCTAATGTAAACAGTGTTTTTACAGGTTAAGCCCAAAATAAAAGGAGCGGCGTTGCGCTCCTTGGTTATAATCTTCTTTTTTTAATTAATGGTGGTGATGGCCTTTCAGCTTTTCTGTGAATGCTTCTTCAGTAATATTTTCCTCTTTTGTTTTCACCTCTCCTTCAAGTGCCTGGAACAGTTTGTTGATCCTGATCTGTCCGTGAGCATCTTCAATAAACTTCCTGTCGTTGAGCATCCTGTCGGCGTAATCGTTTACCCAGTCTGAATTGGCATCAGCAGACAGCTGGCCGCCGAGGTATTGCATGAGTTGATTTTTAGCAAAATCTTTCAGCTCTTCAGGCTCTACCTGTATGTTGTTGTCCGCGCTCAGCTTGCTGGAGATCAGCGCCCACTGGAGTTGTTTTACGAAAGCAGGATATTCTTTCTCTACTTCCTCATCGGTCTTTGGCTTCTCAGCGTTCACCTTAAGCCAGCGTTTCAGGAATGCCTCGGGGAAGTCAAGTTTTGTGTGGTCTACCAGTTCATGGTAGATCTGGTCCTGCACCTGCGCACGCGACTGTCCTGCGAAGTATGCTTCTATATCTTTTTTCAGCTCAGCTTTGAAATCATCTTCATTGCTGATTTCCCTGCCGGGAAAAGTTTGCCTGAAAAGCTCTTCGTTCAGTTCCGCCTTTTCCAGTAACCCTATTTTGGTGATCTTACATGATACATAAGTTTTCTTGAGCTCCAGGTCTTCTTCATCCAAACCCAGATCGTGGTATACCCTGTCTAAAATCTCTGGACTGGCGAATGCATCGCTTAATTTTACAACTACGGTATCTTCAACTTTTTTACCCTTAAACAGCTTGGCTGCTTTGGGAGAAAGATCTTTGAAAGTAACCGAGCTATTCCCTTTGTTGGCATCTTCTCCCACATTGCCTTCTTTATCTGCAATAGCCGTCTCCAGGTTCAGGATAGCATCTTCATCTTCTATGGTTTCAGGATTGGTATAGTTGCCTGCTTTGCGCTGCACATTTTCTACTTCCTCATTCAATGTTTTATCTGAAACCTCAATGTTGTAGCGCGTTACAGTAAGGCTGGACGGGTCAACATCTATGGCTGGCTGCAAACCAACCTCGAAATTAAATACATAATCTTCGGGATTGTTTACATCGAAAGTAAAATTAGTGTCTTCCAACGGCAACGGCTGGCCAATGATCTCCAGTTTGTTTTCCCTGATATAATCATTTACTGCCTTGTCTACTGCGGCAAAGATCTGCTCGCTGAAAATGCCCTGGCCGTGCATTTTTTTGATAACGCCTACCGGTACCATACCTTTTCTGAATCCGGGTATGGTAGCATTTTTTGCATATTTCTTCAGGCTTTTTTCAAATTCCGGAAGATAATCTTCTTTGGTAATGGTCACTACCAGTTTATCGTTTAGCGGAGCTATATTTTCTCTCGTTATAGTTGCCATAAAACTCATATCTCAGCCCTTCCTGAGCATTTTTCTGTTTAGTAATACCTTATTTGAGGGTAAATAAGACGGTTTAACCCAAAAAATTGAGTGTGCAAAATTAAGTCAATTATTTAATTTAATAAAATAATCCTGTTTTATATAATTGTAGATTGCAGATTACAAATTCGGAATTATAGACTACAGCTGGCAAACACAAAATAAAAAAACTGCCCGCGGGTGTAGGCAGTAAGTTTTTCACTATAATATTATCTTGTACAATTAATATTTATCTTGTACAGTCGGCTGTCCAAACGTTACCGTTTTTCAGGAATAATATTTTCAAGGTGCTTGCAGTGATCCTGATGTAGTTAGTCTGGCTAGAGCCTATGCTCACCATAGTTTCTCCGTCTTTCTGAAATTCAACGCCAGTAAGATCAGGAATGCCATCAGAAAAAAAGAAGTTATAATTGTTACCGACTTTTAGAACGGTAACTGCTCCCGTAGTTGTAGAAACCTTTTTATCCTGGCCGTCATAGGATATCTTACCATTATACTTACCTGCAAAAACATCACGTTCAGAAGGTGATGTATCTTTGCTGCAGGATGCCAATACAAATACAGATAAAAGTACTACACTCAAAATTTGAATTGTTTTTTTCATATTCTTCAATGTTTTATTGTTTATAAATGCCGCAAATTTGTTTAAAAGATCACCGGTAATCGTCCAAAACAATTGCATTTGCTCATCTTATTAAAACAATTCTTGTACCAATTTTAATTTATGTTGATACAGTTGATGGTGGTATGCGCAATGTATACATAACCAGTAAGCACGGATAATTTTTTGTTTTCTTTTCAAACTTTCTGCAATTTATTTATCTTCGTGCATTAATATCCTCTAAGGATATGCGTTATATTATATATTTATTAATAGAATAAAAAACAATGATTAATTTATGATAACCACAACAGTTGCCGTTATAATAGCGGTTGTTTGTGTTGGTTTAGGTATTGTTTTAGGTAAATTTATTTTTGCAAAAGATACAAAACAACAAATACTCGAAGCGGAAAACCAGGCAAAAACTATAGTAAAAGAAGCAGAACTTACCGCTGAAACAATTAAAAAAGAGAAATTATTAGAAGCAAAAGAAAAATTTGTACAACTTAAATCAGAGCACGACAGGGAAATAAACGACCGCAACCGCAAGATCGGAGACCTCGAAAACAGGGCAAAACAGAGAGAAAGCAACCTTGCTCAAAAAGAATCTACCCTCGATAAGCAGTTGAAAGAAAATGAAACGATTAAAGACAACCTCAAAAAGCAAATTGAGATTGTAAACCAAAAACGTTCTGAACTAGAGAAGCACCAGGAAGAGCACATCAAGCGGCTGGAGAAAATCTCCAACATGTCGCAGGAAGAGGCTAAGGGCCAGCTGATTGAAAGCCTTCAGCAGGAAGCCCGCACACAGGCGCTGGCGCTGCAACAGGAAATTGTGGAAGAGGCTAAGGTGAAAGCCAACAAAGAAGCGCGTAAGATCATTATACAATCTATTCAACGTACGGCAGCAGAGCAGACCATAGAAAATACCGTTACGGTATTTAACCTGGAAACAGATGAGATCAAAGGACAGATCATCGGCCGCGAAGGCCGCAACATCCGTGCAATTGAGGCCGCTACCGGGGTAGACCTGATCGTAGACGACACGCCTGAAGCCATTGTACTATCCTCCTTCGACCCCTTGAGAAGGGAGATCGCCCGCCTTTCACTGCAAAGACTGGTGGCAGACGGACGAATACACCCGGCAAGGATCGAAGAAGTGGTGGACAAAACCCGCAGGCAACTTGAAGAGCAGATCATGGAGATCGGCGAACGGACGGTGATAGAGCTGGGCATCCACGGATTGCACAAGGAACTGGTAAGGATTGTGGGTAAAATGCGGTTCCGGTCGTCTTACGGCCAGAACCTGCTGATGCACAGCCGCGAAGTGGCTAATCTCTGCGCTATTATGGCTTCTGAACTGGGGCTGAACCCCAAGCTGGCAAAGAGAGCCGGGCTGCTGCACGATATAGGCAAAGTGCCGGATGAAGAAACCGAGCTGAGCCATGCATTGCTTGGAGCTAAGCTGGCCGAAAAATACGGCGAAAACCCTGCAGTTGTGAATGCCATAGGTGCGCACCACGATGAAATGGAAATGCAATACGTAATATCCCCCATCATCCAGACCTGCGATGCCATCAGCGGCGCGCGGCCGGGTGCAAGAAGAGAGATCATGCAGCAATACATACAGCGTATCAAAGACCTGGAAGCGCTGGCACAGGGCTACGGCGGCGTGGAAAAAGCTTATGCCATCCAGGCGGGCCGTGAATTACGGGTGATTGTTGAAGCCGACAAAGTTACTGACGGAGACAGCGACAAATTAAGCTTTGACATTGCCCAGAAAATACAGACCGAAATGACGTACCCCGGGCAGATAAAAGTGACAGTGATCCGTGAAAAAAGAGCGGTGAACGTAGCGCGATAATCCTGATAAAAGTTTTTTTAATGATTTATTTTGATAATTTCATTTAAACAAGTACCTTTGCAATCCAAAATTTTGAGATATGAATTTAGCAGCTAAATATGTCCACGAACAGTTAACACCCGCCAAAGAATTGCCAAAATTCAAAGCAGGAGACAATGTTACTGTCAATTATAAAATTGTAGAAGGCGGAAAAGAGCGTATCCAGAGCTTCCGTGGCGATGTGATCAAAATCCAGGGACATGGCGCAACTTCTACCTTTACCGTTCGGAAAATATCTAATGGTATAGGCGTGGAAAGGGCATTTCCTTTCTCTTCTCCTAACGTAGATTCTGTAGAATTGAACAAATCAGGTAAAGTACGCCGGGCTAAATTGTACTTTCTGCGCGAAAGAAGCGGTAAGAGTGCGAGAATTAAAGAAAAACGCTTCTCTCAATAAGCTTACGCCAATTTTCATAGTTTTTAATAATATGTTACGGGAAGAAATGTTAATTTTCTTCCCGTTTTTTATTTGTTTTGATAAATGAGACAAAGTATTTACCTTTACCATGCAGTTCTGTGCAACAAGCAGATTTATTTATAAACCAATTTAAATTTTAGATTATGCCAAATATAGGTGGTATGGAGTGGGTCCTGATTATTCTTGCAATATTGATTCTTTTCGGCGGACGTAAAATTCCTGAATTTATGCGTGGCCTGGGCCGCGGCATCCGTGAGTTCAACGATGCCAAGGACAATGTAAAAAATGAAATTGAAAGCGGGATACACGAAAAAGACAACAAAAAAACTACAGTAACAACTACTACTACCGGCGAAGTGTAACCTGGTATCTAAGAGCGCACGCATGCTCAACCTCATTTATATTTAAACTTCATGGTAAGCTATACTGCTCCGGCCATGAAGTTTTTTTGGCTGATACTCCCTGCTGCAAACGCTTAAACCTCCGGGGAAGCATTTCGTCTAAACAAAGCTGTTTTTTACTAAATTGCTATGCCCTTTTGAACGCAAAAAAGACCATATTATTTTTATCCTTGCTTGTCTGCGGTTTCTGCTCCTTTGCAGGCCCCGGCGATGAACTGAATCTTCCTAAGAAAGACAAGAAAGAAACACCAAAGGGTAAAGAGGGCTTTGTATCGCTTCTGCCTGAAACAGGTATGGAAAACTCCATGCGCAACAAAGGCATGGCCATGAATGTGCATGACGCCGATGTAAGCGCCCACCTGAAAGACTATACCAAACAATACCTCGCCCGCAGGGGCAAATGGTATCACACCATCAAAAATACGCCGCGCTACCAGAACATTTTTGACCTGTACGACAGGATCCTGGGGAAATACGGCATTCCCAAAGAAATAAAATATTTATCCGTTATTGAGAGCGACCTTCAGTCCAATGCAGTGTCTGTTGCCGGCGCTACCGGTCCCTGGCAGATCATGTATGATGAGGCGCGCAGTTATAACCTTATCCGCGGCGGCCGCGACCTCAGAACAGATTACGAGGCCAGCACACATGCTGCCGCCAAACTCATCCGCACGCTTTATAAGCGCTATGGCGACTGGTTGCTGGTGCTCAGCGCCTACAACGCCGGCATGGGCAGGGTGGACAAATCTATCCGGCAGGCTGGTTCTAAAGACTTCTGGCAGGTGCAACGATTTTTGCCCAATGAAACCCGCCACCATGTACGCCGTTTCATTGCCACACACTATTTTTTCGAAGGCAGCGGCGGCATCACCACAGTATCTGCATCCGATGCCCAAAAACTGAAAAGCATAGCCGACAGAAAGACCGGAAAGCTGCCTGCCGGCATGAGCATCCTGCGCATTAAAGGTATTTACCACGGAGGCACTGTGGCCGGTTTCCTGGACATCGACGAAAAGACCTTTAACCAGCACAATCCCGACTTTAACAACATACTCGGTAGCGGCTCGGAATACGATATGCGTATACCCACCGAAAAAGTCCGGCTCTTTACAGAGAACCGTGAAACCATTCTACAGCAGGGAATTGATGAATTGCTGAAGTAAGCATGCTACGCTTCATATAATTTGATAATTTTAGCTGGAATGCAAAAGATAGCAAGTATGAACTTACTAAAGTTTCTGAAAAAGAATATCAAATTTTACTTCCGATTGAAAAGTTACAGGGCACAAGAAACTTTAGTTTTATAATAAATGATAACTATTTAATTCTTCCGGGTTTTATTGATGAAAATGTGGAGCACCAGCCAAATTACAAATACTTCAAAATCGAATAACACCTTTTACAAAGAAGAGCGCTGTTTAAACCTCGCCAGATCAAATCATTCACAATTCATATTGGCGCATTAGTATCATCAAGTACTTTATTTGTCAACTGGAAATATTAATTTATAAAAATTTTTATATAAACTTTTTCATACCTTTATGCTTCAAATCATATCTACCGGCAGCAACCCAACGTATCCTGCAACCAACCACACCCAAACCAAACGACATGAACGCGCGGATTTTCCTCTACACCCTGCTCATTTTTGCGGCATCATGTGAAAGAGATATAGTGCAGCCTGAAAAAAAATATACAGCCAGTGCACAAATTACTGGCAACATCAATGGCATTACAAACACCGGCATAATCTCCGATCATGCAATGATAAAAACATTCTTAGGTATCCATAGCGGCTACTTCTGGTCTCACGATTACCATTATGAAGATCACCTGGAAGTGTCGGTCAATGACAACAAAGGCAAGATGATCTTTGAAGACACCACCATACTTTATGATGTTATCAGAAAAAATGGTGTGCTTTATTTTCAATCGAAAGATACCGTCTGCATTGCAGGCGATATTTCAGCGGACAGGTGGAAATACGCGCCGCTGTATTTTAAAAGAGAAACTGTGGCCGGCACCTTAATGGCTAAATTCCTTCCCTGCTATTACTTTATCGAGGCAGGCAATGAACTGCACATGCCCCTGGTAAGCTTTGTGCAAAAAATATATGTAGATTCAAAATATACCAGCCACAGTGCTTTTGGCAACAGCAATAATACATTCGATCCTGGCTATTTCAGCAGGATAAAACCCAGCGGCCATTATGGCGATACCGTCATCTACCAGAATAATACGCTTGTACTCAAGGGTATTAATTAAAATATATTCAGCAAGCTATCAATTAATTGTCCCGGGGGGAATTTCTGTGATCATGTAATCTATTATTTTAACGGTAGATGTTACATAACCGATAGAACGTTGGAAATATGCACATCATTTTTAACGAAACTTCGGGGGAAGGGCTTATCCGCCAGGATATATGCAATTAACGGCCCACAGCAAAGACGCATGTTAAGTTGAATGTAGCCCAAATGCTGCAACATAAGGTTTAACCGGGATCAATGGATGCCGGGTATACAAGCCCATACTTATTACCAGTCATTCTTCGGGAACTTATTTGCAGAAATACCTTGAAAAGAATCCTAAAAAAAAGACTACTTCCTTTTTGGCAAACTCAGGATCCAACTGCTCATGATATCCAATGCAGCAGGCGAAAAAGTTTCTTCAATTGTGCTGTACTCCGTATGAAGCCCTGTGCCGGCGGTTTGAAATAAATGGTTGAGGCCCGGCAGTTCTATGACTTTAAAGTTTTTGTTGCCCGCTTTTTTCAATGCAGCTTCAATAACAGGTAGGTTTTGTTGTGCATCTACCTGCATATCTTTACTGCCGTTGATGGCAAGCACCGGAATGGTGATCTGTTCCAGCCTTGCTTTAGGTTTGTAAGCAATAAAGTACCTGTACCATGCACTCCCACCCATCTTTTCTATCTCATCTTTCAAAAAACTTTTTTCCTGATCCGGCATGGAGAAGTTGAGTTTCTGCCGTAAAGCTTCAAAATATTTATCGCGCGCTTCACGGGAATTACCACCGTACAAAATTGTATGGTTAAGCAGTGTGTTCATGGCTATGGCATTTTGCACCAGGGAGTCAGACAGGCCAGAAGCCGCGGCTATGCGTGCATTCTGGGTTTTTAAAACTTCCAGCATATCCGCTGCGGGAGCAGCCATCAATATCATAAATTTTACGTGTTTGTTCTTAGCAACTACCATCGGCGCTATGATGCCTCCTTCGCTGTGTCCTGCCAGGCCGATGTTTTGAAAACCTTTGTTGTGAAGGAAGTTAACCGCTTCGCTAATATCGCCGGCAAAATTTTCACTGGTTATGCTTTGCCAGTTGCGCCCGAGGGTAGAGTTACCTGCTCCCCTGTCATCAAGGCGCAATACGCCTATCCCTTTCCTGGCAAAGTTGTCTGCAATCACCAAAAAAGGTTTGTGCCCCATCATTTCCCCATCCCGGTTGGTAGTGCCGGAACCGGATATGAGGATCACTACCGGAAAATTTTTCTTGTTCCGCGGCGTGGTGAGCGTGCCTGCGAGCGTTACACTGTCTGTATGGTTTTGTATGATCACTTCTTCTGCGTGGTAATTGTACGGAGGCTTTGGTTCCTGTGGACGTTTATGGCTGCTTTTGTTTTCTGCCTGCTTTAGTACCAAAAGGAACTTTAAGCCGCCCTGCGTAAAAATGCCGTCAATACTGTCTCCCAGCAGTTTACCTTTATAGTTTGCCATAATTTGAGGCAGTTGCAGGCTCAATTCATTTTGCTCAAAAAATGTATGCGCTACCGGTATATTTTCGGCTCCCTGGGAGGGGCTGTCCATGACGCTGCTGAGGCTGTCGCCGGTTTGTTTAATGTGAAATACCAAAGGTATTTCAGTACCCTGTAGACTGATGTTGCCATACCACGAACCGGTTATGTTTTGCGAGAACAACAGCTGGCAATTAACCAATAAAATAATCAGCAAAAATCTGAAATGCATATTAATGATTTTAAAAGTTTACATAAGGAAGTATAAACCTGGATGCTATGTCTGCTAACACAACAGCTATAGCAAACCAGACATAGTGCAACGGCTTTTTAGCATTGGCTGCAACTTTGAAGCCCTGCACCAGTATTACAATTGAGGCCAGCACCAGCAAAAGACTAGTGAAAGAAAAGATAAACATGGAAGCATCGGGTTGCGGCAACTTGCCGGAAGCAATTGTTGCAACCTGCTCTGAAAGGCTGCCGTTGAGGTTGTATAACGCAAGCAAAAACAAAGGTATACGCGAGATCATGGCTGTATTCAATACATCTACCAACCTGGTTTTGTTATTGAATATTTTCGCGGCCAGAAAAAGGAATAAAAACAGCAGCAGGATGATCACCATAGTTTCAGCCAACAATGCTGCAAAACTTTTGTTCAATACCGTCATATGCAATACGGCATCAAAAGAGCATTGCGTGAAACTCAATATCCATGCGCCTGCAAGCATACACACTATTCCTGTTGTCAATAATTGCTTTTCTGAAAACCTGCTAAATAAATTTAAAGTCCTCATTTTTTATTTTTTTGTTTTATCTGAATGTTTCACTTTCTCTATGATGTCGTCCAGCCTGTTGCGCACAGTCGGGTAGCTGACACCCATATGCTGTGCCATTTGTTTTAGGCTGCCGCTTGAGAGAAAAAACTGCATCACAAAATCCTGTTCTTCCTGTGTAAGCTGCAAAAAAACCGGTATATCGTAATTGCCGCTAATACCCGTGCTGCAATGGTTACAGGTAAGCGCGCTTACTGTAAGCGCATGCCTGCAACTCGGGCAGATAACAGGTAATTTAGGTTGTGGAATTTCTGTTGGTTTCATTTTATTCATTTATACTTAAACAAAGTTAATAAATTGATCAATATTATTTAAATAAGATGAATAAAATATACTAAAAAACCGCTCATACATGTATGAACGGTTTTATATACCTGTCTATAGTTATGCAATATTATTTCACATCAATGGTTACGGTTGACGGTTGCAATCCTTCAGAAGACACCTGCAAACTGATTTTTCCTTTTTGGCCGGAAGCCTGTATTATTGCCAGGCCCAGGCCATTGTAAGCCTTCCGGTAAGAGGTGTTGCTGTAAGGCTCCAGGTCAGCCTGGTAGCCGTTGTCCAAAGCCCTTATTTTTCCTGTGCCCTGCACGCGGTATCGCAGGGTATTATTTGCATCAGGCACCAGGTTGCCGTCTTTATCCACAACGGAGATTTTCACAAAGGGCAGGTCTTCGTGATCCGCGTTGATGGTATTTCTGTCCACCGCTGCTACCAGCCTGTAAGCTTTGCCGGCTGTGCGCTTCACTGTTTGCATCACTACGTTGCCATTTTTCCGGGATACAGCTTTCAGCTCACCGGGTTCAAACTTCAAGCCATTGAAGCGAACAAACAGATCATCTGCCTGCTTTGATTTTTTGCCAACGGATTGATTATTCACGAAAAGCTCTACCTCATCTGCATTATTGAAATAGACATGCACATCAATTACCTGCCCGGGCGTCCAGTTCCAATGCGGCAGCACATGCAACACATTTTCTTTGGTAAAAACACTTTTATACAAATAATACGAATCTTTTGGAAAGCCCGCAATATCTACAATACCGAAATAAGAGCTGCGTGCAGGGAAAGGATAAGGCGTAGGCTCGCCCAGGTAATCAAAACCCGTCCACAGATACATGCCGCTGAGATATGGATATTTCAAGAACAGTTTTAAAGCTTCTTCATTGGTAGAAGCCCAGGGCGCTGAAGCATTTTCATAGGCTGACATCGTATAATCAGGATTCCCGGTTTTGGTTATGTCTTTAATGCCTGCCCATCTCCTGATGCTGTCGGAAGGCATATCGTAATGGCCGCGTGTAGCCAGTGCAGAAGTATTTTCTGCGAGGATATATGGCTTATTGCCGGGGAACAAATTTTTTCCCAGGTCTTCCCATTGTTTGTGGTGGTAGTTGATGCCTAAAATGTCAAGCGCGCCGGAGAGGTAAAGATTGTTATCATTTTGAGTGTAATTCATACCGGCAGTCACAGGCCTGTTGTCCAGGCGTTTTACAATGTTTACAAGTGCACGTGTAATATTCCTGCCCACAGTATCTTTGCCGCCTTGCTGTTCGGGTATTTCATTGCCCACGCTCCACATAAATACGGAAGGATGATTGCGGTCGCGCAGAATATGATCGGTTAAATCTTTTTCATGCCATTCTTTAAAATATAAACTATAGTTGTAAGGTGTATTTTCTTTATCCCGGCTCCAGACATCAAAGGTTTCGTTCATTACAATGAAGCCCATTTTATCACACAGATCCAGCAATTCGGGAGCCGGCGGGTTGTGCGATGTGCGGATGCCGTTCAGGCCCATGCCTTTGAGTATCTGCAACTGGCGCTCCATAGCCCTTACGTTTATAGCTGCGCCTAATGCGCCCAGATCGTGATGCATACAGGCGCCGATAATTTTCACGGGTTTATCATTGAGGAAAAATCCTTTTTGCTGATCAAAATAAAAATGGCGTACACCAAAACTGGTCGTATACCTGTGTTGCTCTTTTCCATTCACCAGCACACGGCTCACTGCTGTGTACAGGTTGGGAGTTTCCACGCTCCAAAGATCAGGATTTGCAAGGGTTACCTGTTGCAATACTGACTGTTCTCCGCTGTTTACAGCAAGAGCCTGCACCAGGGTTTTAATGGCTTTGCCATTCTTATCGTAAATAGTGGTTTGCAGCTCTGTCTGTTGATTGTTTGCATCAACGATCTTTGTTTCTATGTTCACCAAAGCACTGTGTCTGCTCACTTGGGGCGTAGAGATGTACGTACCCCAGTTTTTCACAAAAGTATTGCCTCTCCTATCAAGCCATACATTCCGGTAAATGCCGCTGCCGCTGTACCAGCGCGAGTTTGGCTGCTTGTTTTCTGCCCTTACAAGCAGGGTATTTTTCTGCCCGTTGAATTTCAGATGAGGAGTAAGCTCGTATTCAAAAGAGATATAACCGAAGGGCCTGGTACCTAATTTATGGCCGTTGATCCACACCGTGCTGTTCATATACACACCATCAAAAACAATAAAGATACGTTTGTTTTTATCTGCATTGTTCAGGATAAATTCTTTCTGATACATACCCAATCCTCCGCGCAATGCCGCACCACGGTTGCCGCTTGGGCTGTTGCCGTCAAAGGGCTGCTCTATGCTCCAGTCGTGCGGAAGAGCAACCGGACGCCATGGTTTCGCTTGAAGAGCTTTTTCATTGAGGCTGTTGGCTGTATCTGCTTTAAAGAGCCAGCCATCATTAAACTTTGATTTCTGTGCAAAACTGTTTGTTGCACACACAAGAAGGATAAGCGCTAAATAAAATCTGGACATCATAAAAATTAAAGATTAAGTAAGAATTGCATGGTGTCTGTACCATCAGCATAGTCGTTGAGCTGCGGTGTCTGAGAACCACCAAACGGTACTGTATTCCCGCCTACAATACACTGTATACTTTCGTCAGCCCGCAATTGCTCTATGAAATTTTCATTATCATAACGGGAATAATTCAGTACGCCGATGGGCGAAAAAAGGTCACTGCTTTCACGCAGTATCAGCGACCCTGTACTCATATAAGCTACTTTATTCATCAGCATCAAGGCAAGCTGATAATCATAGTTATTTTTATACTTATGCATATCAAAAAAGTAATTGTACTTTTTAAATACATTGATCAGCGGCTCAAAATCATAATCTTCAGGAACAAACAGGTGCGTTACGTTGCGGCATCCCAAGCCGAAATAAGTATGTACATCGTCAGCGAGGGCATTAAGTTGCGCGTCATTTTCTCTGCCTGTAAGTATCGCAACAGAAGTGCGGTTGCAACGGATTATATTCGGATATCTTGAAAAATAATATTCAAAATACCTGCCCGAGTTATTACTGCCTGTAGCTATATATGCATCACAGCCTTTCAGCATTTCATCCAAAGATACAAGAGAATGAATCTGATCATTCCATGCGGCCATTTTATTGACCAGGTGTTTCAGCAACTCCTCATCTTTGGAAGAAAGTTTTATGCGTGCTTTATTGCCGGCAATGAAGGCACAAAGAAAATCGTGAAAACCAACCAACGGAATGTTTCCTGCCATAACAATGCCTACTGTTGCAGACTTCTTATTTTCTTCCGGAACGGCATAACTGTCTGTCCACGCTTTCAGCAGGTGAGGCTGTAGAAATGCCGTAACAATGTTGTTTACGGAAAGGTTAATGAACTCCTGTGTAAACCACGGGTTTTTTCGTTCGGCCAGCATTCTTACATTCAACCAGTCTTCATGATCAGAAACCATATACTCTCCTAATTTTGTCAATAATGCTGCTCTTTGTTGTAAGTTCATCCGGATTGGTGTAATTTTGCACAAAATTAAATAAATAACGTACAAATATGGCCATTAAAATAACTGATGAATGTATAAATTGTGGTGCATGTGAGCCGGAATGCCCGAACAACGCCATTTATGAAGGCGGTGTTGACTGGGCTATTGCCGATGGTACAGGTGTAAAGGGCGATTTTAAAATGATGAACGGTACTGTTGTAGATGCGGACAAACGCTTTCCTCCTATCAGCGATGATATCTATTATATTGTTCCGAATAAATGCACGGAATGCCAGGGCTTTCACGAAGAACCCCAGTGTGCTGCCGTATGCCCGGTAGACTGTTGTGTGCCTGATGAAATGTACCAGGAGACTGTGGAAGAATTATTGGAAAAGAAAGAAAGATTGCACCTGTAAATTTGGAAAACCCGATTTATAGTCTTAACTTTATATCAGAAAAATAGCCGAAAGGTTATTTTAAATTAAGCGGGTGATATTTCCCGTATAGCCTGAAAGCACCTTCTTTCAGGCTTTTTTTTGAATATGCCGCGATTCACTTCGGATGTAAATAAAAAAAGCTACCCTGTAGATAGCTTTTATATAATTTCCTTTTTAGCACCTTCTTATATCAGCCCTTTTTCAGCCAGGTATTCAGCTATCTGGATGGTGTTGGTAGCAGCCCCCTTGCGCAGGTTATCGCTTACGATCCACATATTCAGTGTATTCGGCTGAGACTCATCGCGGCGCAAACGGCCTACAAAAGTATCGTCTTTGTCGTGCGCGTTCAACGGCATCGGGTACACATTGTTCTGAACATCGTCTTCCACCACAATGCCCGGGGCATCGGCCAGGATTTGTCTTAGTTCATCCAGCTCAAAATCATTTTCAAATTCCACATTCACACTTTCACTATGCCCGCCCATTACCGGCACACGCACAGTGGTGGCCGTAACTTTGATGGAATCATCTCCCATGATCTTGCAGGTTTCCTTTACCATTTTCATTTCTTCTTTGGTATAGCCGTTTTCCAGGAAGACATCAATATGCGGCAACGCGTTCATGTCTATCGGGTGTGCGTAAGCTTTTACATCGCTCTCTACTTTATTCCTTTCGTTGGTTAGCTGATCCACACCCTTTTTGCCGGAGCCCGTTACGCTTTGGTAAGTGCTTACAACCACTCTTTTAATAGTATATTTTTTATGTAGCGGCGCCAATGCCACAACAAGTTGAATAGTAGAACAATTTGGATTGGCTATTATCTTATCTTCTGCTGTTAATACATCGGCATTCACTTCAGGCACTACCAGTTTTTTTGTAGGGTCCATACGCCATGCAGAAGAGTTGTCAACCACGGTGATGCCTGCTTCCGCAAACCTGGGCGCCCACTCTGTAGAAGTAGCGCCTCCGGCAGAGAAAATGGCCACATCAGGTTTTATATCAATAGCATCCTGCAAACCAATGACCTTATATTTTTTGCCTTTAAATTCCACTTCCTTTCCTACACTTTTTTCAGATGCTACCGGATATAATTCAGTTACAGGAAAATTTCTCTCTTCCAGAACCTGCAACATTTTTGAGCCTACCAGGCCTGTTGCGCCAACTACTGCTACTTTCATTTTAGTTTTTTATTGTTTTAAGATTAATAAAAAAGCCTTTCTCTTTCGGAAAGGCTTCAGTACTTTTATATATGCATACAAAAAATCCCTTCCTTAAAATGGCCTGGTCTTCTTTATATGTTTTATAATTAAATGCATGTTTATATTACTCTGTATTACCACGTGTGCAAAATTAGCGTGTTTAAACTATTATCCAAATTTTTTATCGATATTTTTAAGGATGGTTGCATTTCTTGAAATTGTGTTTAAGAATTACTTACATCTTTAGACTTTATCTAAAGAATAATTCACCTGGCAATTGTTGCAGTAAAAGGTTCTTCTTTTTGTTTTACCCAGGTATTCTTTCGTGATGGTGCCACCGCAATTCGCGCAGGTTTGCTTTGTGTGCGCCAGCCAATGCTTGCGCAACACAAACTGCTTCTTCCATTTTAAAAAGTCAAAAGCATAGTTTCGTGTCTCTGCTATCATTTCCGCCAACTTCTTTGCCGGCAGGTCGCCGATCTTATTTTTGGGGTGGATACTGGTTCTGAAAAGTACTTCATTTTTAATAATGTTGCCCGATCCGGAAAAAACATTCTGGTCGAGCAGCGCGTCTGTCACTAACATTTCAGGGTGTGCGAGCAGGTATGATTTTGCCTTGTCAGGGTTCCATTTTTCAGACATAACATCTACTTCCTCATCGTAGATATCATCCAGGTTTTCTTCTATAAACTTTATAGAACAACTGTATAAATTTATAAAGCCGTTTTTAAAATCCAGCCGCAGCCTGGGCTTTGCTTCTTTTTCTTCATTTACCAGGTAAGAACCAAACAAAAGGAAATGTATGCGCAGGGAAAAACCATCAAAGCAAATAAAAAATTGTTTACCCCAGCTCCTGAATGCCACTACCTTTTTGTTGAGCATTCTTTCTTTTTCTATTGTGGTGTTTCCGCTGACTGCTGTGATCTTCTTTTTCAAAAAAGGCTGTACGGCTTCTTTTAGAATGATGATGGATGGACCTTCGGGCATATGATATCGTGATGATTTACAAAAGGTTAAATTACAAAAATTCAGCCACATATTTTTTCAATGCTCGCAGAGATGCATTAATTTTAATCATAAACCAAAACACGATTTATTTATCAGCCGGAACATCACCAAATCAACCGGCAAAGCATGTACACATCTAAACGGGTTATTGCAGTCTCGACCATTAAAAAAAATTAAAACATACTATTATGAAATCAAGTCCTAAAAAAATACGGCCGGCGCAAAAGCAGGAACAGCAGCCGGGTGTGGAAGATAAAATGCAACCGAAGCCTGATGCAATTCCTGAAGACAGGCAGCGAAAACTGGAAAACAAAGTAGCTATCATCACAGGCGGCGACAGTGGTATCGGCAAGGCGGTAGCGCTGTTGTTTGCCAAAGAAGGCGCCAACATTGTGCTATCTTACCTCAATGAAGACGTAGATGCTAAAAAAACAATGGAGTTGATAAAACAATATGGCGGAGAGGTTTTAGTTATAAGAGGCGATATTTCTGATGAAGCGCATTGCAAGGATATTGTGGCACAGACAATCAAAAAGTTTAAGCGGCTTGATATTGTTGTCAACAATGCTGCTGTACAGTTCCCGCAGGAATCGCTGGAAAAGATCTCAGCCAAACAGTTGCATAAAACTTTTGAAACAAATATTTACCCTCATTTTTACCTGACAAAAGCTGCGTTGAAGCACCTGAAGCAAGGAGCCAGCATTATCTGCACCACTTCTGTTACTGCGTACAGGGGCAGCCATCACCTGATAGATTATGCATCTACAAAAGGCGCCATTGTTGCATTTGTGCGTTCGCTTTCTGCATCGCTGGCAGAGAAAGGTATTCGTGTGAATGGCGTGGCTCCCGGCCCGATATGGACACCCTTGATCCCTGCAACTTTCGATGCGGAGAAGGTGGCGGAATTCGGCTCTGACACTCCATTGCAGCGCGCAGGCGAGCCTAGTGAAGTAGCCCCGAGCTACCTGTTCCTGGCAAGTGAAGACTCAAGCTATATGACCGGGCAGGTGTTGCACCCCAACGGCGGTGAGATCATCAACAGCTAATATAACATTATGAGGCTGACTTTTCAGGTCAGCCTCATATTTTCCTACATCAATTTGATAAAAGGTATCAATGCGTACCACATAATGTACATGAGCGATACGGCCATAATTGCATCAATACGGTCTGGCTTATCTTTTTTGCGCATAAAAGTGTACAGCATTTTTACAAGCAGCACAGCATGGATGATTGTGAGGTAAATACTATTTCCATAAGCTTCATCCAGGTATCCCGATAGCTTTAGAAATATCGCTGATGATGTTGCCAGCAATACAAAAACAATGGCCAGGCCCGTAGCTTTTGATTTACCAAAACGTACGGCCAGTGTACCTTTCCCGGCTGCTTTATCGGCAAAATAATCGGGCATGCCAGCCATAATGATTGCCGGCACGATAGATAAGAACAGTGGCAGGCTCAGCAACCAGGGGTAGCTGTTGCCCAAGCTTCCGCCCTGGAATACAAACCCGCAGAGGATCATGGCAAAGCTGTGGGTAAAACCTACTACCATCTCTCCCATGCCATTGTAAGAAAATTTTACCGGAGGCACTGTATAGGAAATAGCTATAACGAACAAAATCATTATCAAAGAAATTGATACATAATACGGAGCAGATGAAAGGTATGCCACCAGCGCAGTAATGGCAAAGCATACAGCCAGTACATTCCGGGTAGCCTTTTTGATTGCTTCATCCGAGATCAATCCGTTGACAAGTACCCTTGAACCACCGGTGAAAGGACTGTAAAAACGGTTGAGCCTGTCTGTTTCCTTATCGTGGTATTCATTACTGAAAACAACGGCTACTTCAAAAAGGAACAACAATATATACCCCAGCAGGAATACTGCCATATTAAAAGTATGTCCGAAAAACGCTGCAGCAAAAGCGCCTGCGCTGTAAGCAAAAAAAGTCATGGGGTAAAACTGCAGCCTCACAGCCTGTATCCAGGGGTTTATCCGCTTCATTAATTTTTCCCAGGGTGTTAATACTCCATACTGCAACGCTCTTCCTGTATGATATACTTCTTCGAGCCATTGCTCTTTTTTCTTTCGCGTGGAATGCTTTACAGGGCTTATATGCATTTTTCGCACCGGGCTTACTCCACAGAATTTCAGGGTAGCGTTGGTGAGCGCTTTTGTACCGGGTGAACCGTAAAATAATTTATATACGAACAGTGGCGTATCCATAGTGGTGATCAATTGCGCGGTGCGCGGGCTTAGCTTTTTTTCATACGCGTCGAACTGCAATTCCCTGAATGCAAAACCCGGGATGATGGTACGTTCCAGAAATGCCTTCAGGAGCGATGGCACACTGCCCCACCAGGTGGGATATATAAACACCAGGTGGTTTGCCCATGTTATCAAGTCCTTTGCTTTTAGTATATCCGGTTCTAAAAACTGTTCTTCCGGTGGAGCGGCAAGTACATTCTTTTCAAACTGCATATCGGCTATTAAAATGCGCTTCACATGTGCACCTGCTTCTTCTGCACCACGCGTGTAAGCTTCGGCTAATGCACCACAATAACTTTCTTTGCGCGGATGTCCTAATATCACTAAAACGTTCATGCCTATATTTTATTTAAAAATAGTGATTTTCATGTGTGTATATTTATTTATTTTTTAGTTGCCACATGGAATAACCAGCTTTTTAGATTCAATACTCAGTACCGGTTGGTGTAGATCCCTAATCTTATGGTTATTTCAAGTGTATATAATTTATTTGTTTTTCAGTTGTCACATGGAATAGCTTTTATTCATCAATGCTTACTATGCAACTTTGCTTATGGCTATTTCAAGTGTGTATATTTATTTATTTTTTAGTTGCCACATGGAATAACCAGCTTTTTAGATTCAATACTCAGTACCGGTTGGTGTAGATTCTTAATCTTATGGTTATTTCATGTGAAAAACTTATTTGTTTTGCTAACTTTAACTGTTGAAATCAATAATTTATTATGGACTTTTTTATAGGTTGTTCCGGCTACAGTTACCGTGAATGGAAAAACAGCTTTTACCCGCAGGGCATGCCCTCCAAAGACTGGTTTGCCTTCTATGCTTCTCATTTTTCTATGCTGGAACTGAACAATACTTTTTACAATTTCCCGAAGCTGAAAACCCTGCAATCGTGGTACGATAAGGCCCCGGACGATTTCACATTTGTAGTAAAAGCCCCCAGATCTATTACGCATTTTAAAAAGCTAAAAGAATGCACGGAGCTACTCAATGACTTCTACGCTGTATGCAACGAAGGGCTCCGGGAGAAATTAGGCTGCCTGATCTTCCAGATGCCACCCTCCTACCACTTTACAGAAGACAACCTGGAAAAAATTATCAAAGCTGCAAACAAAAATTTCATCAATGTATTCGAGCTCCGGCATGCCAGCTGGTGGAATACGGCTGTTTACGATGCTTTCACAGAAAACAACATCACATTTTGCAGCGTAAGTTTTCCCGGCCTGCCAGACGATGTAGTGGTAACCACCGATATGTTGTATTACCGATTTCACGGTATTCCCGATCTTTATTTTTCTACTTATGTGGAAGATGAATTAAAAATTATTGCTGATAAAATAAAACAGGAACAAATAAAAACAGTTTACTGCGCCTTTAACAACACCGGCAACCTTGGCGCTATAGAGAATGCCAAATGGATCAGGAGCTATTTGCATAAATGATTTCAGGAAAAATTATTTGGAAAATATTACAGGCATTTACTAACTTTGTACTTCAAAGTACTTTTATGAAAGACAAACTTCAGCAGGACCTGGCACAAATAAGAAACATGATGGAGCAGTCCACACGGTTCATATCCCTCAGCGGCACGTCTGGTATAAGTGCAGGCATCATAGCATTGGCAGGTGCAGCAGTGGCTTATTACCTGTTTAATAAATCAGGCATCAACTATTTTGACGGGGAAAGAAATATGTATCCACAGGAATTGGTAAAAGAACTTATTATACTCGCACTACTTGTATTGGCATCAGCTTTGGCAGCCGGTATTTATTTTACGGTCAGGAAAAGCAGGAGAAACAAGCTGTCTGTGTGGAATAAAGCAAGCAAAAACCTGGTGACGGCATTATTTATCCCTTTAATCACTGGCGGCATTTTCTGCCTTATTTTATTGTATCATGGTTTGTTTTATCTTATAGCGCCCGCAACTTTGATTTTTTACGGGCTTGCCCTTATTAACGCCGGGAAATATACTTTCGGTGATATTGCCAATCTCGGCTATGTTGAAATATTATTAGGCCTCCTCTCATCTGTGTTTACCGGCTACGGACTGCTATCCTGGGCTGTAGGTTTTGGCGTGCTGCATATTATTTATGGTATAGTAATGTATAGAAAGTATGAAAACACTTATGAATAAATAACCCCAGGACATGAGCATTGTACAATCATTAAATAAAGATTTTGAAAGCAGGGTAAGGCTGGGAATTATGTCTGTACTAATGGTGAACGACTGGGCAGAATTCAATGAGCTAAAAGAATACCTGCAGGTAACTGACGGCAACCTGGCGAGCCATATCTCTGCACTGGAAAAGAAAAAATATATAAAAATAAAAAAAGAGTTCGTTTCACGTAAACCTAAAACATCCTACGCTGTATCGTCATCGGGCCGCAAAGCTTTTGTAGACCACATCAACGCTTTGGAAAAACTAATCAATAACCAATAAAATTTTTTATACCCTTACTTTGTAATACAAAGTACTTTCAAACAAAAATTAAACAATGAAAACAGTAAAAAATCAATTGCTGTTGTTTACAACAGCATCTTTTGTTATCTTATTTTATGGGCAGGGAGTGGGATTAAATCTATCTATTTTTGCAATGATGGTATGGTGCAGTTTACTATTGCTCAGGAAAAAAATTTATAAAGACACAAAGTTTATTTTTTTGAGCTTATGTGTTATAACCTCTGCCGGCGCATTTGCATGGTATGGCGATTTCATTTCATTCGCAGCATTGTATTTGTCACTGATCATAGCAGGCTTCTACACATTATTTTTAAATAAGCTCAATATGCTGAACCTTCTCGTTCTTTTGCCTGCCAACTATGCCAGCTTCCCGTTCAGGATATTTATGCTGAACCAATGGCTGTTCAGTAAAAATAAAATCACCCATATCAGGGCAAGGCTGATTGCCTACTATATCATTCCCGGTTTTTTTGCTGTGATCTTTGTTATTGTTTATAGTAATAGCAGCAGTTTGTTATCCGGGTTTTTCAGCAAATTTGTTACAGACTTTAAAATGCCGGAAATAGTGGTATTAACCGCTCTTGGATTTTTCCTGATGTTTAATTTCTATCATTTCATGATACCCAGAATTGTGATATACAATAATCAGAATCTTGGAGATAATTTTTCCGGAGACAAAAGAGTACAGAAGGCTTCGCTCTATAACTTTGATGTAAACCTGGAAAGAAGAAGCGGAGAAATCACCTTAATATTACTGAATATTCTGCTGTTGCTATTTTTGGTTGTATACAATATAGAACAATTTCAATTCAGCAGTGAGGATACGCTAAGCAGCAACGTTCATGAAAGAATTTATACCATTATTTTCTCCATCCTACTTGCAGTAAGCATTATACTCTTTTATTTTAAAAATACTTTCAACTTTGACCAATCTGCAGGAAGGTTAAAACTATTGGCTTACCTGTGGATCGGGCTTAATCTGTTGTTGATCCTTTCAGCGCTGATAGCTAACAGTATTTATGTACAGGCTTATGCACTTACTTTTAAAAGGATCGGCGTGTATATTTTCCTGTTGCTCTCTATGATCGGCCTTTACTTTACTTATAATAAGATCAGGAAAAAGAAGACAAATATTTACTTGGTAAAAAATATGTTTTGGGCATTTTTTATAACGCTTGTGATAAGCAGTGCAATCAACTGGTCATGGATTGTAACAAAATATACAATCAACTATTCAAAAAAACCGGACTTGTACTACCTATTTTACAACACAGAATTCAACAGAGAAATATTTTATAGACATTATAAAAATGAATTTACCAAAGGCTGGCAAGGCCAAACAGGAGATGAAAGATATAAAGATCTCCTTGAAGCGGGGGTTGATTATGAGAAGCACAAAAAACTCTTATCCCGGAAATTATACTACCATTTCCTTGAATTAAAATGATAGCTTAATTATTTCTTATCTTTGCGCCTCAAAATTGTATTATGAGTCAGCATTTATCAGATCAGGAGATCATAAGGAGAGAGAAGTTAAAAAACCTGGCAGAAGCCGGTATTGAAGCCTACCCGGCCGCGTTATATCCCGTATCGCATTATTCATCGGAAATAAAATCTGCTTTTAGCGAAGAAACCAAAGAAGCATTTACAGATGTTTGCATTGCCGGGCGCGTAATGAGCATCAACGATAAGGGAAAAGTATTTTTTATAAAAGTACAGGATAGCAAAGGCATAATACAATTGTATGTAAAACGCGATGAGATTTGCCCGGAAGAGGATAAAACTTTCTGGCAACTGGCCATCAAAGGCCTGGACCTGGGAGATTTTATTGGTGTAAAAGGTTTTGTGTTTATAACAAAAACAGGCGAAACTTCTATACACGCTAAAGAGATAACCTTGCTGGCCAAAGCGCTGAAACCATTGCCGGTAGTGAAGCGCGATGAAGACGGCAACCTGCATGATGCAGTTACAGACCCGGAATTCAGGTACCGCCAGCGCTATGCAGACCTGGTGATAAACCCTGATGTGAAGAAAACCTTTACACAACGTACAACCATCATCAATACTATCCGCGATTTCCTCAATGAACGTGGTGCGCTGGAGGTAGATACTCCCGTGCTGCAATCGATTCCCGGCGGCGCTGCTGCCAGGCCGTTTACTACCCACCACAATGCGCTGGACGTACCATTTTACCTGAGGATAGCCAATGAACTTTACCTCAAACGCCTGATTGTAGGCGGCTTTGACTGGGTATACGAATTCAGCCGCAATTTCAGGAACGAAGGCATGGACCGCACACATAACCCGGAATTTACGGTGCTGGAATGGTACACAGCCTACAAAGATTATTTCTGGATGATGGAAATTACCGAACAACTCATGGAGAAGCTGGCTATAGCCGTTCATGGGACCACCGATGTGCAGGTAGGTGATAAAGTGATCAGCTTTAAAGCGCCGTACAAAAGAATTTCCATACTGGATGCTATTAAAGAAAATACGGGCATGGATGTGAGCAGCATGGATGAAGACGAGCTGAGAGAAGTGGCCCGCAAGCTGAATATTCATGCAGATAATACCATGGGCAAAGGAAAACTGATTGACGAATTGTTTGGTGAAACTTCTGAAAGTAAATTCATACAGCCTACTTTTATCATTGATTACCCGGTAGAAATGTCGCCACTAACTAAGAAGCACAGAAGCAAGCAAGGACTGGTAGAGCGTTTTGAACTGATGATCAATGGTAAGGAAATTGCCAATGCATACACCGAGCTGAATGACCCTATTGACCAGAGAGAGCGCTTTGAAGAGCAGGCACAGTTAATGGAGAGGGGCGATGACGAGGCCATGTTTATAGACCAGGATTTTCTCCGCGCACTGGAATACGGTATGCCACCTACAAGCGGCATAGGTATTGGCATTGACAGGCTGGTGATGTTGCTCACCAATCAACCTTCCATACAGGATGTATTGTTTTTCCCGCAGATGAGGCCGGAGAAGGGATAGTTGTATGAAGTGATGTGGGGTCATTGACTGTTTATTTGTTTAGTTGTGGAGATGTGGAGATGCGGAGATGCGGAGTGTTTGGTTATGAAGTAATCAAGTTAAGAAGTTATGCGTGGCGTCATCGCCACGCATTTCTTTTCTATCGCCTCCGGCGATGTTATTACAATTTTCCTGATAAACTATTAGGAAATCCATTGCTGCAATAACCCTGCTGTTTTGTTGTGTTGTTTAATTGTTGAGTTGCTGTTTCAGCATTATATATTTACCGTCACAGATAAGAAAGTTTTTAGCTTGGAAAAAATATCTGACATATACGTACCGCCAATTTCATGGCCGCCGTTGTACAGGTGAGACTCATGTTTTACTTTAAAATCATTCAGCTTCTGATCAAGTATTGTTTTCTGCGAAACAGGAACCAGCAGATCCAGGTTTCCAAAGAAGGAAATGGTAGGCGCAGATGAAGCAGATACCCAGGTAATCGGGCTGGCATACACCGGCGCAGTCATGCCTGCAGGCAGCGCTGAAGCATCGGTGATATGCTGTACAGATACGGCATACTGCGGATTGGAACTGTAATAGGTATCGGCCAGGTTAGTTGGCCCTACGATGTTGGCAACAGCCTTTACACGGTGCGCTGCATCAAACTTATAGGCATACAACATAGAAAGATGCCCGCCGGCGCTTACACCGCATAGAACAAATTCAGGCTTTATGGCCAGCTCGCCGGCATTTTGCACAAAATAATTTATACTGCGTGGATATCATCTGTCTGGTTAGGCAGCATTTTATTGTTCTGATCAACCAGTCTGTAGTTCATATTTACAATGGCATGGCCAGTTAAATGCTGTTGTACGGCAGCTATCGCAGGAGTAAAATCTTTTTTATCACCACCGGTCCAGCCGCCGCCGTGGATGAGTATTATTACCCGCGTTTGAGCCGTGCTCCTGTTGGCAGGAAGGTACATATCAAAAGTTTGGTGTGTATTGCTCCCGTAGGAAACATTTAATTGTGTTTTGGCTTCAGCCACCACAATTTCTTTATCTTTTTTATCACAGGATATCATAAACAGCATTAAACAAACAGAGATCATATATTTCATAAGCAAAGTTTTTATTGGCCCAGTGTAAAGAGTGTGTTTTGTAGAATACATCAAAAACTTTACCGAAACTGCTGTGTGCCCTGCCTACTACAAACAAAAATAGCTGCCGTAAAATACGACAGCTAAAATATTTTAAAACAGTTAGTGTTTATTGCGCAACCAGCACTTCCTGCTCTACTACAGAAACAACTGATTTATTATCTTTCGTTTTTCTGAATTCTACAACGCCGTCGGTTAATGCAAACAATGTGAAGTCTTTACCCACGCCCACATTTTTACCGGGATGATATGTAGTACCACGCTGGCGCACGATAATATTACCTGAAATTGCAGGCTGACCGCCATAGATCTTTACACCAAGACGTTTGCTTCTGGAGTCGCGACCGTTTTTTACGCTACCTTCACCTTTCTTATGTGCCATTTCTTATAAAATTAATACGTTTAATGAATAGTTTGCAAAGTTACGCAATTCCGCTGATTTTGATTTGCGTATACTGTGTTCTGTGTCCGTGTTTTTTACGGAAGCCTTTTCTTCTTTTGTGTTTGAAAGCAATTACTTTATCTCCCTGCACTTTATCGGCTACAACTTCGGCAGATACTACTGCTTTCACAGCATCGCCCAGAGTAACGTTACCGCCATCGCCGGTCATCAATACTTCATTGAACTCAATTTGATCTCCTTGCTTTGCAGACAAATGCGGTACATACAAGGTATCGCCTTCCTGTACTCTGAATTGCTGGCCTGCTATCTTTACAACTGCGAACATAGTTTTTAAAAATTAGGACTGCAAAGGTATGCTTTTTTTCTATAAAAGCAACAAATTATTCATTTAATTTAAAAAAGTCATTTGCTTAAGGCATTTGTGTCAATGAAATATTATCTGCTGCATTACCAACATTGGCTTTGAAGCTCAATTTACGAGGAGAAGAATTAGTATTGGCGCTTATAGAAATTTTTATTTGCTGCTCATCTATCTTTTCCACAGTGAACCATTCCCCTTCGAATTTATAAATATACCATAGTATATTTTGTGCTCCTTCAGGCGCATTTTTAGTATAGTATTTAATAGAACCGTCATGAAAATCAAGTGGTTTTCCATTTACTACAAGTTCGCTAAACCACCATTCAACCTTATTTTTAGCAATTAATACCGTATCTTTTGTTGAATTGGAAAAAATGTGCTGATTGTTATCAAATCCCGGCCTCTTAGCAAATCCTGCATTTTTATCGCATGCAAAAAACAGCAATGACATTAATATTATCCAAGAAAAATTTTTCATAATTGTTATTATTTTATTAATTAGCGCCTCTGCAAAGATAACATTTCTTACAGATGCAAAATTAAAACGGATTCATCATAACTTATAGTATTTTTGTTTGGATAAAAAGCAATAGCGTGAGTATAGTATCTTATTTAGCAAAGGCGGCGGCCGGCATATTTTACAACAAACAGAAAAAAGTGATGCGCAATGCGGTGGCTGACCAGGAAAAGACCATGCGCGAACTGGTGCAGAAGGCCAGGAATACCCGCTTCGGACACGACCATCATTTCGGGAACATTCATTCGTATGAAGATTTTAAAAAGCACGTGCCCATCCGCGATTACGAAGGCATAAAGCACTACATAGAACTGATTAAAAAAGGTGAAAAAGATATTCTCTGGCCCGGAAAACCGGCTTATTTTGCCAAAACCAGCGGCACAACCAGCGGCACCAAGTATATTCCCATCACCAAAGAATCCATGCAGAACCATATAAGGTCTACTGCAAAATCCCTGCTCACGTATATTGCCACAACCGGCAACAGCGATTTTATCAACGGCAAAATGATCTTCCTGAGCGGATCACCCACATTAGACGAGGTTGGCGGCATCCCCACAGGACGGCTTAGCGGCATCTCTAACCACCATGTGCCGGGATTTTTAAGAAAACGCCAGGTACCCAGCTACGAAACAAACTGCATTGAAGACTGGGAAACCAAGCTGGATAAAATTGTGGAAGAAACCATAGATAAAGACATGACGCTGATAGGCGGCATCCCGCCCTGGATACAGATGTATTTTGACAAGCTCTATGAAAAGACCGGCAAAAAAGTAATTGAACTGTTCCCGAATTTTTCTGTGCTGGTGTATGGCGGCGTGAATTTTGAACCCTATAAACAAAAATTATTTGAATCCATAGGGAAAGAAGTGGATTCTATAGAATTGTTTCCTGCTTCGGAAGGCTCCTTTGCCTACCAGGATGTGCAGGGCCAAAAAGGCATGTTGCTCACAAGCAATGAAGGTATTTTTTATGAATTTGTACCAGCCGAAGAAATTCATGATGAAAATCCTACCAGGCTTTCTCTCAGAGATGTGGAGCCCGGCAAAAACTATGCGCTCATTATCAATAACAATGCAGGCTTGTGGGGATACAATATCGGCGATACGGTAAAGTTTGTAAGCATTGACCCTTACAGGCTGATCGTATCAGGCAGGACCAAACATTATATTTCTGCATTTGGCGAGCATGTGATTGGCGAAGAAGTGGAAGCGGCCTTGTCTGAAACTCTGAAAAAATACCCTGCACAAATTACTGAATTCACGGTAGCGCCACTTGTAGCACAGGAAGAAGGCAAAAGCCACCACCAGTGGTTTATAGAATTTGAAAAAAAGCCCGATGACCTTGAAGCTTTTGCAGAAGAATTAGATATGCATTTACGAAAAAAGAATGCTTACTACGACGATCTTATAGCCGGCAATATTTTGCAGAGGCTGCAGATCATCTCTGTGAAAAGAGACGCTTTTATCAATTACATGAAGTCCATCGGAAAGCTGGGCGGCCAGAACAAACTGCCGCGCCTGAGCAATGACAGGAAGATTGCAGATGTGTTGGAGAAGGAGCGGTTATGATAAAAAGGTTTTTTCTAAGTTAAGTTCCGTACGATATGCATGGAACTTGGTATTTATTTTTCTTAGAATGCGTAGCCAAAAGAAAGATAGGGCAGTGGCATAAAGTTTTTGGAATCGAATACCGGTGCCAATCCTGTCCTGAACAAAAAGCCTCCATATAAAGGTTGCCTTCTGTAACCAAAATTCAGCGTTCCGTAAATAGAATTATCAGTGCCAAACAAACCAGTATTAGAAAATACAGCGCCGGCGCCGATCTCAAAATATTTTCCATTTTTACCCAGCAGATAATTCATTAAAACTGGCACTGTAAGTACCGATTCTCCTTCTGAACTTACATACCCGATTCCTATTCTTGCGCCCAGGCCATTTAGCTTTTTTTCAAAACGCATATCTCCATTTATAGAGAAGATCATGCTGCTTCCTCCTAATTCAACAAATATATTGCTTGCTCTTAAATTAGATTGTTCAAGAGTAGCTTGCTTTACATCAGCACCTGTCTTCTTAAAGTAGGGCAATGTATCTGTAGAGAAATCAGTATTATTTTGCGCAAAAGAAAGACCACCTATAGTCAGCAAACATATACCAAGGAAAAGCTTTTTCATTACTAAAGTTTTAACAGTTTATATATAATACGTAAAGTTAAAGAGTTTTGTTACATCTAAAAATAAATAATTATTAAGCCCGGCATGTTACTTGCTATTTTTCAGAATTAAATAAATACAATACCTTTACAAATTGTTGTAAATTCTGATCTCTTTTCATGTCAAAAAGACGTATAGCAATATTCGGTTCCACGGGTTCGATAGGCAGGCAAACGCTCGAGGTGATCGAGGCTAACCCCTCTTTATTTTCGGTAGAAATACTCACAGCACAAAACAATGTGGAGCTGCTGGTAAACCAGGCTTTGCGCTATGGCCCAAAGATAGTAGTGATCGGCAATGAAGAAAAATACCAGGAAGTGCTGCAGGCGCTTTCAGGTACAGGCATCAGTGTGGCTTCGGGAGAGCAGGCGCTGGAAGATACGGCCGGCCTGGATATTTACGACACTATGATAGCTGCTATCGTTGGCTTTGCGGGCTTAAGGCCTACATTAAAAGCGATAGAAAACGGTAAGACCATCGGCCTTGCCAACAAAGAAACACTGGTTGTGGCAGGCGATATTGTAATGAAGAAAGCAAAGGAACACCATGTGCACCTTGTGCCTGTAGACAGCGAACACTCAGCCATATTCCAGTGCATGCAGGGAGAAGATTACAAAAAAATAGACCGTATTATTCTCACCGCGAGCGGAGGCCCCTTCCTGGGCAGGAAACCTAATTTCCTGGTAAATGTAAAACGCGAACATGCACTGCAGCATCCCAACTGGAGCATGGGCGCAAAAATTTCCGTTGACTCTGCAACCCTTATGAATAAAGGGCTAGAGATGATTGAAGCCAAATGGCTGTTTGACGTAACGCTTCAGCAGATAAAGGTGGTCATTCACCCGCAGAGCATTATACACAGCATGGTTGAGTTCGAAGACGGCAGCATGAAAGCGCAGATGGGCATGCCCGATATGCGTGTGCCTATCCAGTATGCACTCACCTACCCGGCAAGAACCAGGAGCAATTTTCCCAGGTATAATTTTAAAGATCCCGCGCAACTAACCTTCGACGAGCCGGATATTAAAACCTTCCGCAACCTGTTCCTGGCGCAAAAGGCGCTGGAGACCGGCGGCAACATGCCCTGCATCCTCAATGCGGCCAATGAAATAGCTGTTTATGCATTCCTGAAAAACCGTATAGGCTTCCTGGAGATGACAGAACTGATAGAGCAGGCCATGGAAAAAATACCTTTTATTCAAAACCCCACACTAAACGATTATTTTGAATCTGATGCCGAAGCGCGTACCTTTGCGGCTTCCCTGGTGGAAATATAGCCGGGCAGAATCAAAACTCGAATTAATATTTTACTATACAAATGATATTATTAGCAATCGACTGGCCGATAGTAGGAATAAAAACGCTTCAGTTCCTGTTATCCTTTTCAATACTTGTTGCCTTACATGAACTCGGCCACTTTGTGGCTGCCAAGATCTTCGGATGCCGCGTAGATAAATTCTATCTTTTCTTTGATCCGTGGTTCTCATTGTTTAAAAAGAAAATCGGTGAAACCATCTACGGCATTGGGTGGCTGCCGCTGGGCGGCTACGTAAAAATTGCCGGGATGGTAGACGAGAGCATGGACAAAGAGCAAATGAAGCAACCTCCGAAACCTTACGAATTCAGAAGCAAGCCTGCCTGGCAACGCCTCATCATTATGCTGGCAGGTGTAATTGTAAACCTGTGGCTGGGCTTCTTTATTTACTCCATGATCCTGTGGAACTGGGGCGATCAATACCTGCCAACGAGCGAAGTAAAATATGGTATTGCCACAGACTCGGTGGCCAAAAGCATCGGCTTCAAGGATGGCGATAAGATTGTTTCCATTGACGGGAAGCAATACGAAAAGTTCAGGGACATTAATAAACACCTGCTTTTAAGAAAAACCCACCATGTAACTGTAGACAGGAATGGCGGCCAGGTAAACATACCCATCCCGGACAACATCGCCAAAACACTTATTGCTACCAAAAACGTAAATTTTATTACACCGCGCGTGCCGTTGCTCCCCATTGAAAAAGTATTAGATACAGCCTCTGCAGCTAAAGCGGGAATTAAGAGCGGCGACAAAATCGTTGCAGCAAACGGGCAGACCTTTCAGTACGACAATGAAGTACGCAATTTTATCAAAAGCCATAAAGGCGATACGGCAAGCCTCACCGTTCTTCGTGGCGCCGACACTTTAAACATTAACACACCAATCTCTACAGATGGTACGTTGGGGGTATATTTTTCAGTTCCTGAACTGGAAAAATTCTTTACAATGAAAAAGCTGAGCTACAATTTCTTTGAATCAATCCCTGCCGGCTATACCAAAACCTGGGAAACGCTGGAAGACTACTGGCTGCAGATTAAATTAATCTTCGGCGGCAAAGTTGCGGCCAAAGATTCGGTAGGTTCACTGATCACCATCGGGAGCATTTTCCCGGCAACCTGGGACTGGCAATCTTTCTGGAGCCTTACAGCTTTCTTCTCGCTGGTGCTGGCATTTATGAACCTGCTGCCTATCCCCGCACTGGATGGCGGGCACGCGCTCTTCTGCCTGTATGAAATGATCACCGGCAGAAAACCGTCAGACAAATTTATGGAAGTAGCACAAACCGTTGGCATGATATTGTTGTTTGGTTTGATGATATTTGCTTTGGGTAATGATATTTTAAGGCTATTCAGATAATAAAATCGTTAAAAGAAATTAATTATGTATATCAACGTAAACCACCCCTGGCACAACGTACCGTACGGTGAAAAAGCGCCGGCTATTGTAAATGCCGTAATTGAAATACCGCAGGGATCAAGAGCTAAGTACGAGCTTGACAAGGAATCAGGGCTTTTAAAAATGGACAGGGTGATCTATTCTTCCTTCCACTACCCCAACAACTACGGGTTTATACCCAACTCCCTCGGCGACGACCATGACCCGCTGGATATTATGGTGCTCTCATCTATCAACATTCAACCGCTTTGCATCGTGGAAGCTAAGGTAATCGGTGTAATGCAGATGATAGACAACGGCGAAGGCGATGATAAAATCATTGGCGTAGCCGCAAACGACCAGGCATTTAACCACATCAACAATATTTCAGAATTATCCAACCACTTCTTCCAGGAGCTGAAACACTTTTTTGAAGAATACAAAAGGCTGGAAGACAAGAAAGTAAAAGTAGAAGACTTTGGCAACAAAGAGCTTGCACAAAAGATTATATTAGAAGCTATTGAAAATTACAAAAGAACCTTCGGCAGAATCTTTTAATTTTCAGAAATTTATATACATTTGTAAAAATCAGCATATCCGATGGACAAAGAAAAATCAACTTCAAAATACTGGCTTTGGTTCGCGATCAGCACGGTAGTTATTATCTGCATGCTAATCTGGGTAAGGCCTTATTTCTGGCTCGCATTGCCTTTTGTAGTTACCAGCTTTGCAAAAGCGCTGAACCTTATTGACGATAATAAACCTGAAGACCAGGAAGTATATTGATTTACCAGATGACAGAATATATGAGGTTCTAAAGAGCATTGAAAGTCTGAAAATAGCTCATTGTATTCATTTCACGTCATTTACAAAATAGCAGAAGCTGCCTCTAACTTTTCGAGGCAGCTTTTTTTTATCCGGCAAGGCGGTGGACAAAGTTTTGTATAAGTGATCTCAACGCTTTCATTATTTTTGATACATCTTTTAGAAGTATCCGTAGTGCAGCTGACAGTTATGCCAGGCGCCTGCTCCGGCATAGTTCGTTACAGCTTTGTATTTCCTGTTTTAAAACTTAGTGGTTCCGTTGGGCTGCAATACATAATTAAAGGTATAGTGTTGCTTAGGCCACTTCTCTCCCCGTGTGGCTATGTCAGCAAAATCTGCCGTTGTAACGTCGGGATTGCCTTTGTAATAGCTTATCATTTCTATTTTGGCAAATTTCCCTTTCCCGGTTTTTATGATGATTAGCACACCCGGTTTCATCAATATGGCATGCTGCGGCACATTGTACAATGTATTAATGTAATAAGAACCGCTTCCGGTGATGCCCGAGGTACTGTAGCCGCTTTCGGGAGCAGTCTTATAGGAAGCCATAATACCTTCTGCCAGCCGGCCGCTCGCTCCATTGCCAAAACTGATAGTTGTTCCGGATATCTTTATGTCCCAGTCCGGAGAACTTTCTGCCACTTCCCGGTTATGCTCCAGACTAAAACACACATGTCCTTTTGCAAACCCGTTAAGATCTTTAACAGTAGTCACCTCCAGCGCCATATTGCCTCCTTCCGGAGCTGAGCCACCATCTTTACTGCATGAAGTAAAAAACAGACCGGACGCAAGAGCAAATAAACCCGCTTTTTGAAAAATGTAATTTTTAACCATTGTTTTGTTGTTTTATATATTTATTGAATAAATTACTGTACTTTATAAGATGCTCCTATGAAGAGCATTCTGCCCGGCATGGTGGCAACACCTGTATGCCTGATATTGCCTAAGTTTTCTGCAGATAGCGATATGGAAAAACGTTTCCTGAAATATGATTTTACAACAGAGGCATTGAAGAGTGAATAGCCGGGAGCGTACTCTTCGTCGAGGTTCACGATGCCGTTGCCGTCTATATCACGAATCCCGAAACGGCTGCGGTATGCCCACCGGAATGTAAGATCCACGCCGGGCTTCGCCCAATTGTAGGTAATGCTGGTATTGGCTGTATACCGGGAACGGTTGAACAAACCGCCGTATTCGCTTTTCCTCACTAACCGACTGCTTCCTGTAACTGCATCGCGGGTGTAATAGCCTTTGCCGTTCTGTAGGGCATCCAATACATCTTTATTGGCAGTAAACAGGTATTGTCCTGCTGTTTTAATATGCAGCTTATGCCATTTATAGCCTGCATGGGCTTCAGCGCCTTGTATGATTACATGCTCCTGGTTGGAATAGGTGTATACAGACTTGCCGTTGGTCTTAGTTGCTATCACAAAGGTTTCAATAAGATTGCTGACGTGGTTGCGGAAGACACTTGCGCCGCCATCAAAGCCTGCTCCCGGATGCAGTTTCACCCCGGCCTGGTAGTTCCATGAGCGTTCGGCATCCAGGGCTTTTATCCTGGCAGGATCGTACAATACTTCGGCAATCTCTCCGGCTTTCACCAGTTGGCTAAGCTTGTCTGCCGCTTCTGCTGCTCCAAACACGCTATAACCCTGTGTGGGATTTGTCCAGTTGAGGTACAGCTCCCTGAAATCCGGCGCTTTGAAACCGCTCCCGATAGTACCGTATATGGCAAGCCATGAAAGAGCTTTGTACTGCGCCGCCAGCTTCGGGCTGAACTGCGAAGCATAAACATTGTGTGCATCAAAACGGCCCCCGGCTATGAAGTTCAGGCGCCCGGAAATACGCACATCGGCCTGTGCATAGCCAAACGCGGCAACAAATTCTTTTTGATCATCGTAGCGCACTGCCTTTAACCACTCATCTGTGATACCTGCACCTGCCGTAAACTTTATGTTTTCATTGACTTTATAATCGTGCTGCAATTCCGCCCTTGAAAAATTCTGGTCAAAATAATCGCGGCTGTAAGGCCTTCCGTCTGCTGCTATATCAATTCTTGTATCCGTTTTGTAAAAGGATTTGTTGAGCCTCAAAAAAGTAATGTGCTTATCGGAATGGCGGTATACTATCCCGGGCGTAATGGCGATATCCCTTCTGAGGGATCGGGAATTTACCTCCTGCTCAGTGTCTGTGCCCTTATTAGTTTTATATTGGTCATGCGCATATTCGTCGTTGTATTTAATACCGAGTTTCAGTTCCAGTTTCGCTGTTGGTTTATAATCTACTTTTACATTACCGGTATATCCGTAAAACGGGGGTACAGTTCGGTCTGTATTATCCCTGCCATAGCTGTAGCCGCTGTTGCTAAAGCGGTTGAATGCCGCGTACACCGAGGTTTTGTTACCTGCAATGCTGCCATCCAGTGAAAGATCAAGCGCATTGTTCGTACCATAGCGTACAGCTGTTGCCATACGGCGGCCTTTTGGCGGTTTTTTGGTAATGATGTTGACTACGCCTGCCATTGCTTCCGAGCCATACAGTGAAGACGACGGCCCTTTCAAAATCTCTACCCGTTCCACATTGGCCATGGTAATGCGCGACAAATTCAGTGTTCCCGATGAGCGGCCGATGACCGGCTCTCCATCTATAAGTATCAGGGTATATTTTGCCTCAAAGCCTTGCAACTGTATACCTGTTCCGTGATCTTCTACGAGGACGATCCCGGGCTGTTCGGCCAGGACTTCATTAAGGCGCACCAGGGCCTTCTGTTGCATTTCGTCTTTGCCTACAATGGTTACAGCCAGAGGAATATCATCAACATGCTTCTCGGTGCGGGTTGCGGTAACAACTATCTCATCCAGGCTAACAGTTTGTTCTTCGAGCGAGAACTCCGGGAGCCTGTCTTGACCGAAAAGAGCTTCAAAGGTTTTACTTGCGCACCCCATCGTGCTGATGCGGACGCTATAAATACCTGCGGGAACTGCAAAATGGAATATGCCGCTTTCGTCAGTTTGTGCATGCTGGTTTGGCCCGATAAGCTCAACCATAGCCCCTGCAACGGCTTGTTTGTCTGCATCAGTAACTTTGCCCCGTATCACAGCCGCTTTTTGGCTGTACAAATGGCTGCTAAAAAATAATAACATTATGAGTGATAATAAAGACTGCTTTGTTTTAAAGACTGACATAAAAAATGATTATACTTTATTTGAATGATGAACCTTCGATTTGGACCTGGCGTTCCGGTGAAACCACATGATCGAACCGCTGACCGCGAGATAAGCGGCAAATAAGGTGGCAAGAAAAGCAATGATCCTGCCGGGCAAACCGCCCACCTGGCCCGAATGGATATTGTAGTTAACTGCCTTTAGCCTGTCGGCGATACTATTGTCAGCATCATAGCTTCCATGAAGCAATTCACCGTCACCGGGACTGAAGTAGAGCACCTCACGCCGCCCCAAACGGTCATCGTACTTGGCAATGAACATAAAAACCCTGTCGTATGAACTCGGAAAGAAAATATTGATTTCCTTCACTTGGGGAAACTTGCGGAAGGTGTAGTCAACGGATTTCTGTATTGTTCCCTGTTGCCGGGCGGTCTGCGCAGGCTTAGGCATGACCCGTTGGGTGGGTGGAGAGCCTGTCAGCCAATAAACGGTGTTCTCAAACCACTTAAAGGACATGACCATTCCGCTCAGGCAGATGAACAACAGAAACACGGAAGCATAAAAACCACCGTTCTTATGCCATTGAAAATTTACCGGCTTCCATCTTCCTTTAAAGGGCAACCTAAAGGCTTTTTTCCAGGAATTGCGGGCTACCGGCCACCAAAGCCATAACCCGGTAAGTATTAAAGGCACGCAGGCAAACGTGGCCCAACCTACGATTTTGCCGCCGGCCTTGCCTAATCCCAGCTGCGTATGTAGCGACCAGGCCAGCAAAAAGGGATCTTTCCTGGTGCTTTTTAATCCCAAAACCTCACCGGTGTAGGGATGCATATAGAGCAGGTGTTCACCTTTCATATATACTTTTACCGATTTTTCGGGATCATGGCTCACCACTATTTCCCTTATCCCGGTTTTGGTATGATACGAAGCCGCAATGGAAGCTATACTATCCACTGATAATCTTGTTGCGTTTTCGGGAATGCTGATTTTTAAAAGATGCGGGTACAGTACGCTTCTGATTTCGCGCTGAAAAGTATATACACAGCCGCTCAGCGCTACAATGATAATGACTATACCTACCACCAAGCCTGTTATCCCGTGGACTTCTCTTATTATTCTCTTTAATCTGCACATTCTTTTACCGGTTTATCAAAACAATTAATTTAGACCAAATTGACTCTGCAATCGGCCGTTTACATGAGTTCTTATCTTTTTAAGTTTTTATCCCTGAGCTTCCTGGATGTTTAGTCTTTGCTAAAGCTTTCACACAAGCGCGTCCTGTTGAGCGCTGAACAGGTATTGTTGCAAGCATGCTCAGGCATCCTTTCACCACTGAGGTGGATATTATCCAAGGCTCTCGCTAATATATTTTAGTGACTTTCGATAATTTGACAATATTCATCTTATCCGTCAAAAACATATGTAAAGGTTCTCCGGCGGCAACTTTTACAGTATTACTGGGAAATAAGTTGTTGCATAATCAATGTATGCCTTGCATGCGCAGCAATAAGCACACGTAAAGCTTTCGCCATTGCCGGGGAAAGCACCCCTGTTTAATAAATAAAAGGTATCAACCGTTTTGCCTGTTTCACATAAGTTTTGTACTGCTCGCCAAATTCCTCTAACATTAGTTTCTCTTCATCAGGGATGCGAACAACGAAGAGAATCGCAAGTCCGGCAGAAATGGAGCAGGCATAAAGCCAGTTGGCGCTAATCAATGTAAAAGATACCAGCCATAGTAACATAGCGGAATACATCGGGTGCCTTACCCATTTGTAAGGCCCGGAAATGACAAGCTCGTGCTCTGGCCTTATTTCCAAAACAGGGCTCCAGTTATCACCCAATATCTTGTGGACATACCCGAATAATAGCATCGAGCATATCCCTATCACAAAACCGAGGATACGTACACTATCGGGCAAGTCAAACTGCGCGAAAGACAACCAGTCGGTAAACAGCCACATGATTCCCGGAACGGCTAATGAAAAGAACATGAGCCATTGCATTAATTTTTCACGCGATTGATGCTTTTGCCGCGTTGTTAAGGCATGTGTGGCCTTATATCTTTTTTGATAATATCTTCTGATTACATTCATAGACAAAACCAAAATCACCAGTAGGATCTTATAAATTAATTCATTCATCGCTTATTGAATTTTTAATTAGCATGTTTTCCAAAAACTTCTTCTTTCAATACCCTGAGCAGCTGCTTCTGTTTTGCGTTGCCATCATTTACCTTTTCTACGAAACGCATATAGTTTATAGTTGCTCTTTTCAATTCTGACTGTATTTCATCCTTATCGAGGTCTTTATTTGCAGTCAAATGCAACAGGTAATAAACAACCCTTTTGAACATAAGCCCCGCTTCTTCGATCTGTCCTGATGCTTCGTATGTATGTGCCAGATTGTTGCAGGAAATGATATATACCTGTATAAACGGAATTTTCAAGCGAAGGCAATCTGAAATATGTTCGTTCAGCACTTCTGCGCTATGCAGGGCTTCCTTATATCCTGAAAGGGCCTGGCCAAATTCCTTTTTCCGGAAGAGCTCATTACACAATACAGTGTGTCTTTTCCAATACGCTTCAATATGTTTCATACATGTCTCTCGCATATTTCTTATCTTTTATCCTAAAGCCACATCTAATGTCATCATGACAATAAATCCAAGAATAAATCCCAGGGTAGCAATATCAGAACCTTTGTTTTGTTGCGCTTCTGGGATAACCTCTTCCACTACAACGAAAATCATGGCGCCTGCCGCAAAAGCCAATGCATAAGGCAGCATGGGCGTGAAAGTAGCAACTGCAACTGCCCCAAGCACTCCCGCAACCGGCTCTACAATGGCGGATAATTGTCCATAGAAGAAGCTTTTACGCGTGCTCAAGCCGATTCTTCGTAAAGGCATGGAAACAGCGATGCCCTCCGGGAAGTTTTGCAGGCCGATGCCCAAAGCCAATGCTACCGCTCCGCCTATGCTCGCTTCGGGAATGCCTGCGGCTTCACCACCAAATAATACCCCTACGGCCAAACCCTCGGGTATGTTGTGCAGTGTAATGGCCAATACCAGCAATGTGGTTTTTTGCCAGGGCGTCTTCAGGCCCTCTACCTTTTTAAAGTTGGCATGCAGGTGCGGCAATACTTTATCGATACTAAAAAGAAAGGCTACGCCGGTCAGGAAGCCAACAACAGATGGTACTACCCGGATAAACCCTTCCCCTGCGCTCATGTCGATAGCCGGTATCAGCAGGCTCCATACACTGGCTGCTACCATAACGCCTCCTGTAAAGCCCAGCATCCCGTCCATGACGTGTTTGTTGATCCCCCTGAAAAGGAAAACAAACGCCGCCCCCAGCGCTGTAACAAACCAGGTGAACAAAGTTGCATACAATGCAGCCTGTACCGGGTTTATCTGTTCTAAATATTGGATTACGTTATTAAGCATCTTTGTGTATTTAAAGCAAAAGCTTTTTTTGATAAAACAGTTTTAAAAACATTTCTAAATACTTCAACAAATATTGAAGGGAGAATAATCCAGCTGATCTTGAATTAGGCAAGCAAAAATAATAAGTTAGCACACACTAACAAAATTATTCAAATAAAAACTTTTGAATTGGTCAAAGACTGTATGTTTTTAAAAATATAAAGGCACGGGGCTGCTCTTTAAATAAATAATTAAAAGAATCAGCGCATTTTTCATTAAATTTGCAGCTTGCTTTTTTTTAAAAAGAGAGGTTAAAAATTGTCGTTACCCCATCTCATAAAATACATATACAGCAACGGGTCAGACGAGGTGATCAGGCGCGGGAAGAAAATATACGCTACGGGTTATATAGAAATTATCCGCCAGGATGATGCTTCCGACACGCTAACCTGCCGCGTGAAAGATGACCTGTATGGTACGTGGTATAAAGTTTACGTATCAAAGTTTTCAGACCAGGAAGAAATTTCATTACGCTGCACTTGCCCCTACAACATTGGAGATATCTGCCGCCACGAAACAGCCGCTCTTTTTTATCTGCAGGACCTGCTTGAAATATCCAATGCCAGGCAGCACAATGGCGTATATGATCAGCAACATACCGTGGTGAATATGCGCAATATTGACCTGAGGCAGATCAGGAATTTTGCATCTCCTCAAACAATTACAGATGCGGAAGAGTATTTGCGCAGCAAAACTGCCAACATCCTGGAAGCAGCAAAAGAAAAAGTTGTGGCAGAGATAACGCAGAATGGCGAAAAGTATACAGTATCCATTGCGCGTAATGACCAAAAAAGCTTTGAAACTTCCTGCAACTGCCGTACGGAAAACAAATACCCGCTTTGCCTGCACAAAACCATATTGCTGATACAGTTGCTGCACAACTCCGGCGCCAATTACTTTGACAGCATCCGCAACTGGGACAGGGAAAAGAACAAACTGCTGGCGCTGTACGGCTATTCCCTAAACGATGACCTTGACGGGAAATTTGAATTTACTTATAAAAACGGCAAGCCCTTTCTGCGGGTGCTTGATCCGGGCATAGCAAGGGTTGAACAACAACAAAAACTGCCGGAAGTATTGCCGCAACAGCCAAAACCTGAAAAAGAAGATACAGCAGAACAGCAAAATTATAAGCTGGGTGTAGTGATCAGCAACAATCCTGCGCTCTACCCTTTCCTGCAATTAAGTTTGTTGAAAGGCCTAGTGAATGAAGATGAATCTGCATTCGTGGATCGCGTGGAAAAGTTAGACCTTACCAAATACACAGACATATCCGCGCTTGACGACCATGACAGGCAACTGGTGCAACAGGTAAGAAAAATACTGCCTTCTGAAGTTACTAAATTCCTCAACCGCAACTCTCCGTTCAGCGGCATCTGGGAAAACATTATTCATCACCATGATAGCGACCTGCCGGAAGAAACCAGGAAACTGATCGTGGAATACCTGCTGCCGAAGTACAAGAAAATATTTTCACATACCTCGCACAGCTACCTCACCTTTTACCTTCCGGTCGGCAAACCTATCAACAGCAAAACAATTGAGCTGGCCAATTATTCAGTAAATTTTGTAAAGCCGTCTTTCCGCGTAAAAGCTTCAGATGATGGCTACGAACTTGTCTGTGAAGTGGAGACACCGCTGGATACTTACCTGCTTGCCGATAATGAATCTCAACACCGGTTTATGTTTCACGTAGAAAACCAGTTCTTTTTATGGAAATCGGTCGATGATGTTTTGCTCGTGGAAAAATTCCCTGCCTCGGGAAATATCTTTTTCTCTGCTGAAGATTGGGAGAAAGAGTTGAATGATTTTATACTGCCGCTCTCTCAGCATTATAAAATAGATTTTTCTGAGTTTCCTACTGAAGAGTTGTTTGATGTAGAGCCCGAAGCGAGGATCAACCTGAAGGAAAGCGGCGACTACCTTGTATTTGAGCCGCAGTTTATCTACCAGAATGAGGTGGTAAATTCCAACCGCAAAGACAAAATTATAGTTACCAAAGATGGAAAATTAAAAATAATACACCGCAACAAATTAGCGGAAGACAACTTCATCGGTAAGATAGCTTCGCTGCATACTTCTTTTGTACGCTTTGAAAAAAATAATAACCTGGCGCTGAAAGGCGCTGAAGTGCTCAAAGACAATTGGTTTTTCCTGTTTCTGGATCTTGCAAAACAAATGAAGGTGCCGGTATATGGTTTTGAAGGGTTGAAAAAATACAAGTTCAACAGGGACAAGGTAAGCACAAAAATCTTTATCAGCAGTCATACAGACTGGTTCGATGCAAAAGTGGATGTAAGCTTTGGAGATCAGCATGTAACTATAGAAGAGATCAAGAAAGCGCTGGCCAACAACCAGACACTGATACCCTTACAGGACGGCACTTTGGGCGTGCTGCCCGAAGACTGGATGAAAAAGTATTCACTCCTTTTCCAGGTGGGCAACGGCTCGCAGCAGGAGCTTAAAATAAATAAATATCATTTCAGCTTAATTGATGAGCTATATGCGCTCAGGAATGATGAAGATATAAACTTTGAGCTGGAAGAAAAGTTTGAGCGCATAAAAGAGAACCATACCATTGCAGATGCAACGCCGCCTGCACATCTCAGTAATATCCTGCGGCCTTACCAGGCATTTGGTTTTAACTGGCTCAACTATTTAAACGGTATTGGCTGGGGAGGCATACTGGCAGACGATATGGGTCTGGGAAAGACCATTCAGGCCTTGTCTTTTTTGTATCATTTAAAAACAGAAAACGGTACGCTGAAAGCGCTGGTCGTATGCCCTACAACGCTTATGTACAACTGGGAAAATGAAATAAAAAAATTTGCACCTGAAATCAAATACCACATTCATCATGGCACAAACCGGCACACCGGCAGGCTTATAGACGAAAGGGTCGAGCTGATCATTACCACTTACGGCACCGTGCGCAGCGATATTAAACATCTTTCAGAAGTAAAGTTCGATTATATAATTTTAGATGAAAGCCAGGCAATAAAAAACCCGGCAAGCAAAATAGCAAAGGCCGCAAGCCTGCTAAAAGCAAACAACCGCCTGTGCCTCAGCGGTACCCCGCTACAGAATAATACTTTTGACATCTATGCGCAAATGAATTTCCTGAACCCCGGCCTGCTCGGATCGGCAGAATGGTTCAGGCAAAACTTTGCCATACCCATTGATAAACTCGGCGAGGCAGATAAGAAGGATAACCTCAGGAAGCTCATCTACCCGTTTATCCTGAGGAGAACCAAGGAGCAGGTGGCCAAAGACCTGCCTGAAAAAACAGAGAGCATCCTGTACCTGGAAATGGATAAAAAGCAAAGAAAAATTTATGATGCTTACCGCAACGATTACCGCGACAGGATACTCGGGATGATTGAAGGGCAAGGCATACAACGCTCACAGCTCACCGTGCTGCAGGGGCTGATGAAGCTGCGCCAGATATGCGACAGCCCCGCTATTTTAAAGGAAGAAAACTACCCGAACTATTCTGTAAAAATTGAAGAGTTAAGCAAAGAGATAGAAGAAAATGTGGGCGACCACAAAGTGCTGATCTTTTCCCAGTTCCTGGGCATGCTGGCTTTGATCAGAGAAAAGCTGAAAAGCCTGGATATAAAATTTGAATACTTCGACGGCGGCACCTCTGTAAACGACCGGGAGAAAGCCATTCAGAGTTTTCAAAACGATGAGGCCTGCCGGGTATTCCTTATCTCACTCAAAGCCGGGGGCGTGGGCCTGAACCTGACGGCTGCAGACTATGTATACATCGTAGATCCGTGGTGGAACCCGGCTGTAGAACAACAGGCCATTGACCGTACACACCGCATCGGTCAGACGAAAAACATTTTTGCTTACCGCATGATCTGTAAAGATACCGTGGAAGATAAAATACTTCAATTGCAGGATAAGAAGCGCGCACTGGCTACCGAACTCATCTCCAATGAAAGCGGCTTTGTCAAGAGCCTTAGTAAGGAAGATATTGAATATTTGTTTAGTTAATTGCAGATTGCAAATTACAGATTGTAAATTAATAATTGCAAACTGATAGCCACATCTCACATCTCACCATCTCACCAATCATACATCAAAAATCAAAATCAACTGCCCTCTTTTTGTTACCTTTGCAAAAATTTTTGGAAAATGAACCTGATAGAAGAATTACGTTGGAGAGGTATGTTGCAGGATATGATCCCCGGCACTGAAGAGCAACTTGCAAAAGAACAAACATCGGCCTACATTGGCTTTGACCCTACCGCAGAAAGCTTACATATTGGCAGCCTTGTTCCCATTTTATTGTTGGTGCACCTTCAGAAAGCAGGGCATAAGCCCTATGCGCTTGTTGGCGGCGCTACCGGTATGATCGGCGACCCCAGCATGAAGAGTGCGGAGCGTGTGTTGTTGAATGAAGAACAGTTAGCCAGGAATGTTGCAGGCATACAGGCACAACTGGAAAAATATATCGACTTCACTTCAGATGCACCGAACGCAGCAGTGATGGTGAACAACTACGACTGGTTCAAAAACATTTCTTTCATCGACTTCCTGCGCGATGCAGGCAAGCACATCACGGTGAATTATATGATGGCAAAAGACAGCGTAAAGAAAAGGATCGAGGGAGATACGGGTATCTCGTATACCGAGTTTGCTTACCAGCTGATGCAGGGATACGACTTCTATCATTTATACAAAACCAAAAATGTAAAGCTGCAGATGGGCGGCAGCGACCAGTGGGGAAACATTACTACCGGTACGGAATTTATACGCAGGAAAGACGGTGGTGAAGCTTTTGCATTTACCTGCCCGCTGATAAAAAAAGCAGACGGCACCAAATTCGGCAAAACCGAATCCGGCAACGTTTGGCTGGATGCAGGCAGAACCACTCCCTATCAATTCTACCAGTTCTGGCTGAATGCTTCTGATGAGGACGCAGCAAACTGGATTAAGATATTTACTTTTCTGGACAGAGATACTGTAGAACAACTGATTCAGCTACACCAGCAGGATCCGGGGAGGAGGCTTTTACAAAAAAGGCTGGCTGAAGAAATTACCAGGTTCGTGCACAGTGAAGAGGAACTGCAAAACGCCATTGCAACAACAGAAAAATTGTTTGCCAATGCCAGCGCGCCCGTTGAAGGCCTCAGCGTAGACGATTTGGAAAACATGGAAGGCGTACAGAAAGTAAACATACCCAAAAGCGCTATTGACTCCGGAGCTGATGTAGTGAGCTTCCTGGCTGACAGCAAAATTTTACCCAGCAAAGGCGAAGCACGCAAGATGGTACAAAACGGCGGCATCAGCATCAACAGGCATAAAGTTGCTGATGTACAATTTAAAGTAGAGGCTTCACTTTTATTGCACGATCAATATCTTTTGGTACAGAAAGGAAAGAAAAATTATTACCTGGTCAAGGTTAACTGAGTATCAGGCTTAAAACAATTATCAAAAAGATTTCAACAAGCAATGCCCGATATCCGCACTGTTAACGTTACAAGATACGCCGCGCCATTGCGTGAAGGCGGCTCACTGCCTGCAATCGTAGAGGCGGATGACGGCTTTATGTACGTACTGAAATTCCGGGGAGCAGGCCAGGGCATTAAATCGCTGGTGGCAGAATTTATCGGCGGCGAAATTGCGAGGCTCCTGGGGCTGAAAGTTCCGGAACTTGTGTTTGCGCAACTGGATGAAGCCTTCGGCCGCACCGAACCCGACGAAGAGATACAGGACCTGCTGAAAGCCAGCCGTGGCCTTAATATCGGGTTGCATTACCTCAGCGGATCGGTGATGTACGATCCGGCACTGGCACACACAGATGCATTCACTGCCTCTAAAATAGTATGGCTCGATGCTTATTTAGCCAACATGGACCGCACGGCGAGGAATACGAACATGCTTCTCTGGCACAAAGAATTGTGGCTGATAGATCATGGTGCATGCCTGTATTATCACCACAACTGGAGCACATTCCCGGAGCAGGCAGGCAATACATTTGCCATGATCAAAGACCATGTACTTTTACCGGAGGCAACACAATTGGCAGAAGCAGGAGAGTTTGCACGGCAGGCTTTATCTGTGGAAAAAATAGCAGCTATTACAGATGCAATACCCGGCGACTGGCTTGGGGAGTATGATGGTGAAACGGTATCATCCACACGTAAAAAATACTTTGATTTTCTTGCACAGCGTTTTCACAATTCTTCCGGCTTTTTAAATCAGGCAATAAATGGCGGAAAATAAATTATTATACGAATACGCTGTAATCCGCGTGGTGCCACGTGTTGAGCGCGATGAGTTCATCAACGCCGGACTGATATTGTACTGCAAAAAACAAGATGTACTGCTTTGTAAAACTTTTCTTCATCAAACAAAACTGCTTTGTCTTGATGAGCAGGCCGACTGTGAAACCATTGCCCGGTACCTCGAGGCTTTTGAAAGAATAGCCTCAGGCAATTGCCCGGAAAATGTTTTATCCAAAGCAGACAAACCCGCGCGCTTCCGCTGGCTTACGGCGGCTAAGAGCACTATTATTCAATGTTCACCCGTTCATCCGGGATTGGCCGATGATGTGCAGCAGGTTTTTAAAGACCTTTGTAAAAAATTGGTACACTGATTGGCATCACCTTCTTAATTTCAGGTTTTTTTATTTTGTACACAGGACACTTCTATATTTGGCGGCGGCTAACGCATCGGGCACAAAGGTTATTTTTGTGCGCCTACTTTCAATTGTGTATAGTTACGTTTGCATGTGTGCTACCGTAAGTACTTTTCACAAAAAGATAAATAATTATATCAGTCATTAAATTCAATGATCCGGCTGGAATCGGCCGGATCGTTCTAACAACATGGTTGTATTTGTAATTGAATAATAATTTAAAACTCTAAAATAAGTACAATACCGACAACAAGTTAAATCTCATAACAACTTTCACACTCACCTTTGAGGATCATTTCTTTTTCACGAATATGATAGTTGCCGGGAAGTGATATCTGCGGTACAGAGACATCTTCAATACAGGTGGTAGTGCCGCATTTTTCACAGATAAAATGTACATGGTTATCATGATGGTGGCCCTGGCCGCATTCTTTGCATAGTGCATATTTTACAGAATTATCTACCGTAGGAATAGTATGTATAATGCCGCGTTCAACGAAAGCCTGCAAGGTTCTGTAGATCGTGACCCTATCAAGATTATCGGCGCCTTTTTCAATAGCTGCATGGTCCAGCGCCCCATTGGAACCGAGAAAAAGTTCCAGTATTTTTTTCCTTGGTTCAGTAACGCTTAATCCATTGCTTTTTAAAATATTGGTGAGGTGTTGTAACATAACTTTTTATTTAGCAATCAAAATTAATTGATGGGGTTATTGTCAAAAATATGATTTACCAACAGGCCAGTTTTATTCCTCTTTCAGCAGGGTTTCTATTTCTGCAACAATCTTATTCACATCTTTCTTTTTCAGCCCATCGAATATCTGTGACCTTACTTTGCCATTCTTATCTACCAGTGCCCAGAATTGTGTGTGGATGAACTCATCGTTTATACCTTTTACATTGTTTGCCGGATCGTCAAGCAGGTAGCTCGTTCTTGCCATCTGGTAGAGGCTGTCCTTTCTGCCCGTAAGAAAAACCCACTGCCTGGTATCTACACCCAGCGAATCTGCATAGCGCTTAAGCACAGGCACAGAATCGTTTTCAGGCATGCAGGTATGAGAAACAAATTGCACTTCAGGATTGCCTCTAAACCGCTCGTATACTTTTTTCATATTGGTATTGAGTTTGGGGCAAATACCCTGGCAGGTAGTAAAAAAGTATTCCACTACGGTTACTTTGTTTTTCATGTCATTGTCTGTAAATGCCTTTCCATCCTGGTTGGTAAAGCTAAAAGGTTGCACATAACTCAGCACCGGCGACTGTTTCTTCCAATTATCTGTACCCATAAAAGTCAGTAACCAAAAAACCAAGACCACAATGGCAAAAAAGCCAAGATATATCCAAAGTATTTTGTTTCTCATAAAGGATCATTAAGTTGTACAAAGGTAGCTACAATAATTTTAAAAAATTTTTATTCAAATTTCTTGCAACATTGTTGCAAAGGTAATATATTTGCATTGATTCAATAAAAAAAATGATTGTGGATATAGCTCAACTGGAACCAACTAAAAAGATAAACCCCAAAAAAAAGCTGATGAAAATAAATTGGGATGCATTAGGCGTTACTACGTCAGTGGCCTGCGCCATTCACTGCGCCGTGCTACCGTTGCTGATGACCAGCCTGCCGCTTTTCGGCATCAACATAATACACAACCATGCGTTTGAATATACCATGATAGGTCTGGCATTTTTAATTGGGGTGAGAGCTTTAACACATGGCTATAAAACGCATCATGGCAGCATGAAACCCGTGGTTATGTTTTCTGCCGGCATACTGTTGCTGGTGTTGAAAGAAGTGTTTCATGACAATGCTATTTACTTTCTTGTACCTGCTGTAACGCTCATCGTTGCGGCACACTATATCAACTACCGTCTTTGTAAAAAAACAGGCAGTTGTACTGACCATACCTGTGCGCATCAGCATTCATAAAGCCGTATATTTGCGGCGTGAAAAGATTTTTCAGAAAATTATTTAAATATTTTTTTCTACTGCTGCTACTCTCTGTAGCTTATGCATTCCTGTGTAAGTGGATAATGCCGCCGCTGACTATTACACAGATTACACACATTATAGACGGACAAGGGCTAAAAAGAAATTACGTACCGCTTGCAAAAATATCGCCAAATGTACGCCTGGCAGCCATTGCAGGCGAAGACCAGCTTTTTGCGCTGCATAATGGCTTTGACTGGGTATCGCTGGGTAACAGCCTTGAAGGCGCCAACCTTAAAAAAGGGCGAGCTAAGGGAACTGCGGCGAGCACCATATCACAACAAACGGCTAAGAATGTATTTCTCTGGCAGGGCGCAGGCTTTTGGAAATACCTTCGAAAGGCTCCTGAATTTTTCTACACCTGGCTGATAGAAGCCGTTTGGGACAAACGCCGTATCCTGGAAATTTACCTCAATGTGGCAGAGATGGGCAAAGGTGTTTTCGGTATTGAAGCTGCCGCACAAAAATATTTTGACAAACCAGCCAGCCAGCTTTCCAGGAGAGAAGCCGCTATGATCATCGCTTCTTTGCAAAACCCCAGGGTCTTTACTGTAGTACCTTTGAGCAAGCATGTAAGCTGGAAATCAAACTGGATATTGAAGCAAATGAGCAATATACAAAACGACAGGGATATACAGCCTTTATTAAAATAACTTTGGCTGAGATCCTTTACATAAAATACAACCTGCAATTAATAAATATACACATAGAATAACCATAAAGATTAAGAATCTATACCAACCGGGAATGATAATAAAGAATTAAGGTTTTGGTTATTCCGTGTGGCAAACAAAAAAAATTAAATATACACATGAAATAGCCATAACCAAAGTTGCATACCAACCGCGAATGAATAAAGGCTATTCCATGTAACCGTAAAGAAAAATAAATAAATTACACATGAAAAAAATAGCTGTAATCCCTGCAAGGTACGATGCATCAAGATTTCCGGGCAAGCTGATGAAACCTCTTGCCGGGCAGAGTGTCATCCGCAGGGTGTATGAAAACACACTGAACACCGGCTTGTTCGATGATGTTTTTGTAGTTACAGACAGTGCCATTATTTTTAATGAAATAACCGCACACGGCGGCAGAGCCATCTACTCCGTAAAAGAGCATGAATGCGGCAGTGACCGCATTGCAGAAGCAGTGGAGCCTATTGATGCAGATGTGATAATCAATGTGCAGGGCGATTCTCCTTTTGTAAAAAAGGAAGATCTTGCCCGCCTGCTCAATGTATTTGAAGATGAAACAGTACAGGTAGCCAGCCTGATGCACATACTGGATAAAGCGTTTGTAGACAATCCCAGCTTTGTAAAAGTGATTGTAGACAATAACAACAACTCGCTCTATTTTTCACGTTCGCCGATTCCTTATCCGCGCAGCGAAGACAACTTAACTTATTACAAACACATTGGCGTGTATGCATTCAGGAAAGCAACATTGCTGAACTTTACCCAATGGGAACAAACGCCTCTTGAGCTTGCAGAGAAGATAGAATGTATCCGCTACCTGGAACATGGCATTCCGCTAAAGATGGTGCTTACTGAAAACGTAACCATAGAAATAGACACCCCGGAAGACCTGGAAAGCGCAGAGCAGTTTATTTTACAAAACCAACACTAACCTATTGCCTTATGCAATGGAAGTGTAGAAGCAACTTTTTATTTCACGCAAGCCCGCAAATGTTTATATGCAAATATTGCAGCGATGCCAGGTTGCTGTACATTGTGGTTTCCTACTCTCTGCCCGTGGTGAGGTTAGAGTATGATAAGCAAAAACACTCAGGCTGTAAACTTATATCCCATTCCACGTACAGAGTGAAAGAAAATTGGGTTGCGGGTATCCTTTTCAAAATATTTCCTAAAGCTTAAAATGAAATTGTCAATCGTGCGTGTAGAGGGATAAACGCTGTAACCCCAAACTACCTGTAAAATTTTTTCACGGGTTACAACTTCATTCTTATTTTCAAACAACAATTTCAGCAGCATTGCTTCCTTCTTGCTCAGATCTATTTTCTGGCCTTCCCAGGTAATGGCTTCCTGGGAAGCAAAGTTTACTTTGTTATCACCAAACTCAAACTCATCGCCAACAGAAAAATCTCGGTCCTGTAGTTTTTTATTTTTCTCGATCAGCTTTGCCACGCGCAGCAACAGCTCTTCCAGGTCAAATGGCTTGGTAATATAATCGTCAGCGCCTTTTCTCAGTCCTAACACCTTATCTGATGTATGATTCCTTGCGCTCAACATTAAGATAGGCACTTCCGCATTCTGCAAACGGATGCTTTCCGTAACACTGATGCCATCCATTTCAGGCAGCATTATATCCATAATAATAACATCGAAATACTCTGCCTGTGAGGCTTTCAGCGCTGCCATGCCATCATAGGCGGAGGTAACAGAATAGCCTTCCATCTCTAAATTCAGCTTCAAAGCTTCATGCATATTTTCTTCGTCTTCCACCAGCAATACATTTGCTGAATACTCCTTGATCATTGGTTTTGGTTTTTAATCAGTGGAAAGTTAATGATAAAAAAGGAACCTTTGGGCTTATTGTCTTCTATGCGTATGTTTCCGCCAAAGTCTTTGACAATTTTTTTACAGAGATACAAACCAAGCCCGGTGCCTTTTGTTTTACGCACAGCTTCATTTCCAACACGATAAAACTTGTTGAATATCTTATTCTTCTCTTCTTCGCGAATGCCTTCGCCTTCATCAGCAATGCTAAGCACAGCACAGTTTTCTTTTTGTTTTAATCGTACTGATATCAGGGAATCCGCTGGTGAATATTTTATGGCGTTATCGATCAAATTGCTGATGACCAGCTGCAACAATAAATGCTCGCCTGTAATAAAAAGATTTTCTTCCACAACATGTTCAATCTGGCGCTGTATAAATCTTCTCCTGAAATCTTTTACAGCTTCCAGCACAATTTTACTGATGTCTACAGGTTGATATTGTACGCTGTACTGGCCGCTTTCCAGTTGAGAAGAAAACAGCACGTTGTTGGTAAGCGTATTCAGCCGGGAGGTTTCTATCAAAGTGTTTGCTATCAGTTTCTGTTGCATTTCTTCATTAAGCTTTCTTTTCTGCAATGTCTCCAGGTTTAGCTGAGCCACAGCAATGGGCGTTTTTAATTCATGGGTAATGGCCATCATAAAGTTTTGCTGCTGTGTGGCAAAACGAAATTGCTTGCGCGTGGCACGGTACAGGTAGCCGGCGCCAATTATGATCAAAGCCAGTGATACAACGCCTTCTCCTATGTACTGAAAAGATTTCCTGCGCCTGGCATCATCAAGTGCATAAACCTTATCGGTGTACAGCGGATCATCCTTAATGAGTTCTTCTATGCGGTACTGGTACATTTGGTGATTCTGTCTTTCAAGTGAAATAAACCACCACACCAATGCTGCAACAATGTACAACATCCATGTCCAGTAGATAGCAGTGAGAATACTTAATTTATGTTTTTTTACAACGTCAAACATTGGACACAAAATTCAGGATGGTTTCATTGACCTCATCAACCGCCTCAAACATGCCCATATGGCCTGTATCCTGCAATATAACCACTTCAGACCGCCGGGGGATTTTTGTTTGCGGCAGCACATTTTCAAGCCTTGCAGACTGGTCATCCGTACCCAATATAAACAATACCGGCACCTGGCTGTTTTTTAAAACATCTGTCCTGTCTTTGCGGCCGATCATGATCTCCTGAAACCTTATCAAGGCCTGTACATCCATCTTCCCCGCTTCCCGCAAAAGGCTTTCAATCACTCCGGGATGTTCCTGCTTAAACTTTTCACCGAACAAACCCGGCAGCATGGTTTGCAGCAATGGCATGGCGCCATAAGCCTGCATGCTTTTGATATTCTTTTGCCTGTTGGCAATACCTTCTTCACTGTCAGCCGAAGCGTGGGAATGCAACAATCCAAAACCATTGAGTTGAGTGGAATGCTTTTCTGCAAACGCCAGCGTAATGTAGCCGCCCATAGAGTGGCCGATCATGGTGCAGGCTTTCATATTTTCATTTTGTAAAATCTCATACACAGCTTCCGCAAAATCTTCCATTGTTGTAAGTGCATCATTGTAGGGCGATTTGCCTGCTCCGGGCAGATCAGGGATGATTACTGTAAAATGAGCTTCCAGTGCCGGCAACTGGTTGCGGAAGATATCACTGCTTTCGGGGAAGCCGTGCAATAAAACCAGCGTTTTACTACCGTTTCCTGAAAGCCTGTATGCCAGTTCCTGATTTTTGAATGTGATGTATCTATACATGTTTCAAAAGAATTATCTAAATGAATAACCTCAATTCCAAATCTCTGCTGTTTACTCCGGCACGGCCGCAATAGCTGCAACCTCTATGTGCCAGAGATTGCGAAATAGCCTCTTAAAAAACAGTACAGCTTTCTTAGCAGATTGAATTTCGGTTTAAATGTAACCTGTTTATTTTTTTATACAAAATAAAGTAGCGGTAAGACATCAGCAAAACAAACGGTATCAAAGCAAAATTCATTTCCTGCGGAAGAAGAAACCAGCCCGCAAGCAGGCAAAGATTTATAGCGAGCGCTGCAAGAAAATATATGCCAAGCGCCCTGCTTTTTTTGCTGACGATAAATGCAGCAACAACATTGGCAGGCAGCGCCCATAAAAGATTGTAATTGTCTTTACAGCTCTCGTGCTCTGTAGCAAACCACATGAACAAGATGAGAATGCCCAACAAACCTGTAGTAAATAAAAGAAAACTATCGAGCATATTTATCAGGAAAACCTGCCTTCTTTTGAAATGATAAAGCACCAACAACGCTGATGAAAATAAAGCCACCGCCATGAATGGCACGTAGTAATTGGACTGCCTGATATTTTCGCCCTCCACCAGCACATGCCTGGCGCTTACTATGGGCTTGCCGTTATATGTAGTATTTTCAAAGGCATTCATTAAAAACTCCGGCAGGAACATGCCTGTAAATTTATTCATGGCGGTATCAGTACCGCTGCCCAACAAAACATCAATACCCAGTTTCGACCATGCCTGTTTCCTGCCATTATCTAAATAATAATGAAATAAATCCCTGGCAGTAGTGCCTGCTTCCATGTAAGGCTTCTCAACCACATAGCCCGGAAACTGGCGCAGGATCACATCCCTGGCGCGTGTGGCACAATTATCATAAATAAAATCGTATCTGTAGGCACGGTTTTCAGGCAACAGGTTATTTTCCAGAAAACGGACAATATTCTGTTGCTGTTGCGCCGTAAGATTTATATCCTGTTCCCACACAGTGCGTTTAAAAAACTGGTATTCGTATAAAAATTCATCATAAGACTGTACGCCGAGAATATAATCCAGGCTGCCGCGTGTGAACTTTAGATAGAAGTTGGGCTCCTCAAAATTAAACAGTCCGTAATTATACACCTGATCTGTGCGGTTCGCGCTGTCATAAACCCTGATGGCAGTATGGCCAAACGTTGAATACAACTCTTCGCCGGGCGCGCAGGTAAGCAAACTGATCTTAAGACCTGAAGACTGGTGCTGCGCGTAGCCGGCAATGGAGCAAAGGAAAAAAATAATAAAGAAAAACTTCTTCATATGCATATTCATTGATTGGCTGCGGTTAACACAAGACTTGTTGCCATAGATCTTACGGATTACAGATCGGTGTAAACATACAGGCCATCAATCTCAGAATCGTGATTCATCTGGTAAATAGTCTTAATCAGTCCATTGTCCAGGCCATAAACCCAACCATGCAGTTGCGGCATCTGGTGATGTTTCCACGCACGTTGTATAATTGATGTCTTGGCCAGGTGTTTTACCTGTTCTACCACATTGAGTTCTACCAGCCGGTCTGAACGCTGTTTATCATCATCAATTTTATCAAGTTCATCGCTGTGCATCCTGTACACATCTTTGATATTGCGCAACCACATGTTCAATACAATATCAAAGTTGTTGTTTGACATGGCTGCATTCACACCGCCGCAACCGTAGTGGCCGCACACAATCACATGCTCTACTTTTAACTGCCTGACTGCATAGTCCAGCACGCTTAGCAAATTCACATCGGTGTGAATCACCAGGTTGGCTATGTTCCTGTGTACAAATATTTCTCCGGGCTTTGTATTGGTGATCTGGTCTGCAGGCACCCGGCTGTCGCTGCAGCCTATCCACAGAAACTTTGGAGACTGTAATTTTGCAAGCGTAGGGAAAAAATCCGGCTCTTCTTCGCTCACATATTTTGCCCAGTCTTTGTTGGACTGTAGTATTTTATCGATATCGTTCATATTAAATATTTAATCCTCCGCAAATGCTTATAGTTTGTCCGGTTACATAGGCGCTCATGTCAGAAGCCAGGTATAGCGCGGCGTTCGCAATATCTTCGCCCTTGCCAAATCGCCCGAGGGGTATGCTTTTCATATACGCTTCACTGGCGTTGCCTTCTTTAAGATACTGCGTCATATCTGTTTCTACAAAACCCGGTGCAATGGCGTTGCAGCGGATATTGCGGCTGCCCAGTTCCTTGGCTACAGACTTTGTAAAGCCAATGATGCCTGCTTTAGAAGCTGCATAGCTGGCCTGGCCGGCATTCCCGATGATGCCGATAATAGAACTCATGTTGATGATGCTGCCGCTTTTAGCTTTCATCATAGGACGGATTACCTGTTTAGTAATATTAAAAACACCGGTAAGGTTGGTGTTGATCACATCATTCCATTGCTCTGAACTCATCCGCATAAGCAGGTTGTCTTTACTGATTCCTGCATTGTTTACACAAATATCTATTTTGCCAAACTCTTTCAACACATCATTCACAAAGGTTTCTGCAGATGTATAATCGGCAGCGTTGCTTTGGTAAGACTTAGCTTTTACACCCATTTCGGCCAACTTCTTTTCTAAGGCTTCTGCCTTTTCCCTACTGCTGTCGCTCACGTATGTAAATGCAATATTGGCTCCCTGCTCAGCAAACTTTATAGCAATCGCTTCGCCTATACCACGGGCTGCACCGGTGATCACAGCCACTTTATCTTTTAAAAGAGTCATCGTGTCTTTGGTTTTATTTAGTCAAAAATAAATGATTTTGGCTGATAACCTGCATCTGCCTAAACAAATAACTTGGTTTTAATACATGCTCGCAGCATGATGATTAATATGTTTATATCACGGCTGAAAAAAATCAGCTCCACTGCCTGTCTTCCTCTTCCAGTTTTTTGTACACGCGTTTAGATACGATTATACCAAACTCGTACAAAGACATTAAGGGAATAAACACGATCAACTGGCTGATCATATCAGGGCTTGGAGTAATAAAAGCAGCAAGTATAAGTATGATCACAATGGCATACTTCCGGGATCTTTTTAAAAAACCCGGGGTAACAAGGCCTACCCTGGTGAGTACATAAGCCAGCACAGGAAGCTCAAAGGCAATGCCACAGCCCAATACAATGTTGGTAAGATTGTCAATATAGTCATTGAGCGTAGGAATGGTTTTCATCATCTCCTGCCCGCTGATCTGGAAGTTTGCAAGAAAACTGAATACGAACGGCCCTAAAATAAAGTAGCCGAAGGCGGCGCCGGTAAAGAAAAAGAAAGAAACCCAGAATATGGCAAAGCCGGAGCTTTTCAGTTCTTTCTCGTTCAACGCAGGCTTTACAAAACGCCAGAACTCCCAGAAAACATAAGGAAAGGCAACCACAAAAGCGCCGATAAAAGCTATAGAAAAACTTCCGAGGAACTGGCCTGCATAGGTTGTGGTTTGCATAGGCACCGTTACCGGTTCTACACACAAAGCGCTGATGTGCGTTACTTCCGCGAGTTTGCACAGCATGCGGTAGCTTACAAAGTTTTTGTTGATAGGCCCTGCGATTACATAATCGAAAAACCATTGAATATTGATGAAGATTACAACCGCCAGAATAATTACTACGATCAAAGAACGTATCACATGCCAGCGCAATGCCTCAAGGTGATCTATAAACGACATTTCATTATCGTCCTCTCCTGCCCTTCTATCAAATAATTTTTTTATCATCAATCAGAAAAACTTGCGGGCAAAGATAGAAAAAGAATACTATTAAATAATAAAATATCGTATAGTGCTTTAAGCTTTGAACAACTATACCACTCCCTGCGCAAGCATAGCATCGGCAACTTTCACAAAACCTGCTATGTTGGCGCCTTTTACATAATCAACATAGTCTTTGCTTTCATTAGCGCCATACAAAATGCATTCTGCATGCACATTGTTCATGATCTCGTGCAGCTTGCGGTCTACCTTCTCATGCGTCCATTTGTAACGCAAAGAGTTTTGCGACATCTCTAAACCTGAAGTGGCCACACCGCCCGCGTTAGATGCTTTACCCGGTGCATACAATATTTTATGTTTCTGGAAAGTATTGATAGCTTCCAGTGTGGATGGCATGTTAGCGCCTTCGGCTACGCACATTACTTTGCTCTTCACCAATGCCTGCGCATCTCCTACCAGTATCTCGTTTTGTGTGGCACAGGGCAGCGCAATGTCGCACTCAACACTCCAGGGCTTCTTATCCTTGTAAAATTTAGCCGACTTAAAATGGTCTGCATACTCGCTGATGCGGCCGCGGCGTACATTCTTCAGCTGCATTACCCAGTTGAGCTTCTCTTCATCAATGCCATCTTTATCATAAATAAAACCTTCTGAATCTGACAGTGTTACTACCTTCCCGCCGAGTGCGGTTGCTTTCTGCGCCGCATATTGCGATACGTTGCCCGAACCCGATATCACAATGGTTTTCCCGGATACAGACTCATATTTTGCTGCCAGCATATTTTCAACGAAATAGATCAGGCCATAGCCTGTAGCTTCGGGGCGAATGAAAGATCCGCCATAGCTCATGCCCTTGCCGGTAAGTACGCCGGTAAATTTATTGGTCAGTTTTTTATACATGCCAAACAGGTAGCCAACCTCGCGCTCGCCTACGCCAATGTCACCGGCAGGTACATCTGTATCTTCACCAATATAGCGGAAAAGTTCTGACATAAAACTTTGGCAAAAGCGCATCACTTCACCATCTGATTTTCCTTTGGGGTCAAAGTTAGCGCCACCCTTGCCTCCGCCCATAGGCAACGTTGTGAGGCTGTTCTTAAAAGTCTGTTCAAAGGCCAGGAATTTTAAAATGCTCAGGTTTACGGTCGGGTGAAAACGCAATCCGCCTTTGTAAGGCCCGATGGCAGAATTCATCTGCACACGATAACCCCTGTTTACCTGTATTATATTATTATCATCTACCCATGGAACACGAAAAATGATCACACGCTCAGGTTCTACAATCCTGTCCAGCAATTGCTTATCCCTGTACTTGTCATTTGCCCTGATAAAAGGAATAATAGATTCTGCCACTTCCGTCACTGCCTGTAAAAATTCTGTTTCTCCCGGGTTGTTTGCTGTAACTGTCTGCAAAAATTTTTTGATGATATTTTCCATAACTAATATTTAATAGGTAGCAAAAATATATGAGTTTTTACTAACACTCTTTTGTTTTATTAAATAAAATCTACATATTAAAACCAAATCTTAGAATTCATTAAATATAGCATTATAAAAATTCCAAGTATATTCGCTTAAATTTTAAGATAAACATGTTACAGGTAAGTGCACTCAGGCAGGATGCAGGTAAGGTAAGAGAAAAACTTGCAGTAAAAAATTTTAAGAACATGGCGCTGATCGACGAGATCATAGCTTTGGATGATGAAAGGAAAAAAATTCAAACAGATTTTGATAACAATCAATCTAAAATAAACAGCATATCAAAGTCTATCGGGCAACTGATGGCACAGGGCAAAAAACAAGAAGCAGAAGCTGCCAAAGCTGAAGTATCTGCATTGAAGCCTACACTTGAACCCCTGAAACAAAAGATGGCGGAAGCAGAAGAAAACCTTTACCGGATGCTGGTGCAACTGCCCAACCTGCCGCACGATAAAGTTCCCGCAGGCAACAACGCGGAAGACAATGTGGTAGTAAAAGAAGGCGGCAACATACCGGAACTATATGAAGGCGCCGTGCCGCATTGGGAGCTGATAAAAACCTACGATATTGTTGATTTCGAAACCGGAGCAAAGATTACCGGCAGCGGCTTTCCGCTATTCAAAGGCAAGGGTGCAAAGCTGCAACGCTCGCTGGTGCAGTATTTCCTGGACTTCAATACTGCTGCGGGCTACACAGAATACAACCCGCCATTTATGGTCAATGAAGCATCTGCTTATGCCACCGGGCAACTTCCTGATAAAGAAGGCCAGATGTATCATGTAACCGAGGACAACTTATACCTGATACCCACCTCCGAAGTACCCGTAACTAATATTTACCGCGATGAAATATTAAAAGAAGAAAAGCTTCCTCTGAAGATGACCGCCCACTCGCCGTGTTTCAGAAGGGAGGCCGGAAGCTTTGGTAAAGATGTACGCGGGCTCAACAGGGTGCACCAATTTGAAAAAGTAGAGATCGTACAGATAACTCATCCGGATGCCAGCAACCAGGCGCTGGATGATATGGTGGCGCATGTGGAGAGTTTATTGCAATCACTGGAACTGCCCTACCGCATACTGTTGCTTTGCGGCGGAGACATGAGCTTTACCAGCCACATCACTTACGACTTTGAAGTATATAGCGCTGCTCAGGGGCGCTGGCTGGAAGTGAGCAGTGTAAGCAATTTCCACAATTACCAGGCTAACCGCCTGAAGTGCCGTTTTAAAAACAACGAAGGCAAAACGCAACTGGTACATACGCTCAACGGCAGCTCAATGGCATTGCCGCGCATCATCGCAGCTATTTTGGAAAACAATCAACAGGCAGGTAGCATCAGAGTGCCGGAAGTATTGCAGCCTTACTTTGGCGCCGATAAGATTGAAAAATAAATTACTTGAACATTAACGCACTTAAAAAAAATTGACGTTGGAGTGCAAAGAATTTCACATAACATTTTAGTGTATTTTATTATCTTGCGGGCTATCATCAAACAACCTTTATCGCATGTCTGAATCTATAGTATCCGTAAAAAATGCCAATATTTACCAGGGAAATAATCTTATTCTCCAGGATGTAAATTTTGAGATAGGCCCTGAAGAGTTTGTTTACCTCGTGGGAAAAACGGGTACCGGAAAGAGCAGCCTGCTGAAAACATTGTATGGCGAACTGCCCTTGAAAGAAGGCACAGCAACGGTTGTGGGCCATGACATAAAAGGCATGACCTGGAAAACAGTCCCTTTTCTACGAAGAGACATCGGCATTGTGTTCCAGTCTTTCAACTTACTTACAGACAGGAACGTATCTGAAAACCTTAAGTTTGTAATGCGTGCCACCGGCTGGAAAGACAAGAAGCTGATGGATGAAAAGATCAAAGAAGTGCTGGAAAAAGTAGGCCTTTCTCATAAAGAATTCAAGATGCCTTTTGAAATGAGTGGCGGCGAACAGCAGCGGCTCGACATTGCACGCGCCCTGATCAACTCGCCGAAGCTTATACTGGCTGATGAGCCTACCGGCAACCTGGACCCGGAAACCAGCGACGACATTATGCAACTGCTGCGCCTGATCAGCTACGAGACCAAGACATCTATCCTGATGGCTACGCACGATTTTATCGTGATCAACAGGTACCCTTCCCGCATCCTGAAAACAGAGAACGGCCGTGTACTCGACAGCATGTCTGAAGAGTTTGAAGACAAACGTGAAATACAGGTAGATCAGCCTTTGTAAACCTGCCTGATATCTTCCTGCCGGGCTATACTACTGGCTTTCAGTGATTGCTCCATCCATGTGCATGCCGGCAACCGGTACAATGGATTGCGTACTCCATAAGATTTCTGCTGCATTAATTTTATTTATAAAAATATACTGGCAGTATAGATAGATTTTATCCATGCATAGTGCGCATTTCACAAATATTTTTTACTTTACATCCTGTCTTATAAAATACATCTCACTATGAAATTTTTAAAAATTCAGTTGGTTTTTGCTTCCTGCCTGCTGTTTATCAGCCTGTCTGCACAACCCCCGCGCGGCATAGCCTGGAGCAAAAACGGTAACAGCTATTATACCATTGCAGATAAAGGCATTGTAGAAATAACGCTTCCCGGAAGAACTACGCAAACACTGGCTTCCGCAGCGCAGCTTACTCCCAAGGGCGCCAAAGAGCCGGTTACCATACGCAATTTTTTCCTCAGCGATGACAAGCGTAAACTGCTTGTATATACCAACTCAAAACGGGTATGGCGCTACGACACACGCGGAGATTACTGGGTACTGGATTTATCGAACCATACATTGCGCCAGCTTGGGAAAGGCCTTCCCGAATCATCGCTGATGTTTGCCAAATTATCTCCTGATGGAAAAAAAGCAGCCTACGTAAGCAGGCACAATATTTATGCAGAAGATCTTACTACACATAAGATCACACAACTTACAACTGACGGCACAGACAGGATCATCAACGGCACGTTTGACTGGGTATACGAAGAAGAGTTCAGCACGCGCGACGGTTTTCGATGGTCGCCCGACAGTAAAAAGATTGCTTTCTGGAATATTGATGCACGTAAGATCAGGAACTTTTTAATGATCAATAATACAGATTCCATATATGCTTACAATGTGCCTGTAGAATACCCGAAAGTAGGCTACAAGCCATCTCCGGCAAAGATCGGCATAGTGGATGTAGCTTCTAAAAATAAAAAATGGATGAGCATACCGGGCGAGAGCGACAATAATTACCTGCCAAGAATGGAATGGGCAGACAACAACGCCATTGTGGTGCAACAACTTAACCGCAAACAAAACCAAAGCACTCTATACACGGTAAACGCTGCCAACGGCGTGGCCAAAGCATTTTACAAGGAAAAAAACAACGCATGGATAGACATAAAATCCAGGTGGCACGACAGCCCCGTAGGCTGGGACTGGATTGAAAACAACAAAGCTTTTCTATGGATGACGGAAAAAGACGGCTGGCAACATTTATACAGGATAGACCTTGCCGGCAATGAAAAACTGATAACCAAAGGCGCGTATGATGTCATAGATCTTCTGGCAGTAAACGAACAGGAAGGTTATGTGTACTTCCTGGCTTCTCCCGAAAATGCTACGCAACAATATTTATACAGAACCAGGCTTGACGGCAGCAGCGCACCCGAAAAACTTTCCCCGGCAACAGAGAAAGGCACCCACGATTATGATCTTTCACCTGACGGCAAGTTTGCACGGCATACATTTTCGAATGTAAATACATATCCCGTACGCGAATGGGTAACACTGCCAGGCCACACAACCATTGGCGACAAAGCCAATCAGAATGCGCTCCCCGCGGATATCCCCAGGGTAAACATGGTGCAGATCAAAACAGTCAAAGGCGCCACTATGGATGCTTCTGTGCTGCTGCCTAAGAACTTTGACTCTACAAAAAAATACCCGGTATTATTTTATGTGTACACCGAACCCGGCGGCGCCACTGTAAAAGATAAGTTTGGCAGCGGCAGGCCGAACTTATACAATGGTGATTTTTCGGGTGATGGTTACATCTACATCAGCGTAGACAGCCGCGGCACACCCGCACCGAAAGGCGCTGCATGGAGAAAATCTATTTATGAAAAAGTAGGCATCCTGAATATCCATGACCAGGCAGATGCTGCCAGAGAAATTATGAAATGGAGATTTGTAGACACCAGCCGCATAGCTGTGTGGGGCTGGAGCGGTGGCGGTTCCACCACTTTAAATTTACTGTTTCAATATCCGGAGATTTATAAAACAGGCATTGCGATCGCGGCAGTAGCGAACCGGCTTACCTACGACAATATTTATGAAGAAAGATACATGGGCCTGCCACAGGAAAATGCCGCAGCTTACAAGCAGGCGTCTGCCATCACACACGCTGCCGGGCTGAAAGGAAACCTTTTGCTGGTACATGGTACGGGCGACGACAACGTGCATTATCAGAATGCGGAAATGCTGATCAATGAACTGATACGGCATAATAAGCTCTTTAATTTAATGGTGTACCCCAACCGTTCACACAGTATTTCAGAAGGCGAAGGCACGGGCAAACATTTAAGCAACCTGTTCACCAAATTCCTGCGCGAGCATTGCCCGCCGGGCGCACGTTAGGCTGTATTGGTTACCGGAAGACAGAATAAATTTTTTTATCATTTGTAAATGGATTAAATTTATTCTGTCTTTTTTGTTTCGGTAACATTTAAAACTATACACTGATGAAAAAAGTAGCTCTATCCACACTCGCCTTTCTCGGCTCCATACCGGTATTTGCCAGCGAAGCAGATCTTAAAGTACCGGAATCCATCAAACAACATACAGAACTTTATTACGGATTTGCCGTAACGCTGCTGGGCATGCTGTTTGGCTTGTATCAGTATACCCGTGTGCGCAAGCTGCCTGCACATAAATCCATGCTGGAAATAGGCGATGTGATTTATAAAACCTGTAAAGCTTATTTAAAACAGCAGGGCAGGTTCCTGGCTATATTATTTGTTTTCATCGGGGCTGCGGTAGCTGCTTATTACGGCTTCCTGGCTAAAGATGAAGCGGGCAATAATTTATTCGGTACCGGGGGCGTACTGCTGATACTTACGTGGACTGTGGTTGGCATACTTGGTTCTTATGCTGTGGCTGCATTCGGCATCCGCATGAATACACTTGCCAACTCCCGCATGGCGTTTGCTTCATTGAAAAGGAAGCCGCTTGATCTTTTGAACATCCCGTTAAATGCCGGCATGAGCATTGGCGTATTGCTGATATGCGTAGAGTTAATGCTGATGCTGATCATCCTGCTGCTGATGCCCGGAGAGCTGGCAGGCGCCTGTTTTATAGGCTTTGCCATAGGTGAATCGCTGGGAGCATCTGCCCTGCGTATTGCAGGCGGCATTTTTACAAAGATTGCAGATATCGGCTCAGACCTTATGAAAGTTGTATTCAAGATCGGTGAAGATGATCCCCGCAACCCGGGCGTGATTGCAGACTGTACCGGCGACAATGCAGGAGACAGCGTTGGCCCTACGGCGGATGGGTTTGAAACCTACGGCGTTACAGGCGTGGCGCTGATCTCTTTTATTTTGCTGGCCATCACTTCAGGCCCCGAAATGCAGACATTACTGTTAGCCTGGATTTTTGTAATGCGCATATTGATGGTGATAACATCTGTGGTTGCATTCTGGATCAACAAAGCCATCAGCAATGCCATGTACAGCAACAAAGAAGACTTGGATTTTGAAGCGCCGCTCACACATCTTGTGTGGATCACGTCTATACTTTCTATTATTGTTACCTTTATTGTGAGCTACCTGATGCTGCCCAATGTAAACGGAAATTCCGATATGTGGTGGATACTGTCCGTGATCATTAGTTGTGGTACTTTAGGTGCAGCGCTGATACCGGAATTCACCAAAATATTTACTTCACCCAAATCATCGCATGTTCGTGAGATCGTAAATGCAGGCCAAGAAGGCGGTGCATCGCTTGTGATACTTTCAGGATTTGTTGCCGGCAATTTCAGCGCATTCTGGAAAGGACTGGTATTTTTTGTGCTGATGTTTGCGGGCTACTACACCAGCACCCTGGGGCTTGCAGATATTATGATCTATCCTTCCGTATTTGCTTTCGGGCTCATAGCTTTCGGCATGTTGGGCATGGGCCCCGTAACGATTGCAGTGGACAGCTACGGCCCTGTTACAGACAATGCACAGTCGGTGTATGAATTATCGCTGATAGAAGAGCAGCCCGGCATTGATGAAGAGATACAAAGAGATTTCGGTTTCAGGCCGGATTGGGAAAAATCAAAATATTACCTGGAAGCTAATGATGGCGCTGGTAACACATTCAAAGCCACAGCCAAACCGGTGCTGATAGGCACTGCAGTGGTAGGCGCGACCACCATGATCTTTTCACTGATATTGATGATTGAAAAAACACTCGGCGTTGATCCTGAAACTATTTTAAATGTACTGAACCCATACACCATACTCGGCTTCCTGCTGGGCGGATCTGTTATTTACTGGTTCACCGGCGCATCTACACAAGCGGTTACTACCGGCGCTTACAGGGCTGTAGAGTATATTAAACGCCACATTAACTTAGATCCCAACGCTCCCAAGAAGGCAGATCCTAAGGCGTCTGTGGAAGTGGTAAAAATATGTACACAGTATGCACAGAATGGTATGTTCAATATTTTCATAGCCATATTCTTCTTTGCGCTGGCATTTGCCTGCATTTCTTCACCTGCCGGCATCGGCGGAAACGATGCAGTAGCCTTGTTTGTAAGCTATCTTATAGGTATAGCTGTATTCGGTTTGTTCCAGGCGATCTTTATGGCCAATGCAGGCGGTGCGTGGGATAATGCCAAAAAAGTTGTAGAGGTAGATCTGAAAGCCAAAGGCACGCCGCTGCACGATGCTACGGTGGTTGGAGATACGGTTGGCGATCCGTTTAAAGACACTTCATCTGTATCCTTGAACCCCATTATTAAGTTCACAACCCTGTTTGGACTATTGGCCATGGAAATGGCCATCTCGGAATCGTTCAGGAATTCAGCGCCCTGGTTTGGCCTGGTATTCCTGGTGATAGCCCTGGTATTCTCCTGGCGCTCATTCTACAAAATGCGCATTGAGAAGTAAGCATTGCTGATTATGGAATCTGTACACCAGGTGGCATTTTTAGCCAGTAAAGTGTACAGATTTTTTTATGCCAATGAAGGAGCAACGAGGCGTAGCCCTTCCAGCTATACACTTGCCTGCAAAGACTAAACAGCTGATTGCCGGAATCAACTCCGCGGATAACTCCAGGCATGTCAAGCACTGCAATAGCATTTAGCGTTGACGCAAAATTCCGGATAAACGTTAATCAGATAAAATGCAAGCAAAAAAGGCAGCAAAAAGCGCATCATTGCTTAACTTGAGGCTTTTAAACATGGAATATGAAAAATTTTTTGTCTGTATTGTTATTTATAATATCCGTGCCCTCTTTAGCCCAGAAAAATGATGTAGAAATAAGATGTAAAGCTCCTGCCAGGCACTTTACAGAATCCTTGCCCCTGGGCAATGGCAGGCTGGGCGTGATGGTGTTTGGTGATACGGAAAAAGAACGACTGGCATTAAACGAAATATCACTCTGGTCGGGGGGCCCGCAGGAAGGAGACCGTGAAAATGCACATGAATACCTGGAAAACATACAGCAACTTTTGCTGGAAGAAAAGAACCGCGAAGCTCAAAGCCTGCTGATGCAACATTTTATAGCCAAAGGCGCAGGCACCGGACATGGCAATGGCGCTAATGTAAAATTTGGCTGCTACCAGACCATGGGCGATTTTTTTATAGATTGGAAAATAAACGGCGCTACAAAAAATTACCAGCGTGTAATGGACATGGAAACCGCTACAGCCGTTACTTCTTTTACCAGAAACGGCATTGCGGTCAAAGAAGAAGTTTTTACTGACTATGTCAATGATGTTGTTTGGATCAGGCTTAGCGCCGGTAAAAAAGGCGCTTTAAATTTTGACATGTCCTTATCCAGGAAAGAAAATCTTATCAGTAAATACACGGCAGGCAATGCACTAATCATGTACGGGCAGCTACCATCGGGCAATGATAAAGGTATGCAGTACGCAACCGTTGCGGCCCCTATTTTGCATGATGGCAGTATGCACAAAACCGACACTTCTTTACAGATAAGAAATGCTTCTTCCTGTGTAATTGTAATAGCAATGCAGACGAATTATGACTATAAAAACGGCGGGCTCAATGCAGCTAAAAATGTGGTAGCTACTGCACAAAAAGATATTCAAAAAATAAAATCGAATTTTGAAACAGCAAAAGCCGCATCAACAAAAAAGTATAAAACCTATTTCGACAGATGCCGTATATATTTCCCTTATACAACAAGCCATACAGACACTATGTCTACCTGGGAAAGAATGATCGGTTATCACAAAGGAAATACCGACATACAATTGCCTGCCCTGTACTTTAATTTCGGCAGGTACCTGCTGATCAGCTCCTCGCGGCCGGGCTTATTGCCTGCCAACCTGCAAGGTGTATGGGCAGAAGAATACCAGACGCCATGGAACGGTGATTACCACATCAACATTAACCTGCAAATGAATTACTGGCCGGCAGAGGTTACCAATCTTTCCGATCTTGCCCAGCCTTTATTCCAATTCACTAAAAACCTGGTATCCAACGGCAGAAAAACGGCACATCACTATTACCGGGCCAATGGCTGGACCGCGCATGTAGTCAGCAATCCATGGTTCTTTACTTCACCCGGAGAAGGCGCGCAATGGGGCTCTACTCTTACAGGCGGCGCATGGCTTACCACGCACCTGTGGGATCATTACCGCTTCACTAAAGACAAAAATTTCCTGAAAGAATACTACCCCGTGATCAGGGGATCGGCAGATTTCCTGTCTTCTATCCTTATCCAGGAAAAGCAAAACGGCTGGTATGTAACGGCGCCATCCAACTCACCGGAGAACACCTACATCATGCCTGACGGATTTAAAGGCAATACCTGCATGGGCCCGACTATGGACATGCAGATTTGCAGGAATATTTTTGAAGCCAACATCAGCGCTGCTGAAATTTTATCTATCGATAAATCATTTACACACAAACTAAAAAACATTACCAGGCAACTTGCTCCCAACCAGGTGAGTCCCACTGACAGTGGCATACAGGAATGGCTGCACGACTGGCTCGGCGCAGAACCGCAACACAGGCATGTATCGCACTTGTTTGGCTTGTACCCTTATGATGAAATAAACCCCTGGGACACGCCTGAACTTACGAAAGCTGCCAAAAAAACACTGGCTTTGCGCGGCGATGGCGGCACCGGGTGGTCCAAAGCGTGGAAGATCAATTTCCAGGCGCGCCTCGGTGACGGCGACCACGCCCTAAAGATGTTCAAAGGGCTGCTGCAACCGGTAGCGTACGGCGATACTACTTCCTATTACAACGGCGGCTCTTACGCCAACCTGTTTGACGCACACCCCCCCTTCCAGATCGACGGCAATTTCGGCGCTACTGCCGGCATAGCAGAAATGCTTTTGCAAAGCCACGGCAAAGACGAGGTAATACGCATGCTGCCGGCATTACCGGGCGACATGGCTTGGGCAAAAGGAGAGGTAAAAGGCCTGAAGGCAAGGGGCAACTTCACCGTTGATTTTTACTGGGAACATCATGCAGTAACGGAAGCCACGATCACCGCACAAACACCCGGTACCTGCAAAATATTACTGCCGCAGGGAAAACACCTTTTCAGTAAAACCGGCAAAAAATTACACTACACAACTGATGCTTTTAACATCGCTACCATCCGCATGAAAGCAGGTGAAAATATTGTGGTGCGGTGAAAAAGGCTGAAAACAACACCTAAGCAGTCTGAGCAAGATGTGATTTAATCAAAAAAATCTTCAAGAGAATTTTGGCGCTGTGTTGAATATTTCATTTAGCGCCACTGTTGAAAATTGTGGGTGATGAGAGTTGAACGATTGACGGAAGGATCTTATTAAACATTCTGATGAGGGCTATCTTTAATAAATACGCTTATGAATTTTCCCCTGCTAATTCGACCGATATATTTTTCTAACGTTTCTACCAAACCGTTTTTTATAATATAGCACTAATTCATATAAGTTCGGCATAAAAAGCGTATTTTGTCAAAGTTATATTTTGCGATTAGCAAGATTTGTTAATAGTTTTTATTGAAATAAAAAAGGAGATAACCAATAATATGGAATCTCCTTTAGTAGCCCCGCACGGAATCGAACCGCGACCAAGAGAACCGGAATCTCCTATTCTATCCATTAAACTACGGAGCCGCTTATTCAACCAATAAATCGTTGAATGTGTGCAAAGATAAAACTTATTTTGCCACATCCGGCTTAGCGTTGCCAAATATTTGCCAGCCTTACCAGCACTTCTACTGCCTTCTGCATATCGCTGATGCTTACCCACTCATGCTTGCTGTGTATGGCCTGCATGCCGGTGAATATATTCGGGCAGGGCAAGCCCATAAAGCTCAGACGGCTGCCATCGGTACCACCGCGGATGGGCTCGTTAACCAGCGAGAGGCCGGCTTCCACGTAAGCGGCCTGCGCGTACTGCGCTACCTGCGGATGGTTTACCAGCACTTCCTTCATGTTGCGGTATTGCTCCTTCACCTCAAACTCCATAGACGTACCCGGGTATCGGGAAACAACCTGCGCTGCTATCTGCCTCAGCCTTTCTTCGTGCTTTGTAAGATTTTCTGTAGTAAAATCGCGTACAATAAATTCGATGGTTGCTTTTTCTGCAATACCGATAACTCTTGTGGGATGTACAAATCCCTCACGCCCGGAGGTAGTTTCGGGGCTGAAGGAATCTTTAGGTAAAGCAGCCAGGATTTCACCTGCCAGCTTCAGCGCATTGATGAGCTTATCTTTGGCATATCCCGGATGAACGATCACGCCGTTTACCGTGATCTTTGCCGCATCGGCGCTGAAAGTCTCATCTTCAAAAGTTCCCAGTTCGCCACCGTCAAGTGTGTAGCCGAAATCGGCGCCCAGCTTTGCAAGGTCAACTTTCTCCGTACCTCTGCCTGTTTCTTCGTCAGGGGTAAAAAGTATTTTAATATCCCCATGTTTTACTTCGGGATGTGCAAGTAAATAATTAGCCATATCCATGATGATGGCAACGCCGCTTTTATCGTCTGCGCCAAGCAAAGTAGTGCCGCTTGCAGTAATGATGTCATTGCCGATCTGCTCTTTTAAATAAGGATATTTTTCAATGCTGATCACCTGCGTTTCATCATCGGGCAGTACAATATCTTTTCCATTATAATTCCTGTGAACAATAGGCTTTACGCCGGTTCCGGAGCAATCAGGCGCAGTATCCACATGCGCGCAGAAACAAATAACAGGCGCCTGCTTGTCTGTATTTGAAGGAATGGTAGCATACACGTAGCCATGCTCGTCCATATGAGCGTCGGCTAAACCCATTTGCAACAATTCTTCTGCCAGTATTTTGCTAAGGTCTTTTTGTTTTTCTGATGAAGGGAAAGTAGCGCTTTGAGGATCGCTTTGCGTATCTACCTGCACGTATCGCAGGAATCTGTCTGCAACCGTATAGTTATAATCTTTATGGAACATATCTGATAATTTGATGTGCAATTTACAACTATATGCTTAATAATTTTTTAGGGTATGGGAGAATCTGAAGCGCATCGAAGGTTCAGAAGCAAACTTTAATTTCAGATTATGCCGTGGCTAATGTTTTCACCTGACACAAATTGGAGACACCAAGCCACGAAAGATGTCCTTTGTAGTTTAACAGCAATGCAAATAAGGTTCACGCAAAGAGCGCAGAGTTTTAACGCAGAGACCGCAAAGTATGACCAGGCAATTGTTGAAGCATCATCACAGGATCACATCGTAACAACGGCACTTGATAACCTCATCACTAAACAAATCCACACCTGACACAAATTATTCTTTTATGCCATTGCCGCAAAAAGAAACAAAAAAATCTAGCCGCCTGAAGGTAACCCACGCACACAAGAAGCGGCTGCTCCATTCATGGAGCGGCCGTATAACTATACAAACGGAGCTTTCACAATTTTTGCTTTGATATTTTTATCGCGGATATTGATGAAAATCTCTGTGTCTAAAGCAGAATGATCTATAGCCACATAGCCCAGCCCGATAGCCCTGCCCAAGGTAGGAGATTGTGTGCCGCTGGTAACTACGCCTATCTCTTTGCCTGCTGCATCTGTGATCTTATAACCGTGGCGTGGTATGCCGCGGTCAATCATTTCGAAGCTAATAAGCTTGCGTGTAATGCCTGCCTCTTTTTGGGCAATCAATTTCTCCTGCTGGGTAAAAGGCGTTGTTTTCTTTAGTTTGGTTATCCAGCCCAAGCCTGCTTCCAGGGTAGATGTAGTATCGTCAATATCATTACCGTACAGGCAGTAGCCCATCTCCAGCCGAAGCGTATCGCGCGCGCCGAGGCCGCAGGGTTTTATGCCTGCTTCTTTGCCCGCCTCGAAAATGGCATTCCATATTTTTTCTGCATTATCGCCTTTATCTTCAAAGTATATTTCCACGCCACCGGAACCCGTATAGCCCGTTGCACTGATCAGCACATTATCCACGCCGGCGAATGTACTTTTCTGAAAAGTATAATACTTCATAAGCTGCAGGTCAACAGGTGTAAGCCCTTGCAATATTTTACAGGCATCAGGCCCCTGTATAGCAAGCAGGGCAGTCTCATCGCTGATGTTGTGCATCTCTACATGTTTATCATTGAATTGTTGCAGCCAGTTCCAGTCTTTCTCAATATTAGAAGCGTTTACAACCAGCATGTACACTTTGTCTTTTTCTATGCAGTATACAATCAGGTCATCTACAATGCCGTTCTCGTTGTTGGGGAGGCAACTGTATTGCGCCTGCCCGTCAGTGAGCTTGGAGGCGTCGTTGGAAGTGGTACGCTGAATAAGGTCCAGTGCATTTTCTCCTTTAAGAATAAATTCACCCATATGGCTTACATCAAACACGCCTACACTGTTTCTTACTGCAAAATGTTCATCATTAATTCCGGTGTAACTGATAGGCATATTATACCCTGCAAATTCTGCCATTCGTGCGCCCAATGCAATATGTTTCTCTGTAAAAGGAGTATTTTTCATGTGTATATTTTTTATTTTTCTTTATGGTCACATGGAATAGCCTTTATTCATCCGCGGTTGGTATGCAACTTGGCTTATGGCTATTTCATGTGTGTATATTTATTTGTTTTTCAGTTGCCACATGGAATTACCATTTTTTAGATTCAATACTCATTCCCGGTTGGTATAGATTATTAATCTTTATGGTTATTTCATGTATGTTAATATTTAATTTTTTTTATGGTCACATGCAATAGCCTTTATTCATCCGCGGTTGGTATGCACCTTTGCTTATGGCTATTTCATGTGTGTATATTTATTTGTTTTTTCAGTTGCCACACGGAATAACCAGCTTTTTAGATTCAATACTCATTCCCGGTTGGTATAGATTCCTAATCTTTATGGTTATTGCATGTATGTATTTTTATTGTTTTTTCAGTTGCCACATGGAATAACCTTTATTCATTCCCGGTTGGTTTAGATTATTAATCTTTATGGTTATTTCATGTCTATTTATTTTAATTTTTTTGTGAATTTTCATCCCTTCAATTCATCGTATAAAAGTAATCATTCATTTCAACAAAAAGAAGTTTTCTGAATGCAAGGTCAAAGGCAGCGTATGCAACATGGAAAAAAATTACCTATTTTTTATAGATATGGTATTGAAAATCAATTTACAAAGTGCATCACGGCTCGTAAAATAATCTATATTTGCAATATGCACACTCTCTTTAACCACCTGATTCTCAACTGTAAAAAATGGATTCATTCAGCGTAGACCTTACCAATTGTGACAAAGAGCCGATACATATCTTAGGCAAAATACAAGCCTATGGTTGCCTGCTCGGTATTCACACCAAAACCCGCACCGTGACCTATGTAAGCAAAAACTGCTACAAATTGTTTGGCGTACAGGCGGAAGATATGCTGAATAAGACCATCGAGGAATGCCTGGCCGCTGCCGGTGAATATATACAGCAAGAAATCGCCCGTTTTGTCAATGAGTTTTCTGTTGACCGGCATAAAGAAACCTACGAAATAAAACTACAGGATAAGCTGTATTACGCTATTATTTCACAGTCAGGAGAAACACTGGTAGCAGAATTTGAGCCAGCAGATAAAACAGTTATTATTAACGACAGGGTCTACGATGGTGTATCCAAAATCATAGCTTCCAATGCTGCCGATAAATTGCTCGACAGCGCTGTAAAAGAAATCAAAAGCATTATCAGTTATGATCGGGTGATGGTGTACCGGTTCCTGAACGACGGCTCGGGAAAAGTAGTGGCAGAAGTAAAAGAAGAACACCTGGAACCCTTCCTGGGACTACATTACCCGGAATCTGACATACCAAAGCAGGCACGTGAATTATACAAAATAAATAAGATCAGGCTGATTGCCGATGTAGACACGGAAGACGTGCCCGTGTTGCGAACTGAAAAAAGTATAACCCTGGATATGACGCATTGCGTGCAGCGCGCGGTATCTCCCATGCACATCCGGTACCTGAAAAATATGGGTGTGCATTCAAGCTTCAGCATTTCCATTATTATAAACGATAAGCTATGGGGGTTAATAGCCTGCCACAACTACACGCCGAAATTTATTGATTACAAAATAAGAGAAGCAGCCAAACTGCTCAGTGATATTGTCTCTTCTTTTTTATTTAATAAGAAAAGGGAATCTAACAATCTGATTGCTGCTAAATACAATGATATAGTCAGGAAGTTGCAGATAAATCTTTTAAAAGAAAACACACTAGTAAAAGCTTTAGTGCAGGAGAAAACCACACTGCTCAACGCTACGGAAGCGCACGGGGTGGCTTTATGCCTCGAAAATAATATACATACACTCGGCAGCACACCGGATACAGAACAGATAGATGCACTGAAAAGCTGGACAATAGAAAACATCAGCAAACCAATATTCTCTACTAATAAACTGATAGAATATTATGCCGGCACAGACGGCATGCTGCAATCTGCGGCAGGTGTACTAATCGTAAAAATAGGGCTCGATGCGCAGGATATGATCATATGGTTTAAGCCGGAATATATCCATACGGTGCAATGGGCCGGCAAGCCGGAGAAAAACATAGTTGCCCGCAAAGAAGGAAACATTACACTCCAGGATATTTCACCGAGAACATCTTTCGATGCATGGACAGAGGTAGTAAAACATACATCTGAAGCGTGGAGCGAGGAAGAGATAGAGTCTGCCTCCAATATTGTGCAGGTAATACTGGAAACCTCGCATAAGAAATCTAAGGAACTGCTTGAAATAAATCAAAAGCTACAGGCAGCGTATGACGAACTTGACACTTTTGCCTACACCGTTTCACACGACCTGAAAACACCGTTGACAGTGCTGAAAACCTATGCAGAGTTTCTGAAACATTCTCAGAAAGACCTGAAAGAAGATACGAAGCAGATCATCAACAACATTATCAAAGGTGCAGACAACATGAGCTTTATGATGAATGAAATACTGAGCCTGTCGCGTGTGGTAACCAAAAAACCTGATGAGAAGCCGGTGAATGCAGGCGAGATCATACAACAGATTGTGCACGACCTGAAAATTGTAAGCAATAATTACAATACAGATATCCTCATAAAAGATACGCCACCTGTAAAAGGCGACCATATACTCATATACCAGGCTTTTTTAAATATAATCGGCAATGCTATTAAGTACTCATCCAAAGCAGACAAGCCGGTGGTAGATATTACAGGCTATGAACACGAAGGTAAAATTTATTACCGCATCACAGACAATGGTATTGGCATTGACCCGAAAGATCATGGCCAGGTATTTGAATTGTTTAAGCGAATGGATAATGCATCTGCTTTTGAAGGCACCGGCGTTGGCCTTACCATAGTAAAACGCATTATGGATAAACACAAAGGCATCGTGTGGTTTTACAGCGCGCTCAACCAAGGCACTACATTTTATCTTATATTTAATAAATAATGATCACCACTGTTTTAAAAGAAGCTACAAGACCTATGCATGAGGCGCTTGAAGCATGCATGTTTTCTGAAAATATATTGGCAAAATCGCTCACACCTGATCAATACAGGTTGCTGATACAGGCAAACTACACCGTACACGCCTTGCTTGAAAACCGTGTATTTACGGCGCTTTCAGCAGATGTGAAGCATGCGCTGCAGGTAGAGGAAAGAGCCAAGCTCCCCGCACTGGAAGCCAACAGGCATATCTTATCAATACCCGGTGAAATAAATTTACCCGCACACATCTTCGTTCCTGGCATACATGATCAGCAACAGGCATTAGGCGCTATGTATGTAATGGAAGGCGCTACACTCGGAGGCAACATGATTGTAAGGCACCTGAAAAAGACAGCAGCTTTGGCAGCACTCAGCTTTCATTATTATGGTGTTTACGGAGAAACAACGGGAGAAAAATGGAAGCGCTTTCAAAATGTTCTCAACACCTATGTATCACCGGACAGCGAAGCTTGTGTAGCAAAAGCAACAGAAGTTTTTATTTTTATGCAGAGGGTAGCACAACATTTTCAGCAGCCCATTCCTGCTTAAGTATGCTATACACAATAAGATCCAGGAATTGGTTGTTGACCAGTTCAGCGCCACGCAGTATGCCTTCTGTAGTAAAGCCCAACCTTTGCGGCACAGACTGGCTGCGGTGGTTTTCCACTGCTGCTTTAATGGTTATCCTATGCAGGCCTAATTGCCGGAAAGCATAACTGATCAGCTCTTTGCAACATGCTGTCACAATCCCGTTGCCTTGTGCTTCTTCTGTAAGCCAATAGCCTATTTCTGCGTTTTTATGTTGCCGGCTGATGAGGTGCAACCCGATCCTGCCGCATAAAACCTGATCGTTCATGATTACAAAGCTTAACTCTTCACCTGCCTGGTTAAGCGACTGGCAACTTTGAATATATTTAGCCACATCATCAGCAGATTGCATATAATCTACCCAGCTTAAAAACTTGCGGAGATGCTGCCTGTTCCGGTCAATGGCGGCAAACAGCGGTTGAGCATGCGAAGGAGCAGTCTGCTCGAGCTTGATTGTATTGTTGATGATGAACTCCATAAAAAAAAGAATTTCCATAAAGATATATAGAAATTCTTTTCATGTGTATAAATTTTAGTTCGCCGCTTTGCGGCTGTTTTTAATGGTCACATGGAATTAGCTTATTCATCCGCGGTTGGTATGCAGCATTCTTATGGCTATTTCATGTGTATATTTTTAATTTTTCTTTATGGTCACATGGAATAACCATTTTTTAGATTCAATACTCATTCCCGGTTGGTATAGATTCTTAATCTTTATAGTTATTTCATGTATATAATTTTTAGTGCGCCGCTTTGCGGCTGTTTTTAATGGCCACATGGAATAGCCTTTATTCATTCGCGGTTGGTATGCAACTTTGCTTATGGCTATTTCATGTATATAATTTTTAGTGCGTCGTTTTGCGGCTGTTTTTAATGGCCACATGGAATAGCCTTTATTCATTCGCGGTTGGTATGCAGCATTCTTATGGCTATTTCAGTAATATTAAAGCTGTCTGTGCAATTATCCGTTACCTGCCTGCTTGGCGGCGCGCTTCCTGTCTTCTTCATTGAGCAATACTTTGCGTAAACGAATGCTTTTGGGCGTTACCTCAATGCACTCATCTTCCTGGATGTATTCCATGCATTCTTCCAGGCTCATCTGTATTTTAGGAGCAATGTTGGTAGCCGCATCCGAGCCGCTGGCGCGCATATTGGTCAGCTTTTTACCTTCGGTAGCATTAACTATCAGGTCGCCGGGTTTAATGTGCTCAGCAATGATCTGGCCCACATATACGTCTTCGCCGGGATCAACAAAGAACGATCCTCTGTCCTGCAATTTATCAATAGAGTAGCCGGTGGTAGGCGCCTGGTTTTTAGAGATCAGCACGCCGTTATTCCTGCCGGGGATCGGTCCTTTCCAGGGTTTATAATCAATAAAGTTGTGTGCCATGATAGCCTCACCAGCCGTATTGGTAAGCATTTGAGAGCGCAACCCGATTAAGCCGCGGGAAGGAATCTCAAATTCCAGGTGTTGCATATCGCCTTTGCTTTCCATGATCAGCATTTCACCTTTGCGTTGGGTAACCAGGTCAATCACTTTTCCGCTGAACTCTTCGGGCACGTCTACTACCAGGTTTTCGTACGGCTCGCATTTCTGTCCGTCAATTTCTTTCACCAGCACCTGCGGCTGGCCTACAGTAAGTTCATAACCTTCGCGGCGCATAGTTTCTACCAATACGCCTAAATGCAGAATACCTCTTCCATATACCATAAAGCTGTCAGCGCTGTCTGTATCCTCCACTCTCAGCGCTAAGTTTTTTTCTGTCTCTTTCATAAGGCGGTCGCGCAGGTGGCGTGAAGTAACGAACTTGCCGTCTTTACCGAAAAAAGGTGACGTGTTGATGCTGAACGTCATGCTCATGGTAGGTTCATCCACATGAATCACCGGCAAAGCTTCGGGCGTTTCCACATCGCAGATGGTATCGCCGATATTAAAATCTTCCAGGCCTACTACTGCACAAAGATCGCCTGCCAGCACTTCCTGTACTTTTCTTTTCCCCATGCCTTCAAACACGTACAGCTCTTTTACACGCGATCTTTTTATAGAGCCGTCTGCCTGCACCAAAGCTATGGGCTGGTTGTCCCTGATGCTGCCACGCGTAACTTTTCCTACAGCTATTCTGCCAAGGAAGGATGAGTAATCCAGGGAGGTGATCTGCATTTGCAATGCACCCTCTTTCACCTCGGGCTCCGGAACGTATTTTAAAATGCCGTCCATCAACGGAAGAATATCTTCCCGGGGCTCTAATGTGTCATTGAACCAGCCTTGCTTCCCGCTTCCGTAAAAAGTAGGAAAGTTCAATTGCTCTTCAGTCGCATCCAGGTTAAAGAATAATTCAAAAACCGCATCGTGTACCTCATCGGGCCGGCAATTGGGTTTATCCACTTTATTAATGACAACAATGGGTTTTAAGTTTAACTGCAATGCCTTTTGCAATACAAAACGTGTCTGCGGCATCGGGCCTTCAAATGCATCTACTAACAATATTACGCCATCGGCCATCTTCAGAACGCGTTCAACCTCACCGCCAAAATCAGAGTGGCCTGGCGTGTCGATCACGTTGATCTTGGTACCGTTGTAGGTTACCGCAGCGTTTTTACTGAAAATGGTAATGCCCCGTTCTCTTTCAAGGTCGTTGCTATCCATTAGCAACTCTCCGGTTTCCTGGTTGTCGCGAAATATTTTTGCTGTGTGTAAGATTCTGTCTACCAGAGTGGTTTTGCCGTGGTCAACGTGGGCAATAATAGCAATGTTGCGTATATTCATTCTTTTATTTTAGGATGGCAAAAGCAAACTTTTTTTGCTTTTAAGGGCGCAAAGGTAGCATTTTTCAAAGAAAAAAATTAAATTGGCGTAATTAAGCAATTGTTACGGCAAAAAAATAACAGGATTTTATTCCACACATTCCAGCGATATTTTATGCTTTTGAACCGTAAATTTATGCCTTAGTCCGCAACGTAGCGACACATTTTCTTCCGTATGGCCCACCGGGAACCCGAAACAATAGGGAAAAGTATACGGCTTTAAATGTTCTTTGATCACTTCTTCAACCGTTTTGCCGAAAGGATCGGTGGTGTCTTTCATATCAGAGAAGGAACCAACCACAAGCCCTGCTATTTTGTCGAGCCACCCGGCACGTTTTAGCTGTATCAGCATCCTGTCTACATTATAGATATATTCACCGATATCTTCAATAAATAAAATCTTATTTTTCACATCCGGTTCAGATTTACTGCCTACGCTATGCGCCAGCAATGCCAGGTTGCCGCCCACAAGCCGGCCCTCTGCCTTTCCTGCATGGTTAAAAGCATGCGGCGCTGCCTGGTAGTTTGTTTTCTGGCCGAGTAATGTTTTTCTCACAGACTGTATGTACAGTGAGTTTACATCATCATTGAAGGCCGCTGCCATAGGAGCATGTATAGTTGCGGTTTTCAGCGCTTTATTGATGTGTGTATGCAATAAAGTAATGTCGCTGTAGCCGCAGACCCACTTCGGGTTCTTTTTAAATTTTTTAAAATCGATATCGTCAATAATGCGGCTGATGCCATAGCCGCCGCGCCCGAAGAACACAGCTTTGATGTCATCATCATCCAGCATGTTCTGCAGGTCGTGCAGCCGCTCCACATCGGTACCGGAGAAATAGTTTACCTGTTCTTTGCCAAGCGTAGCGCCCACTTTTACCTTAAACCCCCATGCTTCAAAGGTATCAATACAAAGTTGCGCTTTTTCTAATTTCATATAGCCGGCCGGGCAGGTAATGCCTATGGTGTCGCCTTTTTTAAGATAGGGAGGTATTTTCATTTTTATTTTCAGATTGCAGATTGCAGATTACAGGTTACAGGTTACAAATTTTAGGTTACCGGCCATTTCAAATTTCATCCAACATCATCAGTATAAGTTCTCAACACCGCTTTGTTGTCTACTCTCATCTTTCATATCGCACACTTCTCACATTCACTTTCCTCTCTCCTCTCTCCACTTTCCTCTCTCTCCACTTTCCACTAATTTTCCATTATCAACTATCAATTAACCTCTCCTTATTATATCTCATTCAACATGGTTCCGCTGCTATTCACCTGCAGGCGATGTTTTACGCCGCATTTCAATGCAAAATTATCATATTGGTGGCCTACGGGAAAATCAAAACACACGGGATAGCTGTATTCACTTAGTTTTTCCAGCACCACATCGTAAATGGTCTTATTTAATTCATCAGCATAGTTGGCCTGCTGCTTTATTTTCATGCCGCCGATGATGAGCCCTTTCAGGTTTTTTAATTTGCCTGTACGCTTCAGGTTCCACAACATGCGGTCAATATTGTACAGGTATTCACCCGTCTCTTCCAGGAACAGGATTTTTCCATCCGTGATAATTTCAGATGAAGTGCCTGCCAGGTTTTCAATTGTCCGCAGGTTGCCGCCTATGAGTTCGGCTTCGGCCGTACCTGTTTTATTCATTTGATTGAATGGAGCGGAATAGGACATTTTTTTTAAGCCCATCAACGCATCACGAATGGAAAGAATTGTTTCCTGCTGTACGGGCAATGCTGTGAGAAAATTGTCGGGGAAGCTGTTGAGCATTTTGGAATGTATGCTGGCAATGTTGTATTTTGAATTGACGTGGGCATGAAATACAGTGGCATCGCTGAAGCCGATGATCCATTTCGGGTTTTTAATAAATGCAGAAAAGTCCAGCTTATCTATAAACCTTACTGCGCCATAACCGCCGCGGGCGCACATAATAGCTTTCACACCGGGGTTATCCAGCATTGACTGAAAATCCTGTGTACGCTCCTGGTCGGTGCCGCCAAAGGTGCCGTCTTTCTTATCCACAGTTTTACCAAGCATGACCCTGAAGCCCCAATCCTGTATCTGCTGCAAGGCAGGCAGCATTTCTTTCCTGGTCATAAATCCTGAGGGGCAGCTAACACCTATCGTATCGCCGGGACGAAGGCCTTTGGGAACAACAGATACTTTGGTGTGAATATTTTGCCGGGCAAATGAGGGTAAGGACAGGAGCCCGCCACCCAGCAAAACACCTGAAGACCTGATAAATAATTTCCTGTTCACCGGGTGAAATTAAATAAATTTACCAAAAAGTCAGAGGAACGGTTAAAATAATTTATCTTGTGTAGCGGAAAAAACTATGTTGCAGTAAATGCATAACAAAAACATCACAATAAAAGAAATAGCCAAAAAACTGAATGTATCTATTTCTACCGTTTCAAGAGCCTTAAATGATCATCCGGGTATTGGCAAAAAAAACCGTGAACGCATTAAACAGTTTGCACAGGAACACAATTATCAGAAAAATCTTACTGCACTATATTTTAAAACAGGCAAAAGCTTCACCATCGGTGTAATTGTGCCTGAGATTACAGAAACCTTTTTCTCAAGAGCCATCACAGGCATTGAAGATGTGGCCACGGAAAACGGCTACAATGTTTTTTTCAGCCAGAGCCACAACGATATTGAAAAGGAAAAAGAAATTATTTCGTTATACAGAAAAAGCGGCATCGACGGATTGCTGGTATCATTATCAAAATCTACCAGGAATATTGAACATTTCAAGGAGCTGCAGGAATCGGGGGTACCTGTAATATTTTTCGACAGGATACCCAAAGACAGCAGTATGTACACTGTATCCTGCGATCTTTTTAACAGCTCTAAGCTGCTGATAGATTTCCTGTGGGAAAAAGGCCACAAAACTATTGGGCTGATCAAAGGGCCAAGTTCGCTCAACGCCACTATGGAAAGGATGCGCGGCTTTATGGAAGGGCTGAATAAGAAACGGGTAAAGACAGACCCTGCCCTGTTTGCCACCTCTGACCTTACACGGGAGGGCACACGCAAAGCCATGGAGGATATATTGTCTCAAAAGAAAAAACCTACGGCCATAGTAGCTTTCAACGATTACGTAGCGCTGGACGCTATACAATATATACAGGAAAAAACCTCGATGAAAATCAATGAAGACATCTGCTTTGTAAGCTATGCCAACGTGCCGATCACGAACTACATTGATGTGGCCAAGCCCATTGCATCTATAGAACAATTTCCTTACGAGCAGGGCAAGCTTGCCACAGAATTATTACTCAAAATTCTGGGTGACCCACAAACCGAATTAACTGACAGGCATGTTGTACTGGAAGGGAAACTGATAGAGCATTTTTAATATCATTCGTTAAATTCTCCCAACCCCTGCCTGATAATCTCATATTCATCCGTTGTACAGTCTACAATAGTAGAAGGGATCATACCGCCCGTGCCGCCGTCTACCACAATATCTACCATATCTTTAAAATTCTCATACATTAGTTCCGGATTGGTATACTCCTCTACCATTTCACCGGGCAGCGATGTGGAAAGAATCGGTCTGCCCAATGCCTGTACAAGTGTCTGGGAAATTTTATTGTCGGGAACTCTTAAGCCAATGGTGTTTTTTTTGTTCTGTAAAAGCTTAGGCACTTCCTTGCTTGCAGGCAGTATAAAGGTATACGGGCCGGGCAGGTGCTCTTTTAAAATCCGGTATAGAGGCGTAGATATAGATTTCGTGTACTTGCTCAGATCGCTGAGATCGGCGCAGACAAACGACAGGTGTATTTTCTGAAAGTCTACTTTTTTAATGGCAGCCACCCGCTGGGTAGCTTTGTGATTAAAAATATCACAGCCGAGGCCATAGATGGTATCTGTGGGATATATGATCACACCGCCATCAAGCAGGCATTCTACAATTGTTTTTACATTTCTTGGGTTCGGGTTGTCTGGATGTAGTTGCAGGAACATATCAATAGGTTTTAGCTTTGGTTTTTAAAATATCAGCTTTTTGCCTGGGTGTAAGCCGGTAGTTGTAGTCGTAGATAGCGCTTTCCCAGTCGCCATAGTTGGGGTTGGGCAGCACAATGAATTTCCTGCCGAAAAGCGCTGCATTGTTCTTAACCTGCCGGGTTCTTTCTTCCTCGCTTTTTTTATCAAATACAGAGGTAAAGTCAGACAGGTTATCTCCGCAAAGCATGATGATCTCATGGTTTTGAGAGATTGTTTCCCTGCGCGGCTCTTTGCCGGCTGTGGTTGTGCGCAGCAACAGGTGCTGCTCATCGGCATAAGGAAAATTATATTTTTGCAGGTTGTTCAGCGTAGCTGCGCGCTCGTGGTGGTAGCGGTTGGTGACGTAGAAAATTTGCACGCCCCTGGAAGCCGCGTATTTAAAAAATGTGAGCGCCCCGGCAACGGTGTCAGCGCTGGCTTTAGCTGTCCATTCGTTCCAGGCTGCCTGCTCAAAATCTTTACCGAGGTGCGCCTGGTGCACCGAGTTGGGTGTATTGTCTAAAATGGTCTCGTCAATATCGGTAACAATAGCGGGCGGTTTGCCGGAGGTATTATTTTTCAGCGCTTCATCGAGGTAGAGTGCGGCCGAATTATAGGCCTGGAAGCAGAGCGCTTTGTACTCTGCCGCGCGCTGTATGTATAGAGCGGTGTACAATTTTGCATTGGGAAAAAACTGATCGGCGGCGGTCTGCTGCGCATGATAGTTGTAGGTTTTGCAACTGCCCAGCAGTACCAGCACGAAGAGTAAATATTTTTGCTTAAGCATAGGCCGGTTTTTACTTTCAAATGTACAAAGAGTTTTTTAGGCGTAGAAATTAGTATAGCACAGGTTCATAACACCTCAACAACTCAGCGCTCCCTTTCTTAACATAACCTTGCTAATATTTTTTTACAGCTATCATCGTTTGTGCCGATTAAAAAATCTACTTTTGCGCAGCTTAACCACACACCATGGATTTAATCGATTTTATACTGCATATAGATCAGCACCTCAATGATTTTATCATTGCTTACGACAGCTGGATCTACGTGATACTTTTCCTGATTATTTTTGTTGAAACCGGCGTGGTAGTAATGCCTTTTCTGCCCGGCGACTCCCTGCTGTTTGCCGTGGGCATGTTTGCGGCCCAGGGCTCGCTCAACATATGGATATGCCTGGTGCTGCTGCTGGCGGCAGCCATTCTTGGTGATGCGTCCAACTACCTTATCGGAAAATATTTAGGGCCCAAAATGCTGAAGCTACGGTGGAGGGGCAAACAGCTTATCAAGCCGCAATACCTGGACAAAACCCATGAATTTTACGAGAAGCATGGCGCCAAAACTATTGTAATCGCCCGCTTTGTGCCTATTGTGCGCACATTTGCACCGTTTGTGGCAGGCATCGGGAAAATGAATTACTGGCATTTTCTTTCCTACAATGTTATCGGCGGCGTACTGTGGATCGTAGGCCTTACGCTGGCGGGTTATTTCCTGGGAAGCATCCCTTTTATCAAAGATAATTTTGAGATTGTGGTGTTCGTGATCATTTTCCTGTCTCTGCTACCTATGCTTTTTGAATACCTTAAAACTAAAAGGCAGGCTAAGGCCAACAGAGAATTGGAAGCGGGTGATTAAATAAAATTGCAGGCTGCCCATTTCGCACCACTATATCCCTATTACTGCAGAAACCTGGTGTATAACTTCTTTCCAATGCAGCAATTTTTGTCATAGCAATATCCCTGATTGTACTGAATGCTTTCTTTTTGGTTTTTTTAGAATTTCTTTTCTTTAGGTGTAGGCCATCCGCAAAGGCTGCCTAATTACAATAAACGCTTGCTAAGCATTAGAAAACATTCAGCCATTTTGGCAAGAAAATGCATTAGCATTATTTTTGAATGTACATTTGCACATTCATTCAAACAAAACAAATAGCTGTTTTGTTTTAAAATATACATATAAATAATATGGCGAATTTTTTAAGTAGGCTGCTCGGCGGAAATAAATCTCAGAAAGATGTAAAGAAGATTGACCCGGTAGTTGCGAAAATAAATGAATTCTTCAATCAATATGCTTCTCTCTCCAACGATGAATTAAGAGGTAAGACCGAAGAGTTTAAAGGCAGGATAGCCGGCTACCTGCAGGAAATAAATACTGAAATTGATGCGTTGAAAAACGAAGCCGAAGCCCTCACTGAAGGCGATATTGCGGGAAGAGATGCGCTCTATCAGAAAGTGGATGAACGCAAGAAAGACAAGGATAAGAAAATAGAAGAGATACTGGAGCAGTTGCTGCCGGAGGCTTTCGCAGTAGTAAAGGAAACGGCACGCAGGTTTAAATCAAACGAACAGATCGTTGCCAGGGCAACTGATCTCGACAGGGAACTTGCCATCAGGAAAAAACACATAAACATTGATGGCGACAATGCCATTTACAAAAATTCCTGGGAAGCTGCAGGCAATACCATCACCTGGAACATGGTACACTACGACGTGCAGCTGATCGGTGGTATAGTTTTGCACCAGGGAAAAATCGCGGAGATGGCAACGGGTGAAGGTAAAACACTGGTGTCTACCCTGCCCGCTTACCTCAATGCACTTGCCGGAGAAGGCGTACACATTGTAACCGTGAACGATTACCTGGCACGAAGAGACGCTGAATGGAACGGTCCCATCTTTGAATGGCTCGGTTTAAAAGTGGATTGTATTGATAAGCACCAGCCGAACTCGCCTGAAAGAAGAAACGCTTACCTCGCAGATATTACTTACGGTACCAACAACGAATTTGGGTTCGACTACCTGCGCGATAATATGGTGCATAACATTGATGAAATGGTACAGCGCAAGCACCACTACGCCATGGTGGATGAGGTAGACAGCGTATTGATCGACGATGCGCGTACACCGCTGATCATCTCCGGGCCGGTAGGTAAAGACACTTCCACGCAACAATTCTTTGATCTGAAGCCAAGAATTGAAAAACTGGTAGCAGAGCAGAGAAGAATTACCAACCAGTTCCTGATCGAAGCTAAAAAGAAAATAGCCGAAAACAATACAGACCCTACGGACGGCGGCCTTGCCCTCTTCCGGTCACACCGCGGCATGCCCAAGAACACAGCCCTCATCAAATTCCTGAGCGAGCCGGGCATGAAACAGGTATTACAAAAAACAGAGAACTACTACCTGGCAGACCAGCAGAAAGAAATGCCGAAAGCTGATGCCGAATTATACTTTTACATTGAAGAGAAAAATAATTCCGTAGAGCTTACAGACAAAGGCATACAGGCATTGACAGGCGCCAGCGAAGACCCCAACTTCTTTGTGCTGCCGGACATAGCTGTAGACCTGGCAAAAATAGAAAATGATGAGAACCGCACGCCAGAACAGAAATACAACGATAAAGAAGCGCTGATAGATGAATACAGCACCAAGGCAGACCGCATACACACGGTACAGCAGTTGCTGAAAGCCTATACCTTGTTTGTGAAGGACGATGAGTACATTGTGGTTGACGGGCAGGTAAAGATCGTAGATGAACAGACAGGCCGTATCATGGAAGGCCGCCGCTATTCAGACGGCTTGCACCAGGCCATAGAAGCAAAGGAAAATGTAAAGATTGAAGCAACCACCCAAACCTACGCTACCGTTACCTTACAGAACTTTTTCCGCATGTATCACAAGCTGGCCGGTATGACCGGAACGGCAGAAACAGAAGCAGGCGAGTTCTGGGAAATATACAAGCTGGATGTGGTAACCATTCCTACCAACGTGCCCGTGATCCGTATAGACCACAACGATATTGTGTATAAGACCAAGCGCGAAAAATACGGCGCTGTCATCAATATGGTTGAAGACCTGCGTGCCAAAGGACGGCCGGTACTGGTGGGTACTACCTCCGTGGAAGTGAGTGAGCTGCTTTCCCGGATGCTGAAACAAAAACAGATCCCGCACAACGTACTCAACGCAAAGCAGCACGCACGCGAAGCACAGGTAGTAGCAGAAGCAGGCCTTTCAGGCGCTGTGACCATTGCTACCAACATGGCAGGCCGTGGTACGGACATTAAACTTACACCGGAGGTAAAAGCTGCGGGTGGCTTAGCCATCATCGGTACTGAAAGGCACGAATCGCGCCGTGTAGACAGGCAGTTGCGCGGGCGTGCCGGGCGCCAGGGCGACCCCGGGTCTTCCTTGTTCTACGTGTCGCTTGAAGATGACCTGATGCGCATGTTCGGAAGTGAACGTATTGCTAAGGTCATGGACTTTGCCGGCTTCAAAGAAGGTGAGGAGATCCAGAGCCAGATGATCACCAAATCTATTGAACGTGCCCAGAAAAAAGTAGAAGAGAACCACTTCGGCACGCGTAAAAGATTGCTGGAATACGATGATGTAATGAATAAACAGCGCACGGTAATCTATACCAAACGCAACCATGCATTGTTTGGAGAAAGGCTGGCGCTTGATATTGACAATGCATTCTACGATGTGGCATTAAGCGTAGCTTCTAATGCTGCCGACTATGAAACATTTAAACTGGATGCTATACGCAACCTGGGCATAGATACCAAAGTAACCGCTCAGGAACTCGGCAAGCTCGGCCCTGCCGCCATTGCCGAAAAATTATACAACGAAACTACCGAATCGTACCTGAGGCACAGGGAAGAAATTGCACAGAAAGCATTGCCTGTATTCAAAAATATCCGCCAGTTCCAGGGCCAGCACATCCAGAATGTGATTGTACCATTTACTGACGGGAAAAGAGGGCTGCAGGTACTGGCCAACCTGGACAAAACCATTGCCACCAACGGCAAGGACCTGGTAAACAGCCTTGAGAAAACCATTACACTTGCACTGATCGACGATGCATGGAAAGAGCATTTAAGATCAATGGATGATCTGAAACAAAGCGTACAGACCGCTTCTTACGAGCAGAAAGATCCTTTGGTGATCTACAAGCAGGAAGCTTTCGGCCTGTTTGCCCAAATGAATACGCAGGTGAGCAAGGATATCGTTTCATTCCTGTTGAATGCCATCATTCCTGTTGAAGAAGAAAATGCACATCTGCAGGAAGGCCATGAGCAAAAGACAGACATGAGCAACATGCATTCCAATAAAGCGCAGGTAGATGCTGCCGGAGATGATTATGGTGTAAATGGCAATGATCACTACGATCCCTCAGCAGAACAAAAACAAATGCCTGTAGTACGCAGCGAGCCTAAGATCGGCAGAAACGATCCTTGTCCCTGCGGCAGCGGTAAAAAGTTCAAAAACTGTCACGGAAAATAGTCAAACTTAATAATACGGCATCTCCAGTACAGATGCCGTATACTACTCTATTTTGTTTTCCATACAATATATAAAGCCACGTTGTCTGCGCTTCAGGAAATGGAGCCGTAAAGCCTATGCCGTATTCAGCAGCATCGGCAGGCACGTAACCATAGGCAGCTTAAAAAGCGTTGTGGCAGATAAGCTTTTAGGTAAACAACAAAACTCAAGCCTGCAGTTTGCTTCTGAAGAAAAACAGCAGGATAACAATACCGAACCCAGCTCAGCGCAAGACCCGCCTGATGAACTGCTGTTGCCGGCAATATTGCTTGCCGCAACCGTGAACTATACAAACAATTATGGCAGTAATGTAGCATACCATTGCTGTTGCAACAGTGTATTACATTTAGCTGAAAGAAAGTCTTTAACGACTGCTTTCAGCTTTTTTTATTTACAAATTAAACAGAATCAAATTTCATGAAGAAAAGGTGTTTTACAACATTAGCTTTTGCACAACTTCTATTCGCCGCACAGTTGGCGAGTGCACAAACCGTTAGCGAAGAAACCTCGTTAGACCCGGTAACCGTTACTTCGTCGCTTATTGAAAAAAGAAGCTCGGAAACAGGCAGGAACATAACCATTGTAAAAGGAGAGACATTTGCTGAGCTCCCGGTACATTCTGTAGATGAGCTGCTCAAATACGTCCCCGGCATTGAAATACAGGCGCGCGGCCCGCAGGGATTGCAAAGTGATATCACTATGCGCGGCGGCACATTTCAGCAGGTGCTGGTGATCATAGACGGCATAAGGGTCAATGACCCCAACACAGGCCACTTTTCTTCTTACATACCCATTGTGCCCGCCCAGATAGACAGGATAGAAGTGCTGAAAGGCGCATCATCAGCTATTTACGGGTCAGACGCAGTGGGCGGCGTTATCAACATCATTACTAAATCTTTCAGCGCTGCAAAGCAACATAAAAATACGTTGCAGGCACAGGTGAGCGCAGGCGAATACAATTACAAATCATTGCATGCAGGAGGCTTTTTTCAAAAAAACAACTTTAGCGTAGATGCCGGCGTGCTGACCAATCATTCAGACGGTGTAGCGCAGCGCGGTATACGCGGCTATTTCCACAACACCTCTGCTTCTGTTGGTCTGAATTACCTCATACATCCATACTTCCACATAGCCTACCGTGCGGCTTACGATAAAAGGGATTTTGCTGCACAGAATTTCTATACCACGTTTGCATCAGACACTGCGTCTGAAGTAGTAGATTCCTGGTGGCATCAATTGCGAGCAGGCTATGAAAAAGGCAGCTCCAAACTAACAATTGACGCGGGCTACAAATTTCTGCACGATGAATTTTTATTCACGCCCCATGCTACGCCAAACAACAACAAGTCTACATTGCTGCAGTCGCAGCTTACCTACCATCAACAGGTTGCTGACGGGTCTGCAATCGTTACAGGGCTTAGCTTTCAGCAAAAATCAATTAATTCAAATGACAGGGGCATGCATACCATTAACGTAGCGGCGCCTTTTATTTCGCTGGTACAACACATTGGTGCATACATGATGATACAACCTTCTGCACGCCTGGAGCTGATTGGCAAAAACAAACCGGAACTTATTCCCCAGCTCACATTTTCCTACAAACGAAATGGTCTGCAGTTAAGAGCCAGCGGCGGCAAAACCATTCGTGATGCCGACTTTACCGAACGATACAACAATTATAATAAAACACAGGTAAAAAGCGGGCGCATAGGCAACCCCGGCCTGCTACCGGAACATGCCTGGAACTACGAAGCTGGGGCAGACTGGTTTTATAAATCAAAGCTGAAAGTGTCGGGCACCTTCTTCCAGAGGTTTCACACAAAACTCATCGACTGGATCAACACACCGTACACCGACATGCCACGCAAAGACAACCTGGTAACAAACGGCGTTTATGCACTGGCTAAAAATATTTCGGAGGTAACCACTACCGGCATTGAATCTGACATTCAGTACAACAACCGCATCTCCGAAAAACAAAACATGCAGATCAACGCCGGGCTCATATGGCTGTACAGCAAGACCAGCGAGGCACAAACATCTTTTTACATTAATTCACATGCGCGTTTTATCGGCAACTTTATGGCGCTGTACAATTACGGCCCTGTGGCTTTAAGCCTTACCGGCATATACAAAACCCGGCAGCCACAGGAAGCTTCAGCCATCAACGCTTATGTAAGCAAAGATTATTTCCTGTTGAATGCACGCGCATCTTACAGCATATTGCAAAATAAGCTTGCCGCATTTGTACAGGCAGACAATGTGTTTGACCGTGCTTACAGCGACCTGCTGGGTACGCCCATGCCGGGCAGGTGGCTGCAGGGCGGCATTAGTTTTAAAATGTAATAAAGAATTTATAACCGGAAAAAATAATTATGGAGACATATTCCAAAGAACAGATATCAGCGATCTACTACCGCCCGTTACTGGAGCTGGTGTTTGATGCAGCCGCTGTACACAGAAGCAATAACGACCACAGGGAAGTGCAGATCAGCAACCTGATCTCGATAAAAACAGGCGGCTGCAAAGAAGACTGTGCTTACTGTCCCCAGGCTGCCAGGTACAACACCGGCGTAAACGTGCATGGATTAATGCCACTGGAAACAGTAGTAGCCACCGCTGTGAAAGCTAAACAGGCCGGGGCTTCCAGGCTGTGCATGGGCGCTGCCTGGCGCGAAGTGAGGAACAACAGGGACTTCGACAAAGTGCTGGAAATGGTAAAGGAAGTAAACAAGCTGGACATGGAAGTTTGCTGCACACTCGGCATGCTCACTTACGAGCAGGCCATGCGCCTGAAAGAAGCTGGCTTGTATGCCTACAACCACAACCTCGACACATCTGAAGAGCATTATGAAACCATCATCACCACCCGAACATACGAAGACAGGCTAAACACACTGCACAACGTGCGCAAAGCAAACATCACGGTTTGTTCCGGCGGCATTATTGGACTGGGAGAATCTGAGGATGACAGGATAAGCATGCTGCATGTACTGAGCAACCTGCCTCAACAGCCTGAGTCGGTACCGATCAATGCACTGGTGCCGGTAAAAGGAACACCACTGGAAAACCAGCCGCGTGTACCGGTATGGGATATGGTGCGCATGATCGCAACGGCACGCATCATTATGCCGAAGACAGTGATACGCCTCTCAGCAGGCAGGCATGAAATGTCTATGCCGGAACAGGCATTGTGTTTCCTGGCTGGCGCCAACTCTATATTTGCAGGAGATAAATTGTTAACCACACCCAACCCTGAGTTTGACCAGGACAGGATGATGCTGGATATTTTGGGCCTCACACCACGTAAACCTTTCAAAGAAACCAATCAATTAAAACCCGAAGTGTAATAACTGCCCGCTGCAAGGCGGGCCTTTCTATAATGGTGATAAGATGTAGTTGAAAAACCTTATTCCCTGCATTATTGCGACCTACAGCAGCAGGATATTGCAATAAAGTCCAATACGCTGACTGATAATTTTTAAACCCCGTGATTTGTTGTAAATTGTGCTTCTTTTTGAAGTATGATAAAGATTATAGCAATCCCCGTTTTATTATTGTGTACGCTTGTTGGCGTACAAGGCCGCCAGCCATTTGAAGTACGCAACGATACATTATATGTGGACGATGGCATCAGTACACAGGTTTTTTTATGGAAAGAAGGAAAGCTTTCCCTGGTTCAATCCGCATCTAAAAAAACTACACAAATATATAGTTCTTACAAAAACGACATTGGCGTATTGAAAGAAAAACCCGAAACGGTTTCTTATAATATAGTCAGGCTGCCGGCAACATTGCGATCAGCAGCTTCCACAAGAATTGACCTTACAGCAAAATACAAGGCCTTTGAAACGAGAAGAAGCCTTATTATCTACGACAATTCACCCGGTGTTGAATGGAGGCTTGCAGTAAAAGGAAAACATCCATTTAAATACAAAACAAATTATTCCGCAACAGGGTTAATAGAAAATCCTGAATTGCTCAGCGACAATCAACCGCATTATTTCTCACTTCCTGCGGCAGGCAGTTTCTGGACCACCAAAACCGTTCTGTTTAAGGAAGCCACAGATCACCACACCAATCTGCTTCAAAAAAAGCAGGAATTCCCTTACAAAAAAAGCCAATATTATAATGGCTCTGTTTTACAAATGCAGTATCCCGGCTTTGAGCATTTAATTGTAAAACTGTCTCCTTTGCAAAATGCCCAGGCTGTATATGCAGGCTTCGACTTCAGCACTGACCTGGATGGCGTAAAAGTACACTCCCCGGGACTTACAGCAGATTCTTCAAACCTTACAGAGTGGCAGGAAGCCTATCCGCTTTTTGTAGTTATGTATGCCGAAAACGAAGATGTTGCATTAGGTTATTATAAAAATTATGAGCTGAATGTCAATAAATATATTCCTGCTCTGGACAATACATTTACCATGAACACCTGGGGCGACAGGAATCAGGACAGCCGTATAAATGAAAAATTTATTTTGAATGAATTAGATGCTGCTGCAAGATTAGGCATTACGCATTTTCAGATCGATGACGGATGGCAACAGGGCCTCTCCTTAAACTCTGCCAGCAAGCATAAATTGCTTTGGGATGACTGGGGTGATGATGACTGGCAGATCAACAAAAGCCGCTTCCCTAATGGCTTTGAGGCTGTTTTGAAAAAATCCGCATCGCTTAATATGCATATTGGCTTATGGTTCAATCCTTCCAAGCAGCACAATCACCTAAAATGGGAAAGAGATAAAAATATCCTGGTTAACCTATACCAGCAATACGGCATTTCCTGGATCAAGATAGATGGTTTGCAGCTTGCCAACAAGCAAGCAGAACAAAGAGTAACAACCATGTTGGACCAGGCAAAAAAAGAAACCGCCGGTAAATTATCTTTCAACATGGATGTAACGGCAGGATTACGCGGAGGATATTTTTTCTTAAACAGAACAGGGAATATTTTTTTAGAAAACAGGTATACAGACTGGGGCAATTATTACCCGCATCTTACACTTAGAAATGCCTGGATGCTTTCTAAATATATACCTCTGCAACGCTTGCAGATAGAGTTTTTGAATAAATGGCGCAATACAAAGATGTATAAAGACAACGATCCTCTAAGCCCTGTAAACATTCCGTTTGACTATATGTTTGCCACCACTATGATGGCACAACCATTAGCCTGGATGGAAGCTAACGCCTTACCGCGTGAAGCGTTTGCCGTAAACGATCTGGTACAGGTATGGAAAAAACACAGAAGCGATATGCAGTCAGGTATCATCTATCCGATAGGTGATATGCCCAATGGCAGGAACTTTACAGGCTTTGCATCTTATACACGCGATAAAGTTTACGTTTTATTGTTCCGTGAATACACGACAGAAAACACAGGACATTTTAAATTGCCCGATACAAAGGAGCATAAGAGATTAAGAACATTTATGCCACTCGCCGGCAATGGCAAAGTGAGCAATGTAAAGCAGGATTCTTTCTCTGTAAATATGCCGCAACAATTCCAGTTTTTGTTTGGGTATTTTGTGCGATAGATGTTTTACGGTACCGGTTTTATATTAGCCTTATTCAGATCCATTACAGGCACCATGCCTTCGCTAGGCAGGTAAATGATCTGCGGCAGGTCGCCCTTCTCAGCGAGCTTTTCCAGGGTCCTGATAAAAAGGTATTGATTATAGGTAGGGTCTTTCCGAAAATCTGGAATAGTTATTCACAAAGGGTTTGGGAATGTTAGTAAGTGAAAAAGAGCCCCACAATGGCACAAAAAGTGATCAAAGTGAGGCATAGAAAAATTCACTTCAAATGTATTACAATCCTTTGTTTTTACAAACATCCGAGGTTCAGGAGGCTGTTTTTTTATCCACAGACCTGGGAGTTTTATATCAAAGTATTCCCTTTAAGCAGCTAGCCTGCAAAATACCGGCACCTTCATTTTATAAAAGTGGGCGTGGTCGTAAGCCATTTTTAAATGTAGAAGGAGGAATAGCCCTGATGTTTTTAAAGCATTATTTGGGTCTGAGTGATGAGTTGTTGATTGCGCGGTTGAACACAGACTGGAGCATGCAGTACTTTTGTGGTGTGCAATTAGGATTGCGTAAAATAAAAGACAAAAACCTGGTAAGCTGGTGGCGGGTATATCTTGGCGAGCATTTAGATATTGCAGCTTTACAATCTGAGTTTATTTCATACTGGCAGCCGCTGATGCAACAAAGGCATGTAACTATGATAGATGCTACCTGCGTGGAAAGCCACCTGCGTTATCCCACATCAGTAAAACTTTTATGGGAGAGTTGTACGAAGGTATATGAGCTGATGCAGGATATAAGAAAGCGTTTAAAATTGCGAGCCAGCCGTAGTAACTATAGTAAACATGAAGCTGCTTTTCTAAACTATCAGCGCATGCGCAAAAAAACAAATCGCAAGGAAAAGAAACTACGCAAACAACTGCTGAAATACCTGTTACGTTTATTACAAGGCTTTCATGAACTGGTGAGCTGCCGGGGCTGTAAGCTCAAAGTCAGACACCGCAAATTGCTCGCTACTATTGAAAAAGTGTATGAGCAGCAGCACGAACTCACCTACGGCAATGCGCAAAACGTAACGGATCGCATTGTTTCGCTGCACAAGCCTTACATCCGTCCCATTGTCAGAGGTAAGGAAACCAAAAGAGTCGAGTTCGGAGCAAAGCTTCACAAATTACAGGTAGATGGCATCAGCTTTATTGAGCACCTGAGCTATGAAAACTTTAATGAAGGCACGAGGCTGAAAAGCAGTGTGGCCTTTCATCATAAATATTTTGGCAAGCTATCCCAGCTGGGCGCTGACAGGATTTACGCCACCAATGAAAACCGCCGTTATTGCAATAAGCTGCGCATCGCTAACAGTTTTGTTGCCAAAGGCAATGAAGGAAAACTGGCCACTCAAAAACAGCAAATGCGCTCTGCACTCTCAGTTGTAAGAGCCACAGTACTGGAGGGTAGTTTTGGAAACGAAAAGAACCACTATCTTTTAAACAAAGTAAAAGCCCGTACACAAAATACCGAACGGGTGTGGATCTTCTTTGCTATGATGACGGCTAATGCATCCATCATCTCCGGGCGAATGCAGCAACTCTCAAAACGACGGTGCGCCTAAATTGAGCATCCCTTTGGCAGCAAATCTCTTTGCCAGGGATCGTTATGCGCGGTTAAGAAAAAAAAGTCGCAGTTATCCACACTCTCACATCAAACATCAAAAAATAACCCACGCTTATTAACAAAAAATCCATCTTCTGTTATTCGAAAATGGATCTTAAAGAATTATCGGGATGACCCTAGGTAGAATTCAATTGCCCGTTTTCTACACGCATAGCCTCTGCCATACCTTTTGCACGTGCCACTTCGGCCTGCGCGTTCAGCTTCTCTGCTTCCAGCCTGGCCTTAGCTTCTTCTACCAGTATCCTTCTGTTCTGCTCAGCTTTGGCCATTTCCGCCTTACCGGCCATTTCCTGTTGCCATACGTTGTAGACCGGCATGCCCCACATCATGACCACGATAGCACCAAGGATAATGGCAGCAACGATTAAAATAGATTTTGCGCTTATTTGCATAGCTGTAAATATTTACTTAAAGATACAAAAGTTTGTAGTAAGAGCGGGTAAGTTATCCGCAGTCTTTGTTGATGATACCATTGTTGCTGTATTTTTTACAGGCTTCCACAAACTTTACGAAGAGCGGCGCCGGGCTTTCCACCGTGCTCTTGAGCTCTGGGTGAAACTGCACGCCCACATAGAAAGGATGATCGGGGACCTCCACAATTTCTACCAGGCCTGTTTCCTGGTTAAAGCCCGTAGCTTTCATGCCGTGCTGCTCAAAAGTTTCCAGGAAATTACTGTTGAACTCATAGCGGTGCCTGTGCCTTTCAGAAATTTCTGTAGTGCCGTAAACTGAATGAGCGATGGAGCCTTCTACCACTTTACACGGATAAGCGCCCAGGCGCATGGTGCCGCCCATCTGGCTGATGCTTTTCTGCTCTTCCATCATACAGATCACATTATTTTCTCCATGCTGCTCCACTTCCGTAGAGTTGGCATCCTGGATGTTCATTACATTCCTGGCAAATTCTATTACCGACATCTGCATGCCCAGGCAAATACCGAAGAAAGGCATTTTATGCACCCTGGCATATTCTATGGCCAGTATCTTACCATCAATACCCCTGGTGCCAAAACCCGGAGCCACCAGTATACCATCCAGGTTGCACAGCTTGTCCTTTACATTTTCTTCTGTTATAAATTCACTGTGGATATTCTGCACCACTACCTTGCATTCGTTCATGGCGCCGGCATGTATAAAACTTTCCAGGATAGATTTATAAGCATCCTGCAACTCAACGTATTTGCCCACAAGCCCGATGGTGATCTTGCTTTTGGGATATTTTATCTGGTCTAAAAATGCTTTCCACTTGTCAAGTTGCGGCTCTTTGTATTCTGTGATGTTTAATTTCTTCAGGCAGATCACATCCAGCTTTTCACGCAGCATGGTTAATGGCACTTCGTAGATAGATGAGGCGTCCATTACTTCTATCACAGCTTCCTGCTTCACATTGCAGAAGAGTGCAATTTTTCTTTTAATGTCGTTGCTTAATGATTCTTCCGTGCGGCAGGCAATAATATCGGGGTGTACGCCCGCTTCACTCATCATTTTTACCGAATGCTGTGTAGGCTTTGTTTTTAGTTCCTTGGCAGCTTTCAGGTATGGCACTAACGTAAGGTGTACCACGCATACATCCTCGTCGGGAAGCTCCCATTGAAGCTGGCGTATAGACTCCACGAAAGGCAGGCTCTCAATGTCGCCGACCGTACCGCCGATCTCTGTTATTACAATGTCGTACCGTCCGTCCTGTCCAAGCAGCAGCATCCTGCGTTTGATCTCATCTGTGATGTGGGGGATCACCTGTACAGTTTTGCCGAGGTAAGCGCCTTCTCTTTCTTTGTTGATCACCGTTTGATAGATGCGGCCGGTAGTAACGTTGTTGGCCTGAGAAGTATGAATATTCAGGAACCGCTCGTAGTGGCCGAGATCCAGGTCTGTTTCTGCGCCGTCTTCCGTAACGTAGCATTCGCCATGCTCGTAGGGGTTCAGTGTGCCGGGGTCCACATTGATGTACGGATCAAATTTTTGAATAGTAACTCTGAAACCACGTGCCTGTAACAATTTAGCCAGCGATGCGGCTATAACTCCTTTTCCAAGACTGCTTGTTACGCCACCTGTAACAAAAATATACTTTGCCATAAAAATTTTCTTTTTTTGGTAGATGCTATTCAAATAAAAATGACCCGAAAGAAAGGCAAAACTCTATTGCCTTTTTTACAGAGAGGTCGTGCAAAAGTATTTGATTTTTTTTGCTAAAAAAAATTGAAATTCGCGGTGACAGGCATTGTTAATCCACTACTTCGAACTTTGCTATTTCATAAGCTATTCTCCGCAACAGGTATTGCGATTCTTTTTCAGGTAAAATAGCGTCGGCCTGTGCATTGAAATCGCTTGTTAGCACATCATTGGTTTTTTTATTGAGAAATTGCCAGTGCACAATGTTGTGGCTGATAAAATCCGACATAGTTTTATCGGTAAGCTGCACAAAATTGGCAAAATAGCTTGTGCCGTCTACCGGCACCATCTGGTGGGTAAAATCAAACAGCATCTTCTCGTCGTTGTCGAGTGAAATGCCGAATGCCAGGTTCTCATCGGGCATAAAATTTTCCGACATGGATATTACCTGCAAGGCACAGACATTTTCTTTTTTTACGAAGGTGAGCAATATGGCAGTATAGGTGCCACTGTTGTCAATGCCTGCAAGCACTACGCCTTCCATATCTTTTCTGCCGATGGTGCGCACAGCTACCAGGTCGTCTGAGTCTTTGTTTACATATACCTGATCCAGGAAAACTTTTCTTTCAGGGTCAATCCCCGGAATTGCTGTGTTGTTTTCAAATTCATCTAAGGCGTTCTGTAGTGTTGACATGATTGTGTTTTTAATTAGTTATGCTTTTACATGCAGCAAATATTTTTCTGCAAAAAAATCTTCGGGGAAAATAGCATGTATGTTCATAACATGCGGGCGTACATTGCTTTCAGAAATCTCCTGTGCCAGGTCGCCGCCCTTCAGGCACAGCAAGCCATTGGCAACTTCCCCGTTCATACCCTTTTTCAGCAAGGGTTTACTCCATCTCCACAAATCTTTCAGGGGGGCCACCGCCCGGGATACGGCAAAGTCGAATTTTCTGTTTTTGATCTCTTCCGCACGGGTATGCTGCGTAGTAATGTTCTTTAGCCCCGCTGCGGCAGCCACCTCTTTTAATACCGTTAATTTTTTATTGATGCTGTCCACCGCCAGGAACTCCGCTTCAGGAAAATAAACAGCCAGCGGCACGGAGGGAAACCCGCCGCCGCAACCAATATCAATCACCTTTGTGTCGGGCTGAAACTCAACGGCTGCAGCTATTGCCAGTGAATGCAACACATGGTGCTCGTAAAAGTTGTCCATGTCTTTTCGGGAGATCACGTTGATCTTTGCATTCCATTCCTGGTACAATGCTTTCAGCGCCTGCATCTGGCGCAACTGTTCTTCACTAAAATCAGAGAAATATTTCAGGATAATATCCATACGGGGCAAAGCTACTTGTAAAATTTTGTTTTAAAAAAATCAACAGTTTAAAATGGCTAAGATTTTGCAGTCAGGGTTATAAAATGTTTTATGATGAAAAAATTAATGATGGTTTTGGCAATAGCAGTTTCCGGCATTATGCTGTACGGCTGCGCAAACATTCAATCGGCAGGAACAAGCAGCCATCTTATGCAAAAGTGGCGGCTGCAAAGCATACAGGGCTTTTCCGATGCTGAAGTGCTGCAAACAAAAGGTTTTATAGATTTCACCGGCGCTGCCAAAGAACATAAAGCCTTCTCGGGTGTTGGTTGCAACCGGATATTTTTTGAATACAGGCTTTCCGGCAATAATCTCAGCTTCACCAATATCGGCAGGACCAAGATGATGTGTGAGAATATTGCCATGGAAGAAGCTTACATTGCGCTGTTGGAGAAAGTAACATCCTACCAGACGAAAGGCCATTACCTGATGCTGAAAGATGCCGGCGGCAATGTGTTGATCAAAGCAGTAGACCTTAACTGGCAATAATTGCCAGGCAAAAAACAAACAGGCCGCCGCTAAAATGCGACAGCCTGTTTAGTATAGTATTATTTTTTTACAATAAGATTCTCAAGGGCTCTTCCAGCAACTCTTTCAATGTCTGCAGGAAGGCAGCGCCGCTGGCGCCATCTACTACCCTGTGGTCGCAGCTAAGGGTTACTTTCATGATGTTGCCCACCACTATCTGGCCGTTCCTGACAACCGGCTCTTCGCTAATGCCGCCCACTGCCAGGATGCAGGCATCCGGTGAGTTGATAATGCCGGTAAATTGCTCTATACCAAACATGCCCAGGTTGGAAATCGTAAATGTACTTCCTTCCCAATCTGATGGTTGCAATTTTTTATCTTTGGCTTTCTGTGCAAATTCTTTCACTTCTGCTGAGAGCTCTGTGAGTGATTTTGTATCTGCAAATCTCACTACGGGCACCAGCAGCCCGTCAGGCACAGCTACGGCCACGCCGATGTTTACGTGATGGTTTACCCGGATGGTATCGCCTCTCCAGCTGCTGTTTACAGCAGGATGCTTTTTCAAAGCTACTGCCACAGCTTTTAACACAATGTCGTTAAAGCTGATCTTATAGTCTTTTGCTTTTTCGTTGAGTCTTGGGCGTGCAGCTACCACATTGTCCATATTAATAGACATAGTGAGGTAGAAGTGCGGCGCGGTGTATTTGCTTTCAGAAAGCCTGCGTGCAATGGTTTTACGCATCTGGCTTACCTGAACTTCTTCAAAAGATTCCTGCCCGGCAGGCGCTGCGGCAACAGCCGGCTGAGCCTGTGAAGCTGTTGCAGCTTGCTGAGCTGCAGGCTGTGCAGTTGGTGTGTAATTTTCAATATCGCTTTTTACAATACGGCCATTGTCCCCGCTGCCTTTTACATATTTCAGGTCTATGCCTCTTTCTTCTGCAATTTTTTTAGCCAGGGGAGAAGCAAAAATCCTTCCCTCGTTTACCACTTGCGGCTGTTGGGCTTGTTGCGGTTGTGCAGTTTCCGCCGCTGCTGCAGGCTGAGATGCTGACTGTGAAGCCGGTTGTTGGGCTGGCACTTCCGGCTGTGCAGCAGCTTCGCCACCGCCTTTGGATGCAGCTACTATAGCGTCTACATCAGTGCCTTCTTTTCCGATCACACAAAGCAGGTCATTTACTTTTATTGTTCCGCCTTCTTCTGCTCCCTGGTAGAGCAGTTTGCCATCTTTGTAGCTTTCCAGCTCCATAGTGGCCTTGTCTGTTTCTATGTCTGCCAGCACGTCGCCTTTCTTCACGTCTTCGCCAACATTTTTTCTCCATGCAGCAATAACGCCTTCTGTCATAGTATCGCTCAGGCGTGGCATCAGCACCACTTCGTCCATGGCAGCAATATCCAATCCGGATGTTGCCGGCGCTGTTTTTGTTTCGGGTTGTGGCTGTGCTGAAGTTTCCTGTTCAGGCGCTTCTGCCTTTTGCGCCGGAGCTGTTTTTGCGCCGCCTCCGCCTACTAATGCAGAAACATCTTCGCCTTCCTTGCCCACTATTGCCAAGAGATCATCTACCATAATTTTTGTACCGTCAGGGCCAGCCAGGTGAAGTATGGTTCCATCCTGGTAGCTTTCCAGTTCCATGGTAGCTTTATCGGTTTCTATTTCTGCCAAAAGGTCTCCTTTTTTAACCGGGTCTCCTACCTTTTTGTGCCACGCAGCAATAACGCCTTCAGTCATAGTATCACTCAGGCGGGGCATTTTTATCACTTCAGCCATAATAATTTTATTTTAGTTGCAAACCGTTAGTTTAATTCGAGGCGTGAAATTACATCAAAATATAGAAATAAAGAAAACTATGTGTTTAAAATTACGCCAAACGCCGGCAACGCGGCAGTGGTAATTACTTTATTTTACTATGGATATAATCTATCTGTTGCTGTATAGCCGCCGGGTCGGGAGCTGATGCTTTTTTTATCAGCTTCTGCTTTGCCATCTCTTTCAAAAAGTTGTAGACGGCTTCTTTGTAAGAAGGGTAATTGCCAGCTATTGTTTCCGTAAATTTCAATACCTCATCTAAAGCCGATTTGAATTTATCAGCATCTGTAAGGCTGAGCATGTAAGCCATAAAATCAAAAGTGTACTCTGCCTTATCGCTCATATTGCGCATCTCTTTATAGTCATTAAATACCTCATCAAAGTCTGCCTCTGTCCTGTTGAGCATATCTAACCTGTCAATAGCAACTTTAAGTTTTCCTTTGGCATCTTTCTTCAATTCCGGCAATAAGGATATAGCCTTTTCTTTGTTTACCATTGAAAGCGCCTGCAAGGCTGCACCCGAAACGCTGTAGGAAGAATCATTTACATTGGCAAGAAACACAGGTTCGTATTTCGGATTGCGTGTATAACTCAGTATATCAATTGCCGCAGCACGCGTAGGCCGATGCTTATCTGTACGCGCCATATTTTCTATTTTGGCATAGGCTGCTTCGTTGAGCATTTTGGGATCTATGCTGTAAAGAATGTACTTGCGGATCACATAACTTGGATCTGTCATGCCGCTGTTGACCAGAAAGTCCAGCGCTCCTGCCTGCCTGATGTTGTTGAGGGCGTATTCCACCGCCTCCCTCCTGTCCTGGAAATTGCCTGCATTTTTGTACTGGTAAATATACTGTTCCAAAGTTTTCTGATCATTGCTGGTGGCTACCAGTATTTTCTCTGCATCTACATTTACCAGTTGCGGCTTTTGGGTTACAGGAAAAGTAAATGCCTGGCGGGCTTTATCCATCCACACGCGATGCCTTGTTTTTTTACCGGGTTCGTGTATATCTATATCCAACGGGAGCCTGAAAACGGGTGCATTTTTTTGTTTTTGCTCAATAGTTACCGTAACTGTATTCGGCTGGTATGCATAGGAAATATCCAGTTGCGGATGACCGTTGCCATAATACCATTGATTGAAAAACCAGTTCATATCCTTTCCGGTAACTTCTTCTATTGCCAGCCGGAGATCGTGCGCTTCTACGCTGCCGAACTTATGTTTTACCAGCAGCCTGTTGAGCGAAGTAAAGAAGGCATCATCGCCAATGAGGTGGCGCAACATATGCAGGATATTGCCGCCCTTGTTGTAGCTGACGGCATCAAACATATCTTCGTTATTGCTGTAGTGAAAGCGTACAAGATTTTTTCTGAAGTTGCCGCCCATAAGGTAACCCTGGAAGTCTTCGTGCAAGTGAGCATCGGCAGATTCTTTTCCGTATTTGTACTCGCGCCATAGGTACTCGCTGTAATTGGCAAAGCTCTCATTCATGGTCAGGTTGCTCCAGCTCTCTGCAGTAACATAGTTGCCAAACCAATGATGAAATAGCTCATGTGCAATCACATCTTCCCACACGTTGCCATCTACCAGCTCCCGCGCATTCTGCTGTGCCGATTCGCGGTGCAGCGTGGCAGTAGTATTCTCCATGGCGCCGCTCACGAAATCTCTTCCCACCATTTGTGCATATTTTGGCCAGGGATATTCCACGCCTGTTTTTTTAGAGAAGAAAGCCATCATTTCAGGTGTAAGCCCGAAAATTTGTTTAGCGTATGGCGCGTATTCTTTTTCTACGTAGTAGTCTACCGGGATGTTTTTATATTTATCTTTTATCACGGCAAAATCACCCACGCCGATAAAAACAAGATACGGCGCATGTGGCAGGTCCATCTTCCAGGTATCTGTGCGGGTACCGTCTGTATTTTTTTTAGAAGCAGTCATTAACCCGTTGGATAAAGTTACGTATTTACCTGGCACTGTAAGCGTGATCTCCTGGGTTGTTTTCTGGTTAGGCTTATCAATGGTCGGGAACCAGGCGCTGTTGTGCTCGGTTTCGCCCTGCGTCCAGATCTGCGTAGGCTTATTTTTATCTTCCCCTTTGGGGTTGATGAAATACAAACCTTTATCATCTGTGATTGCAGAGCTGCCGCCACCTTTGGGAAGTTCATCCGGCTTGGCAATGTATTTTATGGCAATGGTATATGTCTGGTCGTTTTTATAAGTTCTTCCCAGGCTGATCCTCAGCTGTTTTTTATCGTAAGCATATTTCAAGGGTGTGTCTTTACCATTTGCGAAAAGGCTCACTTCCTGTATATCCATTCCTTTGGCATCCAGTGTAAGGCTGTCTGTAGGGTAGAAATAGGGCTTCAGCGTTAACCATGCTTTACCGATCACGTATGATTTGCTGTAATCAAATTTTAAATCGAGTTTGGTATGCACCAGTGCGTTAATCTTTTCGGGAGACTCGCGGTATTGCTGCTTCCAGGAAGTGTCTGAAGATGAGGTGACAATAATGTCTTCACGGATATCTTCAAGCTGTGCATTGGCAGAGAAAATAAAAAGCAAAAAAGCAACAGAGAGCAACTTTCTCATAGAATAATGATTTTCACGTAAAAATAGCAGAAAAAATTATTGTTGCCTAATGAGTATAGAAGCAGTATGCATCTCCTTTAATTTGATCATGATTATAATTCTAATATTAGGCATCCTTAACGTGGTTATCCAGATGTTGTAATCAATATAATAATTGGTTGTTGATAAAGCAATCCCATGCATTATTACCTGCCATTTACAAAATCAATAAGATATTGGCTTTCCAATAGATTGCCTGTAAAATATCCTTTCTGTTCATATTCATAGTCTGTTATTTTGATATGCTGAACCCGGTTTCCTTTCTTTGCTGCCCTGTTGCTTACCATAGTTTTATAATTCAATAAGTACGCGCTTTCCGGATGCTCCCTGTGCTCAAAAGTTTTCTCTGTAATCATCTGTTCCAGGGCGCTTAAACTTAGTTTATTTTCTACTATTTGTTTTATATAAAAATATATTGCCTTCGCGTCATTTAAAGATAATAACTTTAAAATATACTCCCAGCCGATCATGTTTGATACATATACAGCGCCTTCTACATCAGGAAACAACTTAGCAAATTGTACCATAGCCGTCAATTGCTCTTCTGAAAAACTCTTATAGTATTTCGTTAAGACATTGCCTGCTTTCGCTAAGCATATTTGTTCATTGTTATTATTCAACTGTTTTCAACTTCCCAATACAGCATATTCAGCATTAAATTGAATGCGCTAATCCGGCTGACTCTGTGCTCTTCTATTAATGCAGACACAGCCTTATATAAATCATCTTCTGCCTGTGGCATTCTGGTATTACCGCTACCTTTTAACAGTGCATGATATTGTGAAAATGACTTTTTAAAAAGATCAGGCTTGCAGGCATCATTTAATTTTACTAAAGCTGCATTCGCCAGCGCTTTATCTAAAGCCGCGTATTCCTGTTTGATGTGCGACTTAATTTTATCCGCTTCCAGGCCATCATTAAAAACCTGCTCAAACAGATTCTCTGAAATCTTTTTTAGTTGCCTTATATCCAGACTTTGTTGCAACATAACGGATAAATAATACGCGCTTGCCATATCATTTTCAACATCAAGTAAAATACGCAGATGCGCCCAACTTAATAAAGGAATATATTTTTGAACGAATGAAAAATCAGGAAATTTTTCTGCAAACTGCTGCATTCTGCTTAACTCTTTCACAGCGAAACAGGCGCCATACGCTGCTATTAATTTTTTGATAACTTAAGTACAGCTTCCTTCGCGGATCGTGCCTTTTCTGGTTTTTGGATAAAAGTTTTCAGCATACAGCCTATCTCCCAAAACAATGTTATGAGATGAATATGTGCAGTTCTTTTTATTTCGTAAGATCTTCTATTGATGATCTCTTCCAGCGCATGTTGCATTCCGGCTTTTACTTTTTGATTCCTGGTTTAGACTTTGTTGTTTAATTATCATTATCCCAATCTACAATTATATCTGCAACAATACCTGTACTATATTATTGGGCAGCCCCTGTTCGCCACTGGCCAGCGTATTGACCACTACTAAAAATCTGATCTGACGATGTTCTATTTAGCGGGGTTACCCACTTTATTTCAAAATTATAGGAACCAAAATCTTCCATATATTCCGGTTTG